>DBDG01000008.1 GCA_002293475.1 Lachnospiraceae bacterium UBA938
TGTATTTATGTTGCATAGTGTATATTGCGTTATTTTATGTATTTATTCCGGTCGTTAGCACCGTTCGTAAGTCGTTGATGATTCCCCGGATGCGTTCAAATTCCATCTGCATGCTTACCTGATTAACAATCATGCGGGCGGACAGCGGGCATATCTCGGCTAGGACTTCTAGGCCGTTCTCGCGCAAAGTACCGCCGGTTTCGACGATATCAACTATAACATCGCTTAATTCCACGATAGGACCCAGCTCCACCGAGCCGTTCAGCTTGATGATATCGACGGTCTGGTGCTTTTTATTATAAAAATAGTCTTTTGCAATGTTGGGGTATTTGCTTGCCACCCGGATCATCTGATGGTGTTTTAGCAGTTTGGCGGCGGAAGCCGGTCCGCACACACACATCCGGCACTTTCCCAGCTGCAGATCCAGCACCTCATAGACGCGGCGGTTTTCCTCCATCAGGACATCCTTTCCCGCCACGCCGATATCGGCGGCGCCATGCTCTACATAGGTCGGCACGTCCGGCCCTTTGGCAAGAAAAAAGCGCAGTTTCCGCTCTTCATTTACAAAAATCAGTTTACGGGAATTCTTATCTTTGATTTCTTCGCAGGTAATCCCTATCTGTTCCAGCAGTTCCAGGGTCTGATAGGCCAACCGGCCTTTACTCAGGGCAAAGGTAAGGTAACGCTCCTTCCTCATCGCGGACCTCCTTCCGGCAGCAGCGCCACCTTGCTGCCGTTAAGGCGGCCGGCCCGGGCTTTTTCCAAGGCTTCTTTATAATTGTTTTTATTGTAGGTGACCTTCTGAATCTCGTCAATAGGTATGGCTGTTTTCTGTCTGGTGAGGGCTGACATCAGATGATCAATTACGATAACCGAGCCGACCGCCGGAGCCGTTTTTCCGAATCTGCCAAGCAGGTTGTCATAGCGGCCGCCCTTGACGATCACATCGCCGATGCCATAAGCATAAGCCTTAAAGATGACCCCGGTATAGTAATTATACCGGCTCAACATTCCCAGATCAAAGGATATGTATTGTGCAACGCCATAATCGCCAAGAACTTCATAAAGCTTATCAAGCCGGTTAATGGCATCTTTGGAACGCTGATTGTCAGCCTGTTCCTTGGCTGGCTGCAGGACTTCTGCCGAACCGAACAGATCGGTGATGCCAATCAGCATATGGCGGTGGAGTTGGTCAACCCCTTTAGATACCAGCAGGTCATCAGCTCCGAAAATGTTTTTGCCGGAGATAAAGTCCCGCAGTTCCAGTTCGGTCTCTTCATCCAAACCGGCCTGGGCGCACATGCCCTTAAAGTATTCCACCTGACCGATGCTGATCTGAAATTCTTTCAAGCCCACCGCTAAAAGCGATTCGATGACCAAGGCGATAATCTCGCCGTCAGCCTCCACGCCGGCATCATTGATCAGTTCGGTTCCCATCTCCGTCAATTCTTTTAATTTTCCCTGTAGGCTGGAAGTATTGGTAAAGGTATTACCCTGATAGCAGAAACGTAGCGGCATGTCACCCTCACTGAAGTATTTGGCGGCACATCTGGCCATCGGCGGAGTGAAGTCGGGACGGAGAACCAAGGTGTTGCCTTCGCTGTCAAAGAATTTGTATAGTTCCCGGGACGGCGTGGTGCCTACTTCGCGGGAAAACACATCGAAAAATTCAAAGGTCGGGGTCTGGATGTCTTCATAGCCATAAAGGCCAAACTGTCTGCGGATCAGGCTCTCGACGTAGAGCTTCTTAGCATATTCGGCACCGTATATGTCTCTTACTCCTTCGGGAGTATGGAGCAGATTTATTTTCATGGGAAAGCCTCCGGTCTTATCGGTTTATTAATTCATTTAACGTTTCTGTGCAATATGAAGTGTCGCGTTAAATTAACTGTAGTATATAATAGCACAGGTTTGTTGTCAAATAAATTGCGGACAGCACCCAACCGGCACTGCCCTATATAAAGTATTGGGTAGCGTTCAAAGATGGGGTGGGCAGATTTTATTTACAAATTAGCAATTCTTATATCCATAATTATACATTCAAAATGACGGTTTTTAAATGGGTGAAAAAGCTACATAAGCAGTAGATAACGTGTTTCGTCAAGCACATTACTAAAGTACGGCGCTTGCTGTTTGCTTTGAAAGCCGTATATCTACCGCCCACTCAGATCTAATTGAATCATATCCAGATAAGGAACCAGAACCCCATGCTGTTTCGGCAAGACAAACTGAAGCTCCAGTTCATCATAGCGAAAGCTCTTCTTACCGCCACCTAACATACGTTCCCAGAAAAAGCGGAGCCTTTGATAAGTCAGATAGTAAAAATGATCTTTATGGGTATAAAAAATCAGGAAAAAAGCGATGCCTCCCTGCGCTTCGAACTGTTCCATGAACTTCACCTGATGTTCGTGGATATTCTGAAGGGCATAGGTATCGCTTCCACATTCTTTGGCATCAAAGCATACCGGTATTCCCTGAACCGCCCCGATGTAATCCACCGTGCTCTTCTGCTCGAAATAAGCCAGCGTAATATGCCGGGTTTCCTTGTCAATATGGACGGGGGTGATCGGGGTCGGGATTTTCTGGATCAGCGCCAGGCCGTTTTCCGCGTATTTTTCATTGGTACGGTTGATCATATCCTCCAAGGTGGAGCCTCTTAAGCCGCGGGAATTCCAAGTTGCCATATATCATTGCCCTTTCGGTTCATCTGATGCCTGAATCCGCCGGAAGACTGCCGGCAGGTCGGCAATTACACGCAGTCCTGACATTTCTTTAAATATCCCGCTCATCGCCGGGAATTCCAGCCGGTATGCGTGGAGCAGCTGGCTTTGTACCTGATAGCTTTTTTTATAGAGATCATTTATATCCTTATCACCATATTTATAATCACCGATCAAGGGGTGGCCGATAGAAGCCAGATGGGCACGGATCTGATGGGTCTTGCCGGTAATCAGTTCTACTTCCAGCAAGGTGCGTTCAAAACCGATTTGAAGCGGCTGATAGCGGGTCACGATGCTCTTGCCTATTGACTCAACCTTAACTTTGTTCTGTTCACGGTTCTTGCTCAGGCCACCGCTCAGCTCACCGGCACTTAATATCTGTCCTTTAACATAAAGCCGGTAATACTTGTGAATCTTCCGTTCTTTGAGAAGGCGGCTCATCTCCTGGCTTCCGGCCAGCGTTTTGGCACAGATGACAATGCCGCTGGTATTGCGGTCCAGCCGGTTACATACCGAAGGCCGGAAAGTAAGCAGTTCATCCGTGGTTATCTGCCCTTGTTCCAGCAGATATCCGCCCAGCCACTCATTTAGGGAGAGATCGCCGGGGCAAGCTTTCTGGCTCAGTATTCCCGCCGGCTTGTTAACCAGCAAGATGTGCTTGTTCTCGTATAGAACCGGTATTGGCTCCCAATTCTGGTAAGCATCATAATAGCTAGGAAGCACTTGTGATTTACCTTTAAACTTTTCCAAGGTTTCGTCTGATAGAAACAGGCAGACCGCATCGCCTAGCGCCAGCTTTTCATTGCCGGCGGCTTTTTTCCCGTTTAAAGTGATGTTTTTCTTGCGCAGCATCTTATAAATAAAACTGTCGCCGGCTTCCGGCAAAAATTTGTGCAGAAACTTGTCCAGCCGCTGACCGGCTTCTCTTTCTAGGATAACTTTTTCCAGCATAACCTTGCTTTCATATTGTTGTTTTATGAGATGACCTTGATAATGATATGGCTTATAATAATATGGCTTATAATAATATGGCTTATAATAATATGGCTTATAATAATATGGCTTATAATAATATGGCTTATAATGATATGGCTTTCATTACATTGATAATATTTGCTTCCCGATCTGGGCTGTTGGCCGTATCGTTCTGCGGGTCGTACTGATAATGAAGTTCAGCAATCCGTTCACAATATTCATCAGGATCACGAAATATCTTCACCTCAATATCCTTTAAGTCTTGCTGCTTAAGATAGGTTTTCAAATGCTTCTCACACTCCTGGCAATCACACTGGTTAGCTTCTGAGAACCCGATTAACAGCTGGTTCATCAACATCATATGGCTGATCTGATAATTCCTCTCATATGAGGTAAAATAAAAATCATAGTAATGGTGAAAATTTTCACCGCTTTCTATGATCCTAGCCCTTAAGACTGCCGAGCAGCCTTTAGCCTTCAAGAACATTATGGCACTTACCATACTTTTCGATGCCGGCAGAAATCCTAATACCGCCACGATGGTGAGAATATTCCGGATGCTCCTGCCATTATAGAAATACCCTGCCAACAGAATACTTAAGGATAAACCATAAAGAATCACTGCCTGCAATATGGCTGTTTTCCTTGTATAAGCAATATAGCCAAAATCTCCTTTACGGATTTTCTCTCTTTTCTTCATTTATCCTCCGTATGCTAATTCCTAGTTTTTAAATACGCGGTATCTCATCATAATGGCGGATATAATAATCACATAGCCGGATTTTTTCTTCCCGCTGTGAAACGGAGTATTCGTCATCCACGCCGCATACCGTCATTCCGGCCGCCTTGCCGGCCATAATCCCCGGAATAATGTCTTCAAATACCAGACAGCGTTCCGGGTCAGCCCGAAGCTCGCTGGCTACCATCTGATAAACATCCGGAGCCGGTTTCCCCCGCTTTACATCGCATGATGTCTTGATGACCGCAAAAAAATCGTGCAGGCCGTGTACATCCGCCACTCTTTTGGCCAGTTCTACGGAATTGCTGGTAGCAATCCCCATCTTAAGGTTTTTTTTCTTGGCATAATGCAGAAAATCAACCGCTCCGGGCTTCATCGGCACCTGTGTGCTATACTTTTCCCAAGCCAGTTCATTCCAATGCCTTTTGATTGTTTCTACATCATCGGGGATCAGAAAACGCTCTTTAAAATAACTAGCAGTTTCGGTGAAGCCTTTACCCTCAATCTGTAATTGGATATCGTCAGGTGTCTCAATATCAAACTGCCGCAGATATTCCCGGTCTATTTCCTTCCAGATCCACATGGAATCTACCAAGGTACCGTCCAGATCAAAAATCAGGGCCTCGATGTCTTTCAGCATGTTCATAACCTTCCTGCCCTATCTATAAATTGCTAGGCCTGTTCGATTTATCCAGAAAAGCATACCATGATTAATCAGATAAATCAATCGCGAATTGAATAACGGGATCACGGGCAGCATACACATAAGTTAACAGGATGTCTGAAAGAGCTGATGATGAAGAAAACAGTATATACAGCTTTATTTTTATTGATATCGGCCCTGCTCCTGCTCTATCCCTCCGAATGTGTCGTATTTGCCCTCTCAGGACTGAATCTGTGGTTCCAGAAAATGGTTCCTTCCCTGCTTCCTTTTATGATTCTATCCGGTATGATGATCCGGATGAAGCTGACGGATAAAATCGTTTTTCTGATACGTCCGCTGCTTAAGCCTTTATTGCGTCTACGCCCTACTTTGCTTTATGCTATTGTTGTCGGTTTTCTATGCGGTTTTCCGATGGGTGCCCGCGCAGTGGCCGATCTATATGAGCGGAGAATGATCAGTAAGCCGGAAGCGACTTACCTGCTGGCTTTCTGCAATAACATCGGCCCTGTCTACTTCCTAGGCTTTGCCTTTCCGGCATTGTCGCTTAAAGGGAGCCTGCCATATCTTTTCGGCATGTACGGGCTGCCGCTTATCTATGGCATCATTTTGCGTTTTACGGTTTACCGGAATTATCTGGCGCCTACGGTAAGGGCGCCTGGAAAAGAAGTGCCCGCAATGGGGCTGACGGCGGCACTGGATGAATCCGTGATCGCCGGTATGGAAGGCATTACTCGCTTGGGCGGATATATGATATTCTTTAATCTGCTTAATATCATTCCCTTTATATTAATGAAAAAAAACCGTTTTAACGCTATTTTCAGCTGTTTTCTGGAGATTACCGGCGGCATCCAGGCTGTCGGCCACAGCCATCCATATGGAGCCCTGATCCTTTTATCCTTTGGCGGCCTGTCCTGTCTGGCGCAGACTAACAGCTGTATCAGAAATACCGATCTTTCCTTCCGTTCCTATCTTGTCCATAAGCTCATCATCACAATGATAACCGGGTGCTACTATTTGATGTTTGTCTAACGGTAAGATCACTGATCATTTTGCTTGCTTTTGTTACCGGTCGTATCTTTTCTTCGCTTTTTTCTGCTGCTTTGATTTTTATATATCTTTCGCGCCATAATAATTCTGGCCACTAATATCATTAATACCAGAAACATAAGGCTGATTATGATTATTATTATAAAGAAAACATATGTGTCACGGCCGAGCTGTTCCTTGCTGGCATGGAGTTCAGCGGCAAGTTCATCCAAAGACTGCTCCTTCAGTTTTGTATCGCTCCGGTCTTTTGCTGTTATCTTAGCTTCAGTATTGATATCCGCTTGCTTATCTGCCTCCGTCCCGTCGTCCCCTAAATCGGCTCCGGTATCTGGATCTATATCTATATTGCTTTCATCCGTTTTATCTATTTCCGTTTCCGCTTCTTCATCAACATTCATTATATCGGGAAGTGCCGATATCTCTATCATGTTACTTACGGTAACCTGATCAAAGGCATTATGGGCTTCGACACAGATCAACAGGTTCTGCTCAAAAGGGAGCATGACTTTGAAAGAGATGGTGGTTTCCGCCTCCGGAAACGGTATAAGCGGCACATAGCTCTGCCCGCCGTCAAGGCTGTATGAATAATACAATATCCGGCTGTCATAATCTTGGGAAGTAAGCGTAAATGACGCTTCGCCGGCAGTTTCATCCAGATGGTCCATTTGCAGGTCGCAGACATCAGGCGGGGAGAGATCCGGTTTCACGGCCGACACCGGAACCGCAACCTCCGGAACCGGATAGTCGCTGTAGTCAGCTCCCAGTTCTTCGGAACGGAGCCGGAAATACTTTGCCGCCGCCGTGGCATCCAGCCGCCCGAATTCTTTCAGCTGAGCCGCATCACGGGCATAAAACGGATGATCTTGTCCCTGATCCAGATGGCAATGCTCGATCAAAATGGCATTGACGCCCAGTTCCCGGCTTTCTCTGATAATACCGTAGTAATCTTCTCCGCTGTCATTCAATCTGGTCTTGATGCCACGGGAATAGAGCCCTAAGTCAGTCAGCATGTCCATTTCAATCTGGGCAAAAGCATGACCTTGGGCATAGTATTGGTCAAAAGCCGATATCCAAACCTCGGCGCCATAATAATTGTGCCATTGCGACATATTAAAATGCAGGCTAAACAGAATATCCGCGTTTTTGTCCTTGGCAAATTCCGCCCTTTCGATCAGTTCCATTTCCACATCCGCTGATTCATGGGTCAAGTAAACGGTGACGCCTTCGTATTTTTCCAGTTCTTCTTTCATGGCTCTGGCTACTGCCATATTCATGTATTTTTCGGTATACTCGCGGTATTCGGCACCGAGGTTTTCGCCGCCATGCCCAGGATCAATCACAATTATAACCGGCTCGTCCGCCCGAACTAAAGGAACGTAGAAGGCCAGCATAAGGCATAGACCGAGCATGGTACTTCCGATTATTTTCACTAAACCGCGCATGGTATTTCCGACTGTTGGCAATAAATATGGCCGGTTTGACACTTTTCCTATCAATCTGCTATTTACCCCTTATACTTACACATGCTCCCCTTATGACTGTTGACGATCATTTTCATCGTTTATCATAGGGGGAGCACGGCTAATCTACTCGCTATGTGACATATATTACATAATATTCAGTGCTGCCGGCACCATATCGTCCTCATCGGGGATCGCCGCCATCGAGGCTTCATCCAGCAGTTCTGCTTCGGGAGGATTTAATTCCATGCGGTTGGTCCTTACAATGTCCAGATAATTGCCTAGGTTGCCGATAAAGCTGTCATAATGTGATGTCGTGGTATTTAACGTCTGGTTCAGCAAGGTTTCCAGATTGGCCAGAATCTCATCGGTATACTGCATGGCGGCGGTCCGGACATTATTGGCTTCCATGGTTGCGGTATCCAGTATCTCCTGAGCCTGACTCGTTGCCAGCGTTACCACTTCATGCGCCTGGGCATAGGCCTGTTGCATGATCTCATGCTCGCTGATCAGTTCATTGGTATGTACGGTGGCTTCATCGATCAAGGTCTTGGCTTTATTCCGCGCATCGTTCAGGATAGCCTCTTTATTGGTAATGATCTTCTGGTACCTTTTTATCTCATCCGGGGTCTTCATCCGGAGCTCCCGGATCAGCTCATCTATTTCTTCTTTGTTGACTATTATTTTCGTATTGGACAATGGCTGGTATTTACAGCCCTCTATATATTCCTCGATTTCATCAATCAACTGCTCGATTCTGCTGCTCATGATCTTCCCTCCCGCATCAATTATTTATCGTCCTGCTGCCTCAAGCCATATTTTCTATATACCGCACCTGCCACCAATGGCGGAACACACATTGATATATCGCCGTCAAAGCTGGCAATCTGTCTGACACTGGAGGAGCTGAGATAGGCGTATTCCAGACTGGTCGTTAAAAACACCGTGTCTATTTTTCCGTTCGATAAGATCCGGTTGGTCTGTGCCATCTGTAGTTCGTATTCAAAGTCCGTTATGGCACGCAAGCCACGGATGATAACGTGGACATCTTTCTTCTGGGCATAGTTGATCAACAGGCCGCTGAATGAATCTATCGTTACGTTAGGCATTTGCCGGGTCTCTTCTTTTAATATATTAACACGTTCTTCCACGGAAAACAATGGACTCTTTTCGTTATTGTTCAGCACACTTACGATAATATGGTCAAACATGCCCGCCGCACGGGTGATGACATCCATATGGCCTAAAGTCAGCGGGTCAAAACTGCCCGGGTAGATCGCTTTTTTCATGAGTTTCTCCTTGTATATGATTTGTCTTTATGAGCCGGCGGCCCTTAGCACTTATCTTTTGGATATCTTAATGTGGCGGTTCATTTACTCGTTTTATAAAAAGATGGCGGTTTGTTTTATACACTTTTTCTCTGACTACGATCAGTTCCGGCGGCAGGCAATCCGTCACGGCCGGAAACTGTCTGGCAGCTTCTAATACGATGAGGGTATCGCTGTTGACATAATCCATTTTAGAAAGCTGGCCCAGTATCTTTTCTTCATAGCCTTTTTGATAAGGCGGGTCGATGAATATCAGATCCACTTGGCTTTCTTGAATCATCGTCAGGGCAGCTGTTACATCTTGCCTTAAGACAGTAGCTTTGTCCGTTAAGGCGGTGAAGCGGAGGTTTTCCCGGATGCATTGATGCGCCGCCGTGTTATTCTCCACGAAATAGGCATGGGCGGCACCGCGGCTAAGGGCTTCGATGCCCAAGGCTCCGCTGCCGGCGAACAGGTCGATTACCACACTGTCGGGTATCTGTGCCTGGATCATGTTAAATAAAGTTTCTTTTATCCGGTCAGTCGTAGGCCTAGTATCGGTTCCCACCGGTGTGACCAGCTTAAGGCTTCGGGCACTCCCCGCTATTACTCTCATGTTTGTTCCCATGTATCTTCCCTGTTTATTTGCGTACCTTAACTCCACGGGAATCACGCTTGCCCAGTTTTAAGCGGTTGAGTTCCATGGATTTTCCGTTATAATCAATTACCGTCTCTGCCGTGTTGCGGGTATAGTATACGGCATCAACCGTGTCGCCGGGATTCAGCCGCATACCCCTGACGCCGACCGCCCCTCTTTTCTTTTCGGGGATTTCTTCGACCGGAAAGCGCAGGAAAAATCCGGCGGCGGACTGGAGCACGATGTTGCGCTGCTCGTCGAGAATCGCCACATCGATGACCTCATCACCCTCCATCAGCTTCGTGGCCGCCACGGTACGTTTGGTGACGTCAAACTCACCGCCGTCCACCACCTTCATCATGGACAGGCGGGTTACGAACAATAGGCGGTAAAGGTTCAGGCTGGTCTGGCTAGTCACGCAGACGATGGTTTCTTTTTCGGAGTTATAGTTGCTGACATTATCAATCGGGATGCCCTTATCACGGAATTTGCCGAAGGGCAGATCCAAGACCTTAATGGTATATAATTGGCCGGTGTTGGTAAAGATACCGATACGGCCGGTGTTTTTACAGGTCAGGACGTATTTGTTTTCACTATCGGCAGCTTCCTTGTTCCTTTCATAGGTGGGCATGTCGATCGTCTTGGCATAGCCGAAGCGGTCCATCAGGAACATGATCTCCATTTCTTCGATTTTTTTCTCTTCATAGACGGCTTCCGCCCGGTTTTCGATGACCGTCCGCCGCGGACGGCCGAACTTTTTCTTGATTTCATCCAGTTCGTTGATCAGGACCTGGATCATGGCGTCTTTTCTGTCCAGGATATCTTCATAACGGTAGATATTGGCAATGGTTTCCTCATGTTCGTTGATCAGCGCCTCGATTTCCAGTCCGATCAGGCGGTAGAGACGCATTTCCAAGATGGCGTTGGCCTGCTTTTCGCTGAAGCTGAGCTGAGTCGCCATGATCTTGGATTCTTTGGAACGGAACTTGATGCCGTCGATCTTGCCCTCCACCAGACAGGCCTTGGCCATATTACGGTCTTTGGAGCCGCGCAGGATCTCAATAATCAGGTCAATGACATTGCAGGCCCGGATCAGGCCTTCTTGGATTTCCTTTTTTTCTAGTTCTTTTTCCAGCAGGGTGGTATATTTTCTTCTGGCGACTTCATACTGGAAGGCCACATTCTCCCGGATGACCGCCTTGATGCCCATGGTTTCGGGACGTCCCTTCGCAATCGCCAGCATATTGACGCCGAAGGTATCCTCCAGCCGCGTCCTCTTATAGAGGAGGTTGGTAAAGTTATCGATATCGGCATCTTTCCGCAGCTCGATCACGATACGGATGCCTTCCTTGGACGTCTGGTTGGAAATATCCACGATGTCCTGGGTTCTTTTGGTTTCATATAAGGACGCTACGTCGGACAGGAATTTGGCAATGTTGGCACCGATCATCGGATAAGGGATTTCCGTGACCACTAGGTTGGTCTTGCCGTTTTTGCCGCGCTCTATTTCCACTTTACCGCGGATTTTGATCTTGCCGGAACCGGTTTCATAGATCTCGGCTAGATCGTCTTTATTGATTACGATGCCGCCGGTCGGAAAATCAGGCCCCTTAATGTAATTCATCAGCTCTTTGGTGCCGATGTTTTCATTAAGCATATAGGCCTTGGTGGCGTCGATGACTTCGGCCAGATTGTGGGGCGGTATGCTGGTTGCCATTCCTACGGCGATCCCCTCGGCGCCGTTGACCAGCAGGTTGGGGAAACGGGCCGGCAGGACAGCCGGTTCTTTTTCCGTCTCGTCGAAGTTAGGGACAAAGTCCACGACATTTTTATCTAGGTCCGCCAAGAGCGCCAGCTGGGTGACCTGTTCCAGCCTGGCCTCGGTATAACGCATGGCGGCGGCTCCGTCGCCCTCAATGTTGCCGAAATTACCGTGGCCGTCGATCAGCGGCAGCCCCTTTTTGAAGTCCTGCGTCATCACGACTAGGGAATCATATATTGAACTGTCGCCGTGGGGATGGTATTTACCCATGGTGTCGCCGACTATACGGGCGCTTTTGCGGTAAGGCCGGTCATAACGGATGCCCAGTTCATACATATCATAAAGGGTCCGCCGCTGCACCGGCTTGAGTCCGTCCCGGACATCCGGCAGCGCCCGGGCTATAATGACACTCATGGCGTAATCAATATATGATTTCTGCATTACGTCGGAATATTCTGTTTTGATGATCCTGTCATCCATATATCAATTCTCCGCTTCCATATCGTATTCTGCCTGAAATATCGAATTATTCCTAAATCTAAATATCCAGCTCCGCATCATCGGCATGGTGGTAAATAAAGGCTTTCCGCGGCGGGACTTCCGTCCCCATCAGCATCTCCGTCACTTCGGAGGCCATGCGGGCATCCTCGATCTCCACCAGCTTCAGCATCCTGGTCTCCGGATTTAAAGTCGTCTCCCATAGCTGGTCGGCATCCATTTCGCCAAGCCCCTTATATCTTTGCAGCGTAAAAGGGCCTTTATGCCTTTTGCGGTACTTGTCCAGGGCCTTGTCGTCGTAGAGGTATTCTTCCGCGCCTTTCGACGGCATGGCTTTATATAACGGCGGCATGGCTATATACACATGGCCTTCAAAGATCAGCTGCGGCATGAAACGGTAAAATAAGGTCAGCAGCAGCGTCGAGATATGGGCACCGTCCACGTCGGCATCGGCCATGATGATGATCTTGTGATAGCGCAGCCTGGTGATGTCGAAATCATTTCCATAGCCTTCTGAGAAACCGCAGCCGAAAGCATTGATCATGGTCTTGATTTCCGCATTGGCAAGGACTTTGTCGATGCTGGCCTTTTCCACATTCAGGATCTTGCCGCGGATCGGCAGGATTGCTTGGAAGTTACGGTTCCGGGCGGTTTTGGCACTGCCGCCGGCCGAGTCGCCTTCCACGATAAAAATCTCACACCGGGCGGCATCTTTGGATTCACAGTTGGCCAGCTTGCCATTGGAATCAAAAGAGAACTTTTGCTTGGTAAGCATGTTGGTCTTGGCTTTTTCCTCGGTTTTACGGATCTTGGCCGCCTTCTCGGCGCAGCCGATAATGTTCTTAAGGGTCTCCAGGTTACGATCAAAATACCGGCCGATCTCGTCGCCGGTGATCTTGCCGACCACTTTGGCGGCATCCTGGTTGTCCAGCTTGGTTTTCGTCTGGCCTTCAAAGCGGGGATCGGGATGTTTGAGGGAAATCACGGCCATCATGCCGTTGCGGACATCCGCACCGGTGAAATTGGCGTCTTTATCTTTTAGAATATTCAGTTCACGCGCATAGCTGTTGACGATATTGGTAAAGGTGGCCTTGAAGCCGGTAAGATGGGTACCGCCTTCGGCGTTATAGATGTTGTTACAAAAGCCCAGGACATTTTCGTGAAACTCATTGACGTACTGAAAGGCCGCTTCCACGGTGATGCCTTCACTTTCGCCGCAGTAATAAATAATATCATGAACTGCTTCTTTAGACTTATTCATATCCTTGATAAACCCGACTATCCCTTCGGGCTCATGGAACTCAATGACTTCGAGCTCCTCCTTGCGCTTGTCCGCAAACACTATCGTCAGCTCCGGATTGAGATAAGCCGTCTCATGAAGACGGCTCTTGACATCCTCTTCCCGGAAACGGGTCTTATCGAAGATCGTGTCGTCCGGCAAAAAGTTAATGGCCGTCCCGGTTTCCCGGCTCTTCCCGATCACCGGCAGCAGGCCGTCGGCCAGTTCAATGGTGGGGTTGCCCCTTTCATAGCGGTCCTCATAGATAAAACCGCCGTTCTTTACCTTGACGGTCAGATAGGCGGATAACGCATTTACCACCGACGAACCCACCCCGTGGAGACCGCCGCTGGTCTTATAGGCACTGTTGTCAAATTTGCCGCCGGCGTGCAGGGTGGTGAAGACCAGCCGCTCGGCGCTGACGCCTTTTTCGTGCATTCCTACCGGAATCCCTCTGCCGTTATCTTCTATGGTGGCGGAGCCGTCCGCTTCCAGGGTCACACGGATCAGTGAGCAGTACCCGGCCAGATGCTCGTCCACGGCATTATCTACGATTTCATAGATCAGATGATTCAAACCTCTGGTAGAAACGCTGCCGATGTACATCCCCGGACGTTTCCGTACCGCCTCAAGCCCTTCCAGCACGGTAATACTGGAAGCATCATAATTATGGACTGCTGAAGCCATGCCTAAAACCTCTTTCCCGATTTGTAATGTTTATAATGTTTCCTTAATATCCATCTTCTTGCTGCAGGCAACCGCCAGCGCCCCGGGGCCGATATGGCAGGCGACGCTTAATGACAGCCGGTCGATGTTGATGTCTATCCCGGGAAAGATGCCGGCCAGCTCGGTTCCCAGCTGCTCGGCTTCCGCCTTTCTTTCCGTGTGGGCAATATGAAGCCGCACCGTCTCGGCGCTGATGCCGCCGAAACGGTTCTGCATGTCGTTGGAAATGGCATTGATCATAATATTCTTGCCTTGCTTAACAGTACGTGCTTTGGCAAAAGCGTCCAGCTTATCGCCTTGGATCTGCAATACCGGCTTGATTTTCAGTACCGTGCCCAGCATCGCCGCCGTCGGCGTGATACGCCCGCCCTTTTTCAGATAGAACAGCGTATCCAGCATGATATAGATACTGCAGTTGTATTTGTCCGCCTCAAGGATATCCTTGATCTGAGCCGCATTTTTACCCGCCCCAATCAGCTGCCGGGCATCCCTGACCGACTGTTCCTGTACTACGGAAATCCGCAGATTATCAACCACCTGAACCCGGCCGCCATATTCCTTGGCCAGCAACGACGCGTTCTCACAGGAACCGGAAAGCCCACTGCTCATGGGAATATGTACAATCTCATCATAAGCAGACAGGATGCCGTCCCATGTCTTTTTCACACTAGCCGGAGACGGCTGGCTTGTCACGACATCGGCGCCTGATTTCAGTTTGCTATAGAAATCTTCCTGCGAAAGGGATATATCTTCAAAAAAAGTCTCTTCATTTATCATAAACGGCATCGGCAGCACAAATACGCCCATTTCTTCCCCTTGTTTCTGTGTTATTCCGCTGTTGCTGTCGGTTACAATCGCGATTTTGGCCATAATGATCTTACCTTTCCAATATTTCAATTAATATCTTACTGTCAGATGGTTCTAAAGTCAACAAAATTCCACAGACCCTCTTCAATATATTTTTCTAGCTGCTGGTTATCCGCCTGCTCCAGTAACGGGTCATCCCGGAGCAGCTGATCCGCTGCTTCGGCCGCTTCTTTCAGAATATCGGCATCTTGGTAAATATCGCCTATTTTAAAGGTCATGATCCCGCTCTGCCGGATACCGAACAGATCGCCCGGCCCCCTCAGCCGCAGGTCTTCACCGGCAATAAAGAATCCGTCGTTGGACTGACCCAGTATCTCAAGCCGTTTCATGACATCCTCGCGTTCCGAACCGCTGACAAAAATACAGTAGGACTGATGTGCCCCCCGGCCGACCCGGCCCCTTAACTGATGTAACTGCGCCAGTCCGAAACGCTCGGCATTTTCCACCATCATCACGGTAGCATTAGGTACATTTATCCCCACCTCAATCACGGTAGTCGCCACAAGAACATCTATATTATGTGCCGCAAACTCTTCCATAATACGATTTTTTTCCGCCGGCCGCATTTTTCCGTGCAAGGAAGCCAGCTGGATGTTTCCCGGCAGGCGGTTCCTTAATTTCTCGGTGTAATCGGCTACATTTTCCACGCCTTCCAGTTCTCCCTCTTCCACCATCGGGCAAATAACATAAGCCTGACGACCTTTCGAGACTTCCCCAATAATAAATTTATATGCAGTCTCCCGGTAATGTGTGTCAACCACACAGTTTTTAATTGCCAGCCGGTTGGCCGGCAGTTCATCAATGACCGAAACATGCAGATCGCCATACATTATAATCGCCAGTGTCCGGGGAATCGGCGTGGCGCTCATGACTAGGACATGAACCTTTTCCCCTTTTCCTGCCAGGCTTTCCCGCTGGCGGACGCCGAAACGGTGCTGTTCGTCGGTAATTACTAAAGCCAGGTTCTTGTATTCCACCTTTTCCTGAATCAAGGCATGTGTCCCCAGCACAAGGTTAGCATGCCCGTCTTTTATCCGGGCATACGCTTCTTTTTTGGAAGCTGCACCCATGGAACCGGTCAAGAGGACCGGCTTAAGCGGCAGCCCGTATCTTTCACACATATCCTGTACCATACTAAAATGCTGCGCGGCCAAGACTTCCGTCGGTGCCATCATAGCTCCCTGATAGCCGTTGCCGACACACATCAACAAGGCAAGGAAGGCAATAATCGTCTTACCCGAACCCACATCGCCCTGAATCAACCGGTTCATCACGTATTGACCAGTCAAGTCACCCTTAACTTCCCTCCATGTCCGCCGCTGCGCCTCGGTCAGCCGGTACGGCAAGGCTTCCAAAAGCCGCTCCGTATCCGCCACTTCCAGCATAACCGCCGTGCTTTCCGCCGCCTCGACCTGCTCCTTCATCCGGCGCACAGCCACAATAAACAGTAAAAACTCATCAAAAACCAGCCTTCTTCTGGCCCGGTACACCGCTTCCGCCCGCCCGGGAAAATGAATATCTTCCACCGCCCGTCGGTAATCCGCCAAATGATATCGCTGCCGCATCGCCTCCGGCAGCCGTTCTTCCGTCAGCGACGTAATATTCAGAAGCTGCTTCACAGCTTTCATGACCATATTATTAGTAAGCCCGGCGGTAAGCGGGTACCTAGGCAAAAGACATCCCTCCAGCATATCATACTCCGCCGGCTTAAAAATCTTCGCCTGCTCCATAAACAACGCGCCGTCCCGCCCCTGCACCCGGCCCCGGAAAACATAGACGCCCCCGGTCTTAAACATCTTAACCAAATACGGCATATTAAAAAAGGTCAGCATCAAGCTACCGCTCTCATCGCAGACCCTTACATTTACGATAGTCAGATTCCTGACTTTTTTCTTTTGCACCGTCCCCGCCACAGTTCCGCCCACGCTGTTAATCTCCCCAACCTTAACCTCCGCAATCCGAACCGCCTTTCCAAAGGCATCATAATCCCTAGGATAATGTCGCAGCACATCCTGAGCATAATATATACCTAATCTATGAAACAACCCCGCTGTTTTGTCACCAATCCCTTTAATCTCTCTAATATCCATATCACTACCCATAACATCCCCATAACGTTCCCCATCACTCCGCCAGTCAGAAAGATGATTTGCATTTTTCTAGCCAAAGGACGGAGCAAACTCGCTTCGCTCAAACAATGCTCCAACCTTTGTCCAGAAAAATGCAAACACTTTCCGCCTGTCTCTTCGCCGGCCAAGATGTTTAAAGAATCCTGCCCAGTAATCTTTTCAAAACATCCAGTTGGAATCCCGAATCGTCATATTGCCCAGGCATCATCAGCTCCGGTGACTTGCGTGAGAAAATTAGTGCATCTTAGCTTCTCACGTCAAGTAAGCCTAGCTATGGCCGGACATGGATGTCCGACCAAGGCTTCACGCGCCATGGATGGCGCTTGAACGCCGGTAGCGGAAGCCGCCGTCACTCAGGGTGAGAAACTTAGATGCACTTATTTTCGGGAGCCGTCACCGGAGCTGATGATGCTTGGGCAATATGACGATGACCGAGCACCTATGCCGAGCACCTATGACCGAGCACCTATGACCGAGCACCTATATGACGATGACCCAAGCACTATTCAACCGAAACAATATAGTAATAAATCGGCTGCCCGCCAAACTGCAGCTCAACATCATGTGAAGGGAAGTTTTCCGCCACTTTCTGTTTCATCTTCTCGGCATCCGCCTCGGCAATCTCTTCCCCGTAGTAAATACTGATCAATTCATTGGCATCGCTGGCAATCTCCGTTATCATCTGATACGTCACTTCCGCCACGTCACGACCAACGGACAGGATGCCGGCATCGCCGATGCCCATATAATCGCCTTGTTTGATTTCCTTATCCTCTATGGTGGTGTCACGTATTGCATAGGTGACCTGGCCGGTCTTTACCTTGGCGATCTCCTCGTTCATATTCTGGGTATTTTCTTCAATGCCAAGATCAGCCACATAGTTAATGACTGCCGTAATGCCCTGTGGCACTGTCTTAGTCGGCAGTACAATGACATTTTTATCTTTTACCAGCATTTTGGCCTGATTGGCGGCCAAGATGATGTTCTTATTATTGGGGAGGATATAAATGTGATCCGCATTGACACGGCTGATTGCATTCATCATGTCCTCGGTACTGGGATTCATGGTCTGGCCGCCTTCAATCAGACAGTCAATTCCCAAGCCGGTGAAAATGTCATTGATACCGGCACCCGCCGATACCGCGATAAACCCGACCTCCTTGCGGGGCAGGTCGGCCGCCGGAACGGCGGCTTCCGGCTTATCAGGTGCTATGGCAAGGTTATCCTTGGCCTTCTTAAACAGCGTTTCCTGATGTTCTAGGCGCATGTTGTCTATTTTTATGTTTGACAGCGCCCCGTATTTTAACGACTTCTGGATGGCCAGGCCGGGGTCATTGGTATGCACATGTACTTTGACCACATCATCGTCGGTCACAACGACAATCGAATCACCGATGGATTCCAGATAGGCTTTAAAATCCATCTCCTGTTTAATATTAAAATTCCTGGTCAGCATAATGATAAATTCGGTACAATAACCAAATTTGATGTCCATGTCCGCCTGCGCATCCAAGCTTTGTGAAGTGATGGCCGGCTTTGCTTCGGAAATAGTGAGATCAAGCTCTTTGCCAAGAAAGATGTCATAAGCGCCTTTCATGACCTCCAGCAGCCCTTGACCGCCAGAGTCAACAACGCCAGCCTGCTTGAGAACCGGCAGCATATCCGGGGTTTTACTCAAGACTTCTTCCGAATACTTGATGATCTCTTCAAAGAAGCGCCCCATATCCTCAATGCCTTCTTCCATAAGAGCTCTTGCTTTTTCTGCCCCACCCCTGGACACGGTCAATATTGTCCCCTCTTTGGGCTTCATAACCGCTTTATAAGCTGTTTCCACGGCTTTGTCAAAAGCATCCGCCAAAATCGGGATGGTGAGTTCGTCATGTTCCCTGGCAACCTTAGTAAAGCCTCTGAACAGCTGGGACAGGATGACGCCCGAATTGCCTCTGGCACCCCGCAGGGAGCCCGAAGATATGGCCTTGCATACTGTAAGCATGTCGGCATTTTCCATGACGGCCACTTCTTTAGCCGCCGCCATAATGGTCAATGTCATGTTAGTCCCGGTATCACCGTCCGGAACAGGAAAAACATTTAACTCATTAATCCATTCCTTGCCGGCTTCCAATTTTTTTGCACCTGCCAAAAACATCTTTGAAAGCAAGCGTGCATCGATCGTATTGTTACCCACAATAACCTTCCTCCTTAATCAATCACTCGTACACCTTCCACAAAGATGTTTATTTTTTCTACTGCGATTCCGGTAAACTCTTCAACTTTATATTTTACGTTGCTGATCAGATTGTCTGAAACCGCGAGAATACTTACCCCATAGGAAACAATTACATGAAACTCCAGAACCAGCCGGTTATTGACGACACTTACGCCGATCCCCCTTGTCATGCTGTCCATCTTAAGAAGCTTTACCAGACCGTCTTTTACATTGATGCCCGCCATACCCACGACACCAAAGCACTCATTTGCCACTGAGCCGGCATACTGTGCAATCACTTCGTTATCGATTTGTATATTTCCCATATGCGTATTCATAGAAGAAGTTTTCATGGGTGACCTCCTTATATTAAATATAAAACCATGTTATATTATACCCTTATTATGTCAAAAATGAAATACTAAATTTCATACAATGTCAAAATATATGGCTACATATTTTATTATTGACAAATTTTATTTTTTTCTTGCATTATGACGGTTTATCTGATATCATACTACTGTTGTGATTATTGCCGGTTAGGAGGTGCAAAGATGGCTAAGTGTGATATTTGTGGTAAAGGTGCTCATTTCGGGCATAATGTAAGCCATTCTAATAGAAAAACAAACAGAATCTGGAACTCTAATATTAAGAGAGTTAAGTGTGTCGTCAACGGAGCTTCTAAAAGACTTCACGTTTGTACAGCTTGTTTGAAATCTGGAAAAGTTGAGCGGGCATAGACAGCAGTGCCTGAGCGTGTATGAGGTTAAAGACAAAAAATCGGCATCTGCCGATTTTTTATTCTATAGGAAAGTGNNATTCGGGAAGAACGCTCTGCGTTCTTCTAGGCGAGCTTGCTCGCTTTTTTATTTTATTGTTATCTATTACTATTGATTATTGATTGTTACTAAGCCCTTCCTAAGCCTGTCTTTCATATTCAAATTCACTGCGAAGTTTTTCAAACAGCCGATTTATCGCCAGTATCATCTCATGATCACCGGCAGTATTGTCCGGGTGGAATATCTTAATCAGATCTTTATAACGTTTTTTAAGGGCTAAAGGGTTATTCACTCCCTTAAAAAGTATCTCAATCGTTTCATTATATCGCCCATAGGTAATATCCCGGGCCGAGGCCTCTTTTTCGGTCAGGAACTGATTCTTTTCTTTTTCAAATTTGCGCTTGTCCATATCAAGCTGGCTAAAACCGCTCTTTAATATTTCCATCTTCTTATCGAAAAAGGCCGTATCTTCTTTGAGCCGTTTCTTTTCGATTACCAGCTTATGGTTGAGTTCTTTCATCTCGTCTTGAAATTGTTTTCTTTCGGTAACAAATTTATGCTGCATATTTGTCAGGTCATTGCGGGCCGCCTCAATCCGGATATTTTCCGTAAACAGCCATGACTTAAGAATATCCAGCTCTTCCTTGCTTCCGTGTACAAGGATTTCTTCAAATGTCTTGCCTTCGATCGGCTCTGTTACCTTGTCCATCTTGATCCCGTCCACATTGACTCCTTTAGTCACAATAATAAAAATTATACCCTATCAGCAGCAGCAAGGCAATAATAATCAAAGCAACAAAACGATTGGTTAAAAAAAACATAAGTAACATGCCGACAGCAACCCAAAATGCTATAAATCCTATCATCCTCTGCATGGATAATCCCTACTTATGTTTCTTTATCTATCCTATGCCATTCACCATAAAATGATGCATTTACCGTTCCGGAAACGCGATATCAACGGCTTCATCGTCCTTGATAATCTCTTCTTCCTTGGGCTTGGTAAACTTGTCCACCAGATCGGGGATCATGTCAAGTATCTTCGTCAGTGAATCCTGGTTCCGGATATTTACCAGCTTGGTGGTGCCACCTTTGATGACAAGCACTGCACTGGGCGTCAGTTTGCCGCTGAATGCCCCGGCCCCGCCGTTTTTCTTATCTCCTGCCGATGCTCCGGCCGCGACTCCGAACGTCATATCCATCAACGGCAAAATAATAACATCACCGATCTGTGTGGGTTCACCGACAATTGTTTTAGCAGAAAGAACGGAATTCATTCCTCTCATCAGAGAATCAATGACACTGTTAAAATTATTTTCTGACATTACGTGCCCTCCCTTTTCAATAATTTAATTATTTTTCGGATGTTCTTGTCTCTGTAAACCTTCCATGCCGCCCATAGCAGCACATAAGATGAGACTCTCCCCTTAAAATAGAAGTCTCCTTCTATCCGGTTGTCCACCAATTCCTGATCAAAATCCGGGGTTATAAAGACATTATTGCCTATCACCGGATACAAAATACTATATAATTCTAAAATTTGTCCCGTTTGACGCGGATCTTTCATTCCCACGGTCATATTAACCTTTATCCGGCGGGGTTTGATGCTTCGAAATATCTGCCCCAGCTGCCGGGAACAGAGAGAAAAGGCTTCCTTGAATTCGTCACTCTTGATAATATCAATATAATAACGGATATTAAAAACTGCATCTTTTATTCTATCATAGATTTTTAGGATTGTGTACCATATATTTGTAATTTTGTTCCTGATCTTAACGAAAGCAGGTGCATCAGCAGCTGCCGTGTCATCGGTTCCGTCATCGTGTGCCGGCATATTCTGATTCACAGAATCGTTATTTGCCGGATCCGGCGCGACTGAATCATTATTTGGACTGGCGTCCGCAGCATTAGTCGCCGTGTCTTCGTTCCCGGAACCGGCCGTCATGTTATCATTGTTGGCCGGCGGCTTCACTTTCGATGAATTGTAAACTGTAAAAAACAAGACCTTCACCTTGACATAAGCCGCTTCTGGATAGGCAAAAACCACCCTGACAAGGCGGAACAGCCAGGTCGCCTTTATTCTAACATATATAGGTGCTTCCAACCCGCTTTTCCGATATCCTTTGATCCGGTACCGCACGGGCACAAACAATACCAGCAGCAGCAATAAAACCAGCAAGGAAAGCAAGGCCAGCACAATTATCCCGATCACTTTTAGAATAGTTAATAATACCGAAAGCATATCAAATCCCCGCAAGCAAAAAATCTTTCAGGTTGCCGTCCCTGCCCGACTGGAAACATTCCACGGCAATCTGCTCGACAATCCCCACTGCCTCATCACGCCCATTAGCAATCCCCACTACGAAAGGTGAATGTTTTCGATAGTATGTCTGCTTCAGGAAAGCACAATGATAAAACTCCAGCTGGTCGCTTCCCTCGGCCAAGGCAATTACATAAATATTCAGCTGTCCGGCCCGATGCTTCAGCTTCCATTTGACTTTGGCCGGATTTTTGACCGTTTCGCCGACGTAAAGATTTTTGTAAAACTTCATTAGCACTACCTGTCCTTAGCAAGCTTAATAGTTCCGACATGTCCATAATTATTCCGTAAATATAATCATATCATACTTATTTGTTTTTCAAAAGTAGAAATTGACTGGTGGGGTGTATTCATATATACTTTATATATCGTTGTGTTTTATGTAACAAAGTGAAGATTTGTTGTGATGTCCGCTCCGGCGGATAAGGGGATGTGGCGGCTGAAAGAAAAACATTTCAGCATTTGGTTTTACAGTCCGCGCGGCGGACAGGGGGATGCTTATGAAAAATATTGCCAGTGTGGCGCTAAAGCCGGGTATGGAAATCGCGGCGGATATCTATAATTACCGCAATGAGCTGGTGGTCACCGCCGGAACCACAGTGGATGCCCATGTGATCCGCAAGCTAAATCTGTATTCTATCGTCGCAGTTACCGTCATGGAGGAGCTCGACTATGCGACTACATATTTTGAAAAGACAAGGCTGAGCCCTGGCTTTATCCGGTTCAGTGAGGCCTACGAGCGGGTCATGCCTGTATATAAAGCCATGATGATTCATTTTATTACCAACCGGGTTCCGATCGTCATGAAGCAGCTGATGAAGATATACCATGATATCACCGATCAGGTCGATGACAAGAATAAGATCTTGGATTACCTGTATAACATGCTTCCCAGTGAAGACGACATGACGCATGCCCATTGCCTTAATTCGGCGCTGATAGCCGGTGTTTTCGCCCCTTGGCTCAAGCTCTCCCCGGAAAACACCACGGTTTTGATCCAGTGCGGTTTTTGTTATGATATCGGTAAGCTACGCCTGCCTAATTCGCTGATCTGGAAGCCGGATAAATTGACGGATGTCGAGTTTATGAAGATGAAGACCCATACCATGCTGGGTTTTGAGCTGTTAAAAGATCTGGAGCTTGACCCGCATATTATCAAGGCCACCCTGATGCATCATGAACGCTGTGACGGGTCCGGTTATCCTTCCCGGCTCAAGGGGACGCAGATTGATATGTTTGCCAAGCTGGTCGCCATCATCGATTCATACGAGGCCATGACTTCCGCCCGGATCTATCGGCAGTCCAAGCATCCTTTCCAGGTAATTGCCAGTTTTGAAGAAACCGGACCGGACAAGTATGACGAACGGCTGCTTAAGCCGATACTGCTCAATATCGCGGAGCATATGGCGGGAAATTCGGTTTTGCTGAGTAACGGCCAGCAGGCTTTAGTGGCCAGGATCAATCCGGCGGCCATATCACGGCCAATCGTCAAGTATCCCGACGGCCTGTTAATCGACTTAAGCATCAATGATGCCCTGGAAATCATCTCTATCTGCTGAAATAAGCATCAAAGATCCTTTTGGCAATCGGTACCGCGTAATCCCCGCCGGCTCCGGCTCCTTCAATAATGACCGTCACGCAGACCTGCGGGTCGTCTGCCGGGGCATAGCCGGTAAACCAGGCATGGCTTTCACCTTTAACGGTTCCAAATTCGGCCGATCCGGTTTTGCCGGCGGCCGTATATCCGCTGTCCCGCAGTCTCGTTGCGGTTCCGCTGGTGACGACATGTTCCATCAGCTGCCCCAGAAGCCGGGCTTCCTCGGCACTCATCAGCTCGCCATAGACCTCCGGGGTAAATTGTTTAACGGTGCTGCCGTTTACGTCTTTGACCGCATCAACGACATAGGGTTTCATCAGGACGCCGTTGTTAGCGACCGCGCCGGTGATCATGTTCAGGTGTACCGGCGTCATCTGGGTCTTGCCTTGTCCGATGGTGATCTGCATCATATCCGCTTCCGCCATGTCCTCTGTCAGGCTGAGCCTGCTTTGGTTATAATTCATCGTAAGCGGCAGGTCTTGGTTGAACAGCAGCTGGTCGAGCGTTCCTAGAAAACCTTCCCGGTCAAGCGACAGCCCGATGTTGGCAAAGGAGCTGTTGCATGACTTGGCAAAAGAAACATTAAAGTCCACCTGTCCGTGGGCGCTTCCGTGATAACAGTTGATCCGTTCATCCCCCCGGATAAAATAGCCGGGGCAGTTATAGTGGTACCCAGAGATATCCAGCTCGTTCTGTCTGATATATTCCAAGGCGGTAATGAGCTTAAAGGTCGATCCCGGGGGATAAAGCCCTTGGGTGGCGCGGTTCAGCAGGATGCCGCTGTCTTCGTCTTCGATCAGATCGTCCCATATTAACGGGATCTCGGCCGGGGCAAAATCCGGTTTTGACACCATGGCCAGTATCTCTCCGGTCGCCGGAACCGTGACCACGATCGCCCCCTTATA
Organism: Lachnospiraceae bacterium UBA938; assembly: GCA_002293475.1. Classification (GTDB taxonomy): domain Bacteria; phylum Bacillota; class Clostridia; order Lachnospirales; family Lachnospiraceae; genus UBA935. The sequence goes on from DBDG01000008.1 coordinate 24,618, forward strand.
GACACCTAGGGCTTTGGACGCCACTTCCTGAATATCCGCCATCAGCGTAGTATGGACGCTGTCACCGGGGTTTTTCCGGCCGGATGCCGCGTTTTCGGCCTTCTGAGAGAGCAAGGCATTGGACTGGATCAGGTAATAATTGGCCGCCGCCTCGATACCCGTCCTCCCTTTCGTAGCATAGCCTACCACATGGGAAAACAGATTTTCATAGGGATATACCCTGATCTCCTGCCCGTCAGCATCCGTCCTGGTCTCGGCCAGTACCTCCCCGTCCCTTGCTAGGATGGCACCGCGGCTGTTCTGTGCCATTAACATCTGCTGGATGCCGTTATAATCGTTATTGGTCATCTCCTGCTTATAGGTCAAAGAATAGTAGCAGATATAACCGGTCATCCCTAACAAAAGGAGGACAAATGCCCATGTGACATACCTAATCTGGCGGTTCGACTTTTTATTCACTGTCATAAGCTTCTCCCTCGTTAATTATCCTTCCCCTTTTCCTGCCCCTTTTTCTTCCCATCTGTTTCATGGCGGCTACTTCCTCCTGCCTGATGATATAAAGCCCTTCAATAACGGCAAACATGATCATCGTCGTCAGTATTGAACTGCCTCCATAGCTGATCAGCGGCAGGGTCACGCCGGTCAGCGGGATGAATTTGGTTCCCCCGCCGATCGTCAAGAATATCTGAAATATATATGTAATGCCGAGGCCAAAGGCAATCAGCCGGTAAAACTTTTCCTTCAGTCCGGAGGCTATATTCATAAACATCGTAAAGCAGCTGATACAGATCAGGATCAGGCAGACGGCAAAGAAAATACCCAGTTCTTCCGCTACGGCGGAAAAAATCATGTCCGCTTCCACAAACGGAATGGAAAGCGGATTACCCTTATATAGCCCCAGCCCGAACAGGCCCCCGTTTGATATGGCAAACAGAGACTGGGTGATCTGATAGCCGGAAGAATCAATCACGCTCCACGGATCCCGCCATGCCTGGACACGCGTCTGAACATGCTGGAAGACCTGATAAGCCAATATGGCGGCACCGCTGCCGCCGACCGCTCCGGCTATCACGTATAAACCGTTTCCCGTCGCCAGATAAACCATGAAGACATATACGACAAAGAATATCAAGGCACTGCCCAGATCCCTTGACACCACTAGGATAATGACATGCGCCGCCGCGACCACCGCCGTGGTAAAAACCTGAAAAAAGCCGGATGACTGATACAGCGCACTGGCGACAAAGAAGACAAAAAGTATTTTCACCGCTTCCGAAGGCTGGAAGGTGACGCCGGCTACGGTAAAGGAAAGCTTGCTGCCGTTGACGTCCTGCCCTAAGATCAGGACGGCCGTCAGGGCGGCGATCCCCACCAGCGCATATATCCAGGTAAGGCTTTTTAAGAACCGCAGCTTCCTGATCAGGTGCGGCAAAAGCAAAAAGATAATCAACGAGCCGGTCGCGATAATAAACTGCCTGATCGCCTTATCATAGGATATCCTAGTCAGCACTACGAAGCCGACCCCTAACAGCAGGCACATATTGTTAAGAATCAGACGGTTGCCTTTGGGATAGAGCATATGGAACAGAACGATGGCCGCATACAGGACAATCTGCTGAAATACCGCAAAGAAAAGCTGGCCGACTTCCCCTGTCTCCAGATAAATATAAAAATAGCAGGTCAAATGAATAAAGAACATCAAGATATTCTGCCGGACATAGATGCCGTTCCTTCTTTCTTCCCCATGGAAACGGAATACCGCAAAACATTCATAAGTATACAGTGCCATACAGACTGTAATAAAATACTTCGATAATTCCTCAAAATAAACCTGTGCTACCTGCATTACTCAACCCCTCTTTTGCTATGGCCAGTGGTATAGTGTTCATATGGCCTGACAGCATTGTCTTTAAAAACGGCAATATCTTTGAAATAACTAATCACATCTTCCGTTTCCTTACCGGTCTCGGTAGTAAAATCCAGTCTCATATCTATTCTCATATCTGGGTACGATGAGCAGACTTTGGATATTTCTCCCTGCCTAATACTGTCATGCAGCGATAAGGGAACGGTATTATATACAATATTATAACAATGACGGCATTTTTTACCGACCTGGAACTGTTTTCCGTATCGGTCCGTAAGCGGCATGATATCGTTCTGGCGGTCTTTAGCTGCTTGTCCGCTTTCCCATAAGCAGTTTGCCGATATCATCATCGGAATCCGGCCATATACCATCATGCCGGCCACCGCCGGAAGGCCATTTGATAAGGGCAGGCGACTGTTTATCAAGTCACTTATCTCGTGCTTATTCAGTTCCAGCGGCAGATAACATTCATCGGCATGCCCACGCCAGAACTGCCATGATTCTTTATTCCATATATAAAGCGAGTGGTCTGTCACAATGTGTCCGGAATAACCGACTGACCGCAGCCATTCATAGCTCTCCACGTTTTGGATCAGCACGCCGTCACACATATCACCGTGCAGGACAGCGGCATATTGACTAAGATACTGTTCCGACCTGGCGCGGAATATCCGGGGCAGGACCGCGAACCATTCCATCCCCTCGGTTTTAGGCGGGACACTATGAATTCCCCATATGTCAATATCTATATATATTCTCTCAATCACATGCCGGACGGCGCTTTGCCATTGTTCGGCAGTTGTCACCTGCACATGCAGCCTGTGTCTGCCATGTGAGCCGGGAACTGTTTTTACAGGCTCAGTTGCGGGCATCGCAGGCATCGCGGGCAACGGCAATCTTGGCGGAAGCTGGCGCATGAACGGTCTTAAAAGCCTCTCTTCTAACTGTTCTAATGCCTGACGCCTTAATTCATTCATTTCCTTTACCGGCATGAACACATTATCTGACAATTCGATGTTAAGCTCATCAAAGACAAAAAGAGTATTCCCGCTTTTCTTAAGCTGTTTTAGCACGCCTTCCTCACTAAGCGGCTGCTTCAAGGCTGTACTTAAGTCCGCGCCCTTGCGGCTGGCCACAGTTTGGCCGCAGGAGACTGTCAGTTCAGCCGGCTGTCCGGCAGTAAAACGGCCATATCCGCTGACAGCAAGACACATCGGCGCTTCAAGATACCGACGGCGGATTTCCGTAAGTAAGGCTTCATCGGCGCCTTCGTATCCCGGACCGCCACGGGTGATCATTTCCCTGCCGTTATGCCGGTAATAATACCCTTCCCCGGCTTCATCCCGGATGTACAGCGACTGAAGCTGATATGTGTCTGACGCTGACACCGTAAAACCGGATCGCCCCTTCTCGTAATACATATCGATATATTTACGGTAAAGTGCCGTCACCCCGGCAGTATATTCCGGCTTTTTCATCCGTCCTTCGATCTTAAAGGATGTGATTCCGGCTTCAATCAAGTCCGGCAGTATCGCCAGGGTACACATATCCTTCAGGCTTAAAGGGTACCAGTCGTTCTTCCGGCTGGCCGCTTTTTTACCGTCACGGCCGGATATCTTCTGATATGGCAGCCGGCACGGCTGGGCGCAGCGCCCCCGGTTGCCGCTCCTGGCTCCCAGTATGCTGCTGAACAGGCACTGTCCGGAATAACTGTAACACATAGCACCATGGATGAAGGTCTCCAGCTCGATGTTGACTTTTTTTCTTATCCCCACCAGCTCCTCGAGGCTCAGCTCCCTTGCCGGGATGATTCTTACCGCCCCGTTATTCTTTAAAAACTGCGCCCCATATGCATGGGTGATATTCATCTGGGTACTGGCATGGACGTTCAGCTGCGGAAACTGTTTGATTACCCAGCTAAGCACGCCGATATCCTGGACGATGACACTGTCAAGGCCGGCCTCATAAAGCGGGGCAAGATAAGAATACAGCTCACCGAATTCCTTTTCTTTCACAAGGGTGTTTACGGCAAGGTATACCTTGCGCCCGAACAAATGTGCATAGCGGATTCCCTTTAGAAGCTGTTCCGCCGTGAAATTTCCCGCATATGCCCTGGCGCCGAACCGGTCGCCTCCCAGATAAACCGCATCTGCCCCGGCGTTAAAAGCCCCGATAAGTCCTTCATAATCACCCGCCGGTGCCAGCAGCTCCACTTTTCCCGTCATCTCTTATAATCCCTCATGATAGATGTATTGCCATGGATGTGTTGCCATGGATTTAATCCCATAAAAAAACTGTCCTTAAAACAAAGACAGCCTTTCTGCAACCGTTAGCTTTTCAGTTCTGCTTCCAGCCGGATGATTTTCTTCGTGTTCTCATTGATTTCGGCCTGAAGGGTCTTAACATTCTTCTCAGTATTCTCAAGCTTGATCTGAGCGGCTATCAAAGCGTGCTTCAAATCATATAATTCCTTCTCTTTGTTCTGGATCTCTTCCTCCAGCACGCCGATCTGCTTCTTGGCTTTAAAATAATCATCCGCGATATTGAGCTGAAGCAGGACATTCTGCCGGTCAAGCGGCTGTCTGCGAAAAGATTCGACTTTATTGTATTCGGCTATCTTATTATTGATATAGGAAGCTACTTTTTGCAGATATTCTTCACTTTCATATCCGCTTAAAGTTAAAACCTTACCGCCAATAATAACTTCCGTATCGGTCTTACCCGTCATTTTCTTGCTCCCTGCCGCCATAAGATGACTGTATCTGTAAATATTACTGCTTGTCTGGTTACATATAGCCTATTATATCAGATCAGGTTGAAATATCAAGCCCTAAATGGTGATAGGCTAAATCGGTGGCGACCCGGCCGCGAGGCGTCCGGTTAATCAGCCCGTTGATCAGCAGGTAGGGCTCATACACCTCTTCTATCGTTCCAGCGTCTTCCCCGATCGCTGCCGCCAATGTATCCAGTCCAACCGGGCCGCCCTTAAACTTCTGGATGATGGTGAACAGCATGTTCCGGTCAACATGATCCAGTCCCATCTTATCCACATCCAATAAATCCAAGGCAGTGGCCGCCACCGCCCCGGTTATGACGCCGTCGTATTTGACTTGGGCAAAATCGCGCACCCGCTTAAGGATCCGGTTAGCCAGCCGCGGCGTGCCCCGGCTGCGCCGGGCCAGTTCTTCCGCCCCCGCCTCTTCGATCTTGACCTTAAGTTTGTGAGCTGAATGCATGATAATCGTTTTTAACTCGCCGGTATTGTAGAATTCTAGGCGGTGGATCACCCCGAAGCGGTCGCGCAGCGGCGCGGTCAAAAGCCCTGCCCTAGTTGTCGCGCCTACCAAGGTGAACTTAGGTAATTCCAGCCGGATCGAACGGGCTGAAGCCCCCTTACCGATCATGATATCAATGCAGTAGTCCTCCATGGCCGGATAAAGAACCTCTTCCACCTGCCGGTTGAGCCGGTGTATCTCATCTAAGAAAAGCAGGTCACCGGGCTGCAGGTTGTTCAGGATCGCGGCCATTTCACCGGGTTTTTCGATAGCCGGTCCGCTGCTGACTTTCATATTGACGCCCATCTCATTGGCAATAATGCCGGCCAGCGTAGTCTTACCTAGACCCGGCGGGCCGTAGAACAGCACATGGTCCAGCGGATCCTTCCTTTGCCGGGCTGCCTCCATATAGACCCTAAGGTTGTCCTTGACCTTGGTCTGGCCGATATACTCGTCTAGGCTCCGGGGGCGCAGGGAGCCTTCGATCTTCAGATCCTCTTCTTTTAATTTTGTTTCTATGATTCTTTCGGGCATGGGCAGGGTTACCTCGTGGGTTTATATAGTATTATTATGTTCTTACGAAGCGTTCTTATGGAGCGTTATATGAAGCATTTTATATAGAGTTTATATGAAGCATTTTATGTAGCGTTCTTATAATGATTTTTAATCAAGCATTATTATGGAGTTTTATATTGAAGATGATGACGTTAAAACATATTCTTAAGAGCCGCTTTCAGCAGCGCTTCAGTGTCCATTTCTTCCATAGCGGCGGCTTTCTTAACCGCCTTTAAGGCCTCCGCCGCCCCATAACCCAAAGCCACCAATGCTTCTACGGCTTCATTCTTAGCCTGGCTATCCGTACCCGAGTGGCCGGTATTCCCATATACATCCATTTCCTTTGCTACTAAGGTATCTTCTATGGACACTTTATCCCGCAGATCCAGGATGATCCGCTCTGCCGTCCGGATGCCGATGCCAGGTGCCTTGGATATGGCCCTAGCATCCCCTGCCATGATGGCAAAACGGAGGTCATCGGCACTCATCACTGACAGTACGGCCAGCCCGCCTTTCGGGCCGATGCCGTTGACTGTGATCAGTTTCTTGAATATTTCCATGTCGTCTCTGGTCAAAAACCCATACAGCTGAAAAATATCCTCCCTGATGTGGGTGTAGGTATAAAGCTTGATCTCCTGACCCACCCCCGGAAGCAGATTGGCCGTACCTGTTGAAATCCTGACATTATATCCGATATTACCGGTATCAATAATTACATTGTCTTCTGTTATGGCGGCGATTTCACCTTTTACAAAAGCTATCATACATTAAATATCCCTTCGTTTGGTAAAATAAGATCAATGACACGATTCTGGTTGATCAGAAAAGGTCATGTCCTTATGATAAACCATAATGCCCATTTTGAAAACACCAAAAATTCCGCTGCCAATTCCTCCCCGGATTCGTTATTCTGGCCGTCCAGTTTTTCTTGGGGCTCTTGTTCTTCCAGGCTTTCTACTGATATCTGGTCTTCCGGTTCTTCTCCTGATCCTCCGGTTTCTTCTCCGGTTTCATTTCCTGTTTCTTCTCCGGTTTCTTCTTCATCTTCTTCTCCGGTTTCTTCTCTATCTTCTTCTCCGGTTTCTTCTCTATCTTCTTCTCCGGTTTCTTCTCCACCTTCTTCTCCGGTCACTTCTTCCGGCTCACCGGTCAGTTCTTTGCCGGGGTCTTCCCCGGGAAAATCTGGAAATACCGCCGGATAATTGCCCATGGCACGTAGTGTCGGATAGCTGTTCTCTTTCATTTCCCAGATATCCTCAAAGTCCCAGCCGGCATAAGTGGCGCGGTCCTTCATTTCTTCGGTAGTCCGCCCTGATGCCTGCGTAGATTTCCCCCCGGCCAGATCCTTATCAAAGTAGCAGCTGACCAGGTTGCCGCTGTTATAGCT
>DBDG01000054.1:0-39115 GCA_002293475.1 Lachnospiraceae bacterium UBA938
GCTAGGAGGAATTTCCTATAATAGAACATACCGCCCATTCCGGGAGGCTTTTGCCGAATATTATATGTAATAGTACCACCATTTATCAGATCGGCGGTAACTGAAACAGTATCAATGCGGTTTTGCCTCAACTAACATCTCAATTTCAACTGTGATGTTCCCCGGCAGCACATTGACACCGACCGCCGAGCGCGAAGGGCAGCCGACTTCCTCGCCGAAAATCTTCACCAACAGTCCGGTCGCGGCATTGGCAACCTTGGGCTGATCATAAAAGTCATTGCTACTGGCCACAAATACCAGCATCTTCACGAAACTTTTAATACGGCTTAAATCCCCGAGCTGCGCTTTCAATACGGCCAGCACATTAAGCAAGCAATTCTCGGCCGCCTGCGAAGCCTCTTCAAAACCAGTCTCACCGCCGGCTTTTCCCGTGATATTCTGTCCGTTAATCGCCGGACCACATCCGGACACATAATAAAACTTCCCTTGCCCAAATTCTTTACAGGGGGTATATATCCCACCTTTTGCCGGTGCTGCCGGCAGCGTTAATCCCAACTCCCGGATTCTTTCCTCAAGCTGTGTTCCGGTAACTGTTCTGCTAACTGTCTCGGTTCCTGCTGCCGTTATGCTGCTGATTTTTTCCTCGCCCATATCACATCTCCTTTGCCATTTTATCTATATTTTATTGATTTTAACATACCCTATTTACTATACTTTTTTCCGTCAATAAAGCTTCCCTGACTGCCGGCGGACAACTGCTGATCCTTCCATACAGTCTTGCCGCCGATTAACACTTGTCCCATACCCTTGGAAAGCAGGCCGCTTTGCCGGAAATCAGCACAATCCTCGATCTGCGCAAGATCAAAAATATTAAGATCACCGACACAGCCTTCCCGGATCATACCCCGGTTCTTTAAACGCAATTTTTCGGCCGGCATGGCGGACATCTTCTTTATTGCCTCCGGCAGGCTGAGAATCTGGCGCTCCGCCACGAAGTCCCGCAGTATCTTAGAAAAAGCGGCATAAAGCCGGGGATGCGCCGCACCGCCTTCTCCGTATAGAGCATCGGAAATCACAAAAGAGTACGGCAGCCGGGCCACCGCATCTACATCCTCCGGTGCCATACTCATTACGATGATGCCCACTTTGCCCTGTTCACTTGCTAACAGCGAGCAGATGAATTCATAGGGGCTGCGCCCGGTCTGCCGGATATCCGCCAAGGTCTTGCCGATATACTGCTGATTTTCCGCCAAAAGCGTCTGTGTGATCAGGATCCGCTCCATCCCCAGCGATGCCAGATAATTATCCCACCCCGGATGCTCTTTGGCAAGGGCTAGTTCCAACGCGGCCGGAGCCTCGGGACTAGCCAGATAAGCCCACATAGCTGCTGCCGATGGCCGCTGGAAGGCGGGCGGGATAAGCGACATCAGCGTCGTAGCGCCGCCGGTATAAGGATAAAAGTCCACATGAATATCCATCCCCTTGTCACGTTCCCGTTCAATCTGTTCCATCGCCCGATAAATCTCCCGGTGCCAGTTTCTTGCCCCGCAAGACTTAAAATGGCTGATCTGCAAAGGAATCTCGGCCGCTTTCGCGATGTCGATCACCTCCGCCACTGACGTAACCAGGCTATCTCCTTCGCCGCGGATGTGACAGGTCAGCACTCCGCTACGTCTGGCCGCCGCCCGCGCCACAGCGGTCAGTTCTACCTTGGTGGAATAATATTCTGGCAGATACATGAGGCCCATCGACAGCCCCAAGGCTCCCGCATCCATCGCCTCATCCACCAGTCCGCAGGCGGCATCCAGCTCCCTGGCTGTAAACCTAGTTTTGGCAAATCCCTTTACTGCGATACGGACTGCCCCGGAGCCGATGAGATTCCCGATATTCAGCGGCAACGGGGCCGTTTTAAGATAGGCGGCATAATCATGGTAATGGGCAAACAGCTCCGGCCTGACCCTCGCCCCAAGACATGGTGACAGCAGATTGGCCAGCTCTTCTCCGGTCTCCTTTCGCAGGGGGAAAGGGGTCAGGCCGCACGAACCTGACACTGCTGTCGTGATCCCCTGCGCCAGTTCCGCCGCGCCGAATCCCGCCTTTAGAACGGCATAATCAAGATGACGGTGAATGTCAACAAAACCCGGGGTTACCAGACGCCCGGCCGCATTGATTACCGCCACCTCGTTAATTACCGGCTCCCCGCTCATTGCCGGCACCTCGTCAATCGCCGGCACCGCGCTCATATCCGCCAGCTGACAGCCGCCTTCACCACATTCTCCGACACTGCTGCCGGTTCTAGTGATTGCGGCTATATTTCCGTCTGCTAATAGAATATCTCCCCGGTAAGGTGCTACACCGGTTCCGTCTACTATCCATCCGTTCTTAATGAGTATTTTGTCCTGTATCATGGCCCCCCTGCTATACTAATTTTCCCTAGATATTCTGCTTCTCCACTGGCTATACTGATTTTCCTCTATATAGATTTTCCTCTATATAGATTTTCCCCTATATAGATTTTCCCCTATACGGATCTTCCCCTGGCGTCTACCGGCATCCTGATGATCTCGTCGTTCTTTATGGCATAAAACTTATCCTGCAGATTCACCGCCGTACAGATATGTAAGGGGATCAGCATGACCACATCACCCACTGCCAGCCCTGTCGGCCCCTGCCGGGTCCGTAATATTCCATGCTCTTCATTCATCCGCTCCAATATCAGATGGGGATGTTCCGGCAAAAAAGCATAGGTGTCAAAATAAAAAGGCGGTTTCCCCAATACCACATCACCGGCGAAGGTCTTGCTCCCCCCGTCCACTACTGCCAGAGACGGCTCTGGGGTACTGACAACTGTGGCATAGACCGCCGCCGCAGTTTCTTCTTCAGTACAGGCTCCTTCCAGATAAGTCATCCGGTCATAATAAACATATGTGCCCGGACGGATCTCATTGATGCCGCCGCCGGCAGCGCACGCGGCGGCCGTAGGCGTGGAACCGGCACTGATATCCCGGATCGAAAATCCCATTCTTCTCAACTGCTCGGCTGCTTCTGCCATCATCCCGGCCTCTTCCGCTCCGGCAAGGCCGGCATCTTTGGTCGGCTGGCCATGGTAAACAAGACTCTTAAAAGTATATATCCCGGTTATGTCGAGCCCTTCCAGACGCAATATTTCCTGACCGGTTTCCGCCAGCTTATCCATGGGGATGCCGGTCCGGCCGGCACCGGTGTCGATTTCCAGCCGCACCTCTAGGATAAGGCCGGCTGCCACGGCCAGCCGGGACAGCTCCCTGGCGCCGGCAAAGCTGTCCGCTGCCAAGATAAGTCTCTTTACCCCGCGGCAAAGCTGCTCGGCACGGATCAGCTTATGCGCGCCAATTAACGGATAGGCAATAAAAATATCCTGTATCCCTCCCGCCGCCATTACTTCCGCTTCTGAAACCGTGGCACAGGTAATGCCGCACGCGCCGGCCGACAGCTGCATCCGGGCAATTTCCGTTGACTTATGGGTTTTTATATGAGGCCGCAGCAAACATCGGCTACGTTCAGCGATATCTTGCATCTTCTGGATATTGCGCTGCACCTGCGCCATATCTACGGCAATACAGGGGGTCTCCAGCTGCTGCATCTGATCATAAGAAAGGGGTATCATCCATTTATCTCCCGTTAACATTACTAACATTAATATGTACTACCTTATCACATAAAGATCCCATATACAATTAATTCCTTGAATATCAGCCCGATTTCCTTTACAATAGTTTTCAGTAAGAATAAAAGCACTAGGGACGAGGTAAAGATATGAAGGCAATATTTGAACAGCTTCAAAATAACGGGATCCTACCGGTAATCGAGATTCATGAGGTAAAAAATGCCCGCCCGCTGGCCAAGGCACTATGTGACGGCGGTCTCAACTGTGCGGAAGTGACATTCCGGACGGCGGCGGCCAGCGACTGCATAAGCGCTATGACGGCAGCTTTCCCGGATATGCTGGTAGGAGCCGGAACGGTACTGACTACAGAGCAGGTGGATCAGGCTGTGCAGGCCGGTGCCAGATTTATTGTCAGTCCCGGCTTAAACCCCAAGGTCGTCAGTTATTGCCTTGGCCGGCAGATCCCGGTCATTCCCGGCTGTGCCACGCCTACCGAGGCAGGAAGCGCGATTGAACTGGGTCTGGAGGTAATCAAATTTTTCCCAGCGGAAGCGGCCGGCGGCATAGCCATGATAAAATCCTTGGCCGCTCCATATTGCAACGTGAAGTTCCTGCCGACCGGCGGGATTACGCCGGTAAATCTGAAGGAGTACCTGGATTTTGACAGGGTAATCGCCTGCGGCGGCAGTTTTATGGTCAAGCCGGACATGATCTCCGCCGGCGAGTTCGACCAAATCACGGCCATGACCCAAGAAGCAGTAGACGCCATGTTGGGACTGAAACTACGTCATATCGGCATCAATACTGCCGATGATGCGGAAGCAGGCTCAGTCACCGCTGATTTCTCAGCTATCCTAGGTCAGGGGATCAGAGAACTGCCGGTATCTTTTTTCGTAGGAACGGGGTTTGAGATCATGAAAGGCCAAGGCCGGGGACGAAAAGGCCATATCTGTGTCGGCACCAACTATATCGACCGCGCCGTTTACCATTTACAGAAAAAGGGTTATACCTTCGATCAGGAAAACGCCATATATGATGAAAATGGCAAACTGACTCTTATCTATGTCGAACAGGAAATCGGTGGCTTTGCGGTTCATCTGTCCCCAAACAGTTAACCGGATCGATTGGCTGGTGGCGGGAGCATGGCCGGTTTCAAAGCGGACAGGACAAGGTAAACCTATGGTAATTATTAAAAAACTCGTTTATAAATTTCTTAATAATAATCACGTTTTATTTTATCGAAAGATCTTAAGTAACCGTAAAATACTAGTTTTCCTGATTATGGTCATTGCGGTTACCGTGCGTATCTGGAATTTCCCCGACATCCCAGGAGGGCTTAATCAAGACGAAGCCTCAAGCGGTTATGATGCGTGGTCACTGGCTCATTACGGCATTGACCGCAACGGAACCTTTCTGCCCAGCTATCATATTTCTTGGGGGAGCGGTGCCAGCGTCCTGCTGAGCTATCTTCTCATTCCTTTTATATGGGTGTTCGGTCTCACGGTATGGACTCTCCGTCTGCCCAGCTTACTGATAAGTATTACTGCCGTATGGGTTTTTTACTTGCTTTTAAGGCGGCTGCATAATGAAAAAACCGCCCTGCTCGGAACATTTTTCTTCAGTATCTGTCCCTGGCATATCATGGCGTCACGCTGGGCGCTTGATTGCAATCTCCTTCCCGGCATGCTGCTGTTTTCGTTTACCATGACAGTATGTGCGCTGCAGGATAATAAAGCGTGGCAATACGCCGCCGCGGGCGCGTTGTTTTCCTTGTCTGTTTACGCTTATTCAGCCGCGGCTTTTGCCATGCCGGTTATCGTAATCGGAATAGTGATAATTATCCTCTCGCAAAAGCAGGATGGCTATAAGATTAAAAAGACTGCCCTCTTTTTAATCCCACTGATCCTGTTCTCCATCCCGATCGGCTGTTTTTATCTGGTGAACCTCTTTGACTTGCCACAGATACGGGCCGGTATCTTCACCGCCCCGAAACTGACGACATTTCGCTCGGTAATTGATGTCCCGGGTTTTGTAGATAATGCCCGTTCATTACTGGATCTGATTATTAAGCAAAATGACGGTCTGCCCTGGAATCAGATAGAAGGTTTCGGTGTTACTTATAGATATATGGCCCCGTTTGCCTTAATGGGCATCTTTTACCTTAATCGGCTGCAAGATACCGCCATCCCTAGCGAAGCTGCCGGTTCAGAAAAATATGTGCCAGCCGCCGATAACCATCGGTGCCAATGGCTTATGTATATATGGCTGCTTTCGGCTGTGCTGGTCGGCTGTGTGATCAATGTAAACATAAACAGGATCAATATTATATGGATCCCGCTTATTTATTTCTGTGTTACCGGAATCTCTGTGCTTGCAAGGTATTTTAAACAGCTTTTGCCGATTATGACCGTGGTCTTGGGGATATCGTTTTTAAGTTTTTCCTCGGCATACTTCGGGGAAGATTACCGCAATGTGATCGCCGGGTATTTTTATGAAGGCTATGGCGAGGCGGCGGCATATGCTAACAGTCTGGGGCTGCCCGTAGCGGACTTTTCCGGCGTTCCCTACACCAATGCCCTGTTTTACAGCCAGCCGGACCCCCGGCACTTCCATGAAACGGTCGTTTATACCGATCCTAATGCTGAGTTCAGACCGGTCGCCAGTTTTACCAAATGGTATTATCAGGATGCGCCGCCAGGCAGCGTCATGATCAAGCAGGGGCTTGCCCCGGATAGCCAATACACAAAGCAGTTCGGCAATTATTATGTTGAGCACATTATTTCTTCCCGATCTTCATCGTCAGGCTGATGCGTTTCTTGGCCTCTTCGACGCCAAGTACCTGCACGTCCACAATATCGCCCACGCTGACCGCTTCCAAAGGATGCTTGATAAACCGGTCGGTGATCTGGGAAATGTGCACCAGTCCGTCCTGGTGGACACCGATATCCACAAATATGCCAAAGTCAATCACATTGCGGACGGTTCCCTTTAAGATCATCCCGGGTTTCAGGTCCTTCATATCCAGCACATCATGGCGGAGAATGGGAGCAGGCATGTCTTCACGGGGATCTCTGGCCGGTTTTTCCAGTTCTTTCAAGATATCTGCCAAAGTGATCTCGCCGATGCCAAGCTCTTCTGCCAGTACTTTCTTATCAGGAATCTTCCTGGCCAATGTTCCGACGAGGGCGTCATTTTTATCCGCTGTGCCGGTTTGGCCGTTTCTGACCTTTACCGGCCTAGTCTCCTCGGACTCCTGGAGCATGCCGCCCATAGCGGCCGCAAGGGCTTTACCCATAGCCGTATCGGTATTATGGATGACGATCCGCTGCCCCTGTGGCGCCTTCTGCCTTGGCGGCAGCGACGTCGCGGCGACGGACGCGCCTCCGGTGACCGCCGCTGGGCGGCCTTTACGGGAAGCGGCTTTCTTTTGCATTTCCTTTACATCGTTCAAGGTATATCCTAAACGTTTCAATATCTTCATCGTGGCGTCATAGGACTCCGGATGGACACTGGTGGCATCAAGCGGATTGCTCCCGTCGATGATCCGCATAAACCCGGCGCATTGCTCGAAGGCCTTGGGTCCTAGCTTGGCTACTTTCAAGAGCTGCCGACGGTCAGAAAAGCGTCCGTTGGTCTCGCGGTATTCCACGATATTGCGGGCAATCACCTTCGTGATGCCGGAGATATATTCTAAGAGCGAAGCCGAGGCGGTATTGAGATCCACGCCTACTTTATTCACGCAGTCCTCGACAACGCCGCTTAAAGCATCGCTTAATCTTTTCTGATTCATATCATGCTGGTACTGACCTACGCCGATGGACTTGGGGTCGATTTTTACCAGTTCTGCCAAGGGATCCTGCAGCCGGCGGGCAATGGAAACCGCGCTTCTTTGGCCGACGTCAAACTGGGGGAATTCTTCGGTGGCCAGCTTGCTGGCGGAATAGACCGAAGCGCCGGCTTCATTGACGATAATATATTGCACCGGGATATTCAGCTCCTTGATCAGTGCCGCAATAATCTGCTCCGATTCCCGGGAGGCGGTGCCGTTACCGACACTGATCAGGGAAATGCCGTATTTCTTGATCATCCTAGTGACGGTTTCCTTGGACTCGGCTACCTTGTTCTGGGGCGCGGTCGGATAGATTACCCTGGTATCCAGCACCTTGCCGGTCGGATCTACAACGGCCAGCTTACAGCCGGTACGGAAGGCCGGATCCCAGCCCATAACCACCTTGCCGGCAATCGGCGGCTGCATCAGCAGCTGCTCCAGGTTCTTGCCGAATACGCCGATGGCTCCGGCTTCAGCCTTTTCGGTCAGCTCGTTACGGATCTCGCGTTCGATGGCCGGTGCAATCAGGCGGCTATAGCTGTCCGCTGTCACATCGGTCAGGATCGGCGTGGTATAGGGGTTGTCCGCTGTAATGACCTTCTTGGCGAGATACTGCAATATCCTTTCTTCCGGCGCTTTTATCTTCACCGTCAGGATCTTCTCCGTTTCACCGCGGTTCAGGGCGAGGATCCGGTGTCCCGCCGCCTTCTTAAGCGGCTCCTCATAGTCGTAATACATTTCATACACGCTCTGTGCCTTCTCGTCCTTGGCAGTGCTTAATATACTGCCTTCCGCCATGGTAGTCTCCCGGATATAGATACGATAATCGGCTTCGTCGGAAATGCTTTCCGCGATAATATCCATGGCACCATGGATGGCGGCTTCCGCCGATGCCACTTCTTTTTCTTCGCTTATGTACTTTACCGCTTCCTCTTCTACCGGAGCCTTGGTACTCTGCGCTAGGATAAATTCCGCCAGGCCTTCCAGCCCCTTTTCCTTGGCCACGCTGGCGCGGGTCTTTCGCTTGGGACGGTAAGGCCGGTACAGATCCTCCACGACCACCAGGGTTTCCGCCGCCATGATCTTCGCCCGCAGCTCTTCCGTCAGCTTGCCTTGCTCTTCTATGCTTCCCAGCACCTGTTCCTTCTTTTCTTCCAGGTTGCGCAGATAGGTAAGGCGCTCATGCAGGTCACGGAGCACTTCATCATTCAGCGAGCCGGTCACTTCCTTACGGTACCGGGCAATAAACGGTATGGTATTCCCTTCATCAATTAAGTTGATAGCAGCTTCGACCTGCCATTTCTCTACTTTAAGTTCTTCCTTCAGCTTGACTGATATGTCCATCTTGGGGGCCCTCTTCATTTTTATTTTATTGTGTTTATTTCGCTTTGTTATTTGCTCTTTTATTACTTATTTATTAACACCGGCAAAAGATAGCTACTGTCTTATTATAGATAGTATGGCAGTATATTTCAATAAATTTATAGGATCGTTATACTTTTCTTTCCTCGCTGTTTTGGCTAAATTAATTGGCGGCTGTAAAATTTACATTATGACAGTCAATGCAATAGCAATGTCAACTCATTTGATTTGATAATTAAATTGCAGTTTTTTTGGTTACTAATTTTGTTTATGGTATTGAAACCCGATAATATTAGATTTATGTTGTTATACCAAATTTCAGAAGAGTCCCCCGGTTGATGAGAGCCAGCTGCGTCCTTCGAGACTGGGTGGTACCCGAAAGCACAGAGGAAGAACCACCCCTTAAAAAGCTTCCGTTTCCTAAAGAGCCAGTCAGAAAGTTTCTGCATCTTTCTGACTGGCAAAGTGGTGGACTTTGCCTGTGAACAGTAACCTTTAGCCTTCCGCGAAAATAATCTTAGGAAAATAATCTCAACAAAAATTGATTTGTAATTTATTATAAAAAGTGGTAAAATAAAGGAACTATCATAAACATCATAAAACGGAAAACACTATGGAGTATTTTTACAATCAAAACAAAAATCATGGCTACTACGACCAGCCGACTCATGCCACCGGCCACGTGATGGCTACGGCGGCTATGATACTGGGCGTCGCGGCATTAAGTACCTGCTGGACCTTTTACCTGCCGATTATCCTAGGCTGTCTAGGATGGATCGCCGCCCTTTTATCTAAGGGTTTTGAGCGTAAGCTGTCCGGCAGCGCTAAAATCGGCTTGTTATGTGCTGCCACCGCTATCGTGATATCCTTTATCTTTACTCTGACCAGTGCTATTTATTTGATAAACAATCCTGAAGTCCTGTTGGATTTCGGACGGCAAAGCGACCAGATGATCCAGCAGGTCTACGGGCAGTCCGCCGAAATGGTAACCGGTTATTCCTATGAGGACATCATGCGGCAGCTGATAGAGTATTTCCAACAATAACAACGTTCATATATTATCAGGAAGGAGAGGCTATGAATATCGGAAATCTGGGCGCATATAGCTTTTGGGGCAATCCTTTTGCCGCCGGCACCCCAAGCACCGGTGCTGTTTCCGGCAACGAAGCGGCCGGCAGCATCAAAAATCCCGGCGAACCTACCGTAGCGACTCCCGGCAAGGCTTCTTCCCCGGCGGAATGTGAGACCTGCGCCAACCGCAAATATCAGGATGGCTCCGATGAAAACGTTTCTTTCAAGTCACCGACACATATTTCCCCGCAAGCGGCCCCAGCGGCCGTACGCGCCCATGAGCAGGAACATGTGTCCAATGCCTACAATAAAGCGGCAGAAAATAACGGCAAGGTTATCTCTGCCAATGTCTCCATCAAAATGGCGGTATGTGCTGAATGTGGGCGCAACTATGTAGCCGGAGGACTCACCTCCACCAAGATAAAATACAGTGACGAATCCAATCCTTACCAAAAAAACAAAAAAACAGCCGATGCGGCCGGCCTAGTCGGCATGAACATGGATCTGGCTGTTTAATCAGGTTAATCAGTTATATCAGGAGACTTTTATCATGCAGACAGAACCCTTGCATACAGAGCAGGCACCGACAAAAGCCGCACCGACATACCGGTCTGTTGCCATGTTAAAAAACATGGCCAAAGGACAATTACTGGGTAAATATCCCATAGCCGCCGCGGCTTTTTTAACTGTCGTCCTGATATCGCTGTTTCTGCAGACGATGTCTTTATCCTTGTACAATCAGACTACCCTTCTGGGGGTAGTCTTTTTTGATCTGGCTACTTTGATTGTCAGCCTGCTGGCCGGGGTCATCCATGTCGGCGAGCTGTTCATGTCGCTTAAAGTCTGCTGCAAAGAGCCGATCAGCATCCGCGATATCTTTTATGGCTTTTCTTATCAGCCCAACAAAATCGTCGCCATACAATTTGTCATAAGCGGGATCGACCTGCTTGTCTCTTTGCCGGTATCAATCTTCCTTATCCTTCATAACAGCACCGGTCAAAATCAATACCTGACCCTAGCCTACGTTTTTTCAGCCCTCGGCATCGCCGTCTATGCTTATGTCTCCCTCATATTTTCGCAGGCCATGTTCCTGCTGCTAGATTTTGCCGACCGCACGCCAAAGGATATCCTGCGGATGAGTACCGTCCTGATGAAGGGACAAAAAAGACGGTTGTTTTATCTATGGATCAGCTTCATTCCGCTGTTTTTGCTGGGACTGTTCAGCTGCTGCATTGGCTTTATCTGGGTGATTCCTTATTTTCGGGTCACGCTGGCTAACTTCTATATGGATCTTACCCAGAACCGGCCACCGACATAGAAACCAGCGACAGCATAGAAATCGGCCGCCAGCATAGGAACCGGCCATATTGCTTATCAACAAAATAGCCTCCCCAAATAACATCCCATGCTAGTGAACTAAGTCCAAAAAAACACTCAGAAAAGGCAGCATTGCCAGACTAATGCTAGACCAATGCTGCCCCCATGTGTCAAATACCGTTATTGCTCTTACCCGTACTTAACTGCTTTAAATAAGCATTAATAAATAAATCAATAGCCCCGTCCATCACCGCGTCCACGTTGCCGGACTCTTCATTAGTCCGATGGTCTTTTACCATCGTATAAGGCTGCATCACATACGACCTGATCTGATTGCCCCAGCCGATTTCCTTTACTTCCCCGCGGATATCCGAAAGTTTCTCCGCATTGGCCTCTTTTTTCAGCATCAACAGCTTGCCCTTCAGCATCTGCATCGCCTTATCCTTGTTCATATGCTGGGAACGCTCATTCTGGCATTGTACCACAATCCCCGTCGGAAGATGCGTGATACGTATCGCTGACGACGTCTTATTGATATGCTGGCCACCAGCCCCGCTGCTGCGATAGGTGTCAATCCGCAGCTCGTCGTCATTGATTTCAATATCAATATCGTCCGCAATCTCCGGCATAACATCCAAAGACACAAAAGAAGTCTGCCGCTTTCCCTGGGCATTAAAGGGTGATATCCGCACTAACCGGTGTACGCCCTTCTCCGACTTAAGATAACCGTAGGCATTTTCCCCATTAATCTGAAAGGTCACCGATTTAATGCCTGCTTCTTCCCCATCCAGATAATCCAACACCTCCAAGCCATAGCCCTTCCTGTCCGCCCACCTAGTATACATGCGGTAAAGCATGCCGCACCAGTCACAGCTTTCCGTTCCGCCCGCTCCGGCGTTCAGCTTCAAGATGGCATTGGCGCCGTCATATTCTTCCGACAGCAAAGTCCCGATCCGGATTTCCTCAAAAGTCCGGATAAACTCATCCAGCTCCTGACGAATGTCACCAACAACACTTTCATCGTTTTCCTCATACCCTAATTCGATCAAAGTCTCGATATCCTCATACTGACCCTCCAGCTTACGGATAACATCGACAGCATCTTTAAGCACTTTCAAATCTTTCATCTTACGGTTGGACACCTCCGGATTATCCCAAAAACTAGGAGCTTCCATTTCCATCTGCAATTCTTCAATCCGTTTTGACTTATTAGCTAAGTCAAAGTGAATCCCTCACTTCCGCTAAAGGAGTTTCATACGCCTGTAACTCAGACTTCATCTGATCCAATTCAACCACTTAAACGTCACCTCTTTCCTTGTGTTTGTTATTTTAAATGGGGCTCCGCCCCAAACCCCACGTTCCGCGCGGCAAAGCCACGCTACACTCACTAAAGTTTATACCTTAAATGCCGCAGGCAAAGCCCCACCCCTCAAGCATTCCGCCCGCAACACTGCTTATACTTCTTCCCGCTCCCACAAGGACAAGGATCATTCGGGTACACCTTGACATTTTCCCGCTTCACCGGCACTTTCGCTGCCGACTCATCCTTATTAGTCCCCGTAACCTTAGCCACCTGCTCACGCTCCACCTTCTGCTCAACGCGCACATGGAACAGCAGCTTCACCGTTTCTTCCTTAATATTCTGCGTCATCTCATCAAACATCTCGTACCCGCTGAGCTTATACTCCGTCTTAGGATCCCTCTGCCCATATGCCTGCAGTGAAACACCCTGTCGGAGCTGGTCCATGTCGTCAATATGATCCATCCATTTACGGTCAATTACCTTCAACAAGATAACCCTTTCCAGCTCGCGGATAGACTCTGCCTCCGGAAACTCCGCTTCCTTCGCTTCATACAACTTGACCGCTTCTTCCTTCAGCTGCTGCACCAGCGCCTTCTTCTTCGGAACCTTGACCCTAGCCGTATTCAGCGGCTTCATCGGAATCGTCGGTACCAGCAAGGCATTAAGCTCTTCAAAATCCCACTCGTCAATATCGCTGTCATCCCCGATACAGTTATCCACGCTGTTCTCGGTAATATCCGTGATCATCTTATAAATGGCGTCACGCATGCTTTCCCCGTCTAGGACACGGCGGCGCTCTTCATAAATAATCTCTCTTTGCTCGTTATTAACCTGGTCATATTCAAGCAGGTTTTTCCTGATGCCGAAGTTATTATTTTCAATCCTTTTCTGCGCCGTCTCAATGGCGTTAGTCAGCATCTTATGTTCGATTTCCTGGTTCTCCGGGATGCCCAGCGTCGTAAACATACGGATCAGACGCTCAGAACCGAAAAGTCGCATCAAGTCATCCTCCAAGGCAATGTAAAACTTGGATTCACCGGGGTCGCCCTGACGACCGCTCCGGCCGCGGAGCTGATTGTCGATACGGCGGGACTCATGCCGCTCGGTGCCGATGATCTTAAGCCCGCCGGCCGCTTTGGCCTCCTCGTCCAGTTTGATATCGGTACCACGCCCCGCCATATTGGTAGCAATGGTGACCGCGCCGTGGATACCGGCATCAGCGACAATCTCGGCCTCCATCTCATGGAATTTGGCATTCAAGACCTTATGGGGAACCCCCTGTCTTTTCAGCAGGATACTCAGTTCTTCACTGGCTTCGATGGTGATCGTGCCTACTAGGACCGGCTGGCCCTTGGCATGGGCTGCCTTCACCGCCTCCACGATGGCGTGGAGTTTTTCTTTCTTGGTCCTATATACGGCATCCTGATGGTCGATCCTTTCAACCGGTACGTTGGTGGGGATCTCCACCACGTCCATGTCATAAATATCCTGAAATTCCTTTTCTTCCGTCAGGGCGGTACCAGTCATACCGCACTTCTTATCAAATTTATTAAAAAAATTCTGAAAGGTGATGGTCGCCAAGGTCTTGCTTTCCCTTTTTACCTTTACGCGCTCCTTGGCTTCAATCGCCTGGTGGAGCCCGTCGGAATAGCGGCGTCCCGGCATGATACGGCCGGTAAACTCATCGACGATCAGCACTTGGTCGTCCTTTACCACATAGTCCTGATCACGGAACATCAGGTTGTGCGCCCGTAGGGCTAGGATGATATTATGTTGGATCTCGATATTCTCCGGATCAGCCAGGTTGTCAATCTGGAAAAAGCGTTCTACCTTAGTGACACCTTCGGCAGTCAGATTGACTACCTTATCTTTTTCATTGACAATAAAATCGCCGGTTTCCACACGCTCGACACCCATGATGAGATCCATCTTGGAGATGTCGCCCATATCCTCGCCGCGTTTTAGCTGTTTGGCCAAGATATCGCAGACTTCGTACAGCTTGGTGGACTTGCCGCTCTGGCCGGAGATGATCAGGGGGGTCCTGGCCTCGTCAACCAGCACGGAGTCAACCTCATCGATAATGGCATAATGCAGGTTCCGCAGAACCAGCTGTTCTTTATAGATAACCATGTTGTCCCGGAGATAGTCAAAGCCCAGTTCGTTGTTCGTGACGTAAGTGATGTCACAGCGATAGGCTTCCTGGCGTTCCTCCGGTGTCATGTCGTGGAGCACTACGCCGACTTTTAAGCCTAGGAACTCGTGGACTTGTCCCATCCATTCGGCGTCACGTTTCGCCAGATAGTCATTGACCGTGACAACATAGACGCCGGTGCCCTCCAGGGCATTTAGATAGGCGGGCAGAAGACAGGTCTGGGTCTTGCCTTCACCAGTCTTCATCTCGGCGATGCGTCCTTGGTGAAGAACGATCCCGCCGATGAGCTGGACGCGGTAATGCTCTGTCTTCAAGATTCTCCTGGCGGCTTCGCGGACCAGGGCGAAAGCTTCCGGCAAGATGGTGTCAAGCGTGGCACCTTCCGCCAGACGCTTTTTGAATTCTTTGGTTTTTTCTGCCATCTGTTCATCGGACAGTGCCATCATGGCGGGCCGCAGGCTTTCTATCGTATTCACCGTATCTTCAAGACGGCGGATTTCTCTTTCACTGCGGGTTCCGAAAACTTTCTGTATTAAACTCATATCGGGCTCCTATCTGCTGCATCTGTAAGGTATTTCCAAAATAAAAAAACTTCAAATCCTATTTTAACAGATTTAATGCGGAGATTCAACCTTTTGACTATTATCAGGAAAAATTTAGTTTGATATGGCTTTTTGCCCCTGTGCATGGCATAATGACAGTGTCACTTATTCATCATTATTAAGAAAGCCGTCCATTGTAAGAGGAAGCCTATGTCTGATATTACCATTATAAACGCCAGCGAGGGGAACCTGAAAAATGTCTCGCTGACTATCCCTAAAAACAAACTTGTCGTAGTAACCGGGCTGTCCGGCTCTGGCAAGTCCACCTTGCTGGTTGATGTCCTATATCATGAATGTCAGCGGCAATATTTAGAGGCTATGGCATTTCAGGGTATTCACAAGCCGAAGGTGGAACGCATCAAGGGTGTTGCGCCTGCCATTGTCATTACTCAGGAAGACATGAATAAAAATCCCCGCTCTACCGTAGGGACGGTGAGCGATATTTATACGGATCTGCGGATGATATACGAAAAAACCGGCGTCCGGACATGCCCGCACTGCGGCGGCGTGATTTCTGCCGCGGACTGCAAAGAAGAAACGCAGAAAGTAAATGACCAATTTTTCGTCTACATGTATTGCTGTAAGTGCGGCAAGCGGATGGAGAAGCTTACCCGGACGTTTTTTTCCTTTAATACCCAGGAAGGCGCTTGCCCTGTCTGTGAGGGGTTAGGACGAGTCCATAGCCTGAATAAGGAGAACGCGGTAAACGAAAGCCTGACTTTGGAAGCGGGTGCCATAAGCTATTGGGACGGCCGCTACGGGGAATATCAGATAAGCACATTTTATGCGGCACTTAAGCATTATGGCGTGGCAGTAAAGCCGCATACGCCTGTGTGTCAGTTCGATGACCGGCAAAAGGCTATCTTATTTGAGGGAACTGACGGTGAAGCCGTGAGAAAAGCTTTTTCTATGATTAGTCCGCCTAAAAGCGTTGCGCAAGGGAAATTTGAGGGGGTGTTCCCGATCCTATGGCGAAAGCTGTCAGAAAAAGGAGGCGACCTAAAGCATCTGGAACATTATTTTGCGATGTCGCCTTGTCCGAGCTGTAAGGGGGAACGCCTCGGAGAATTGAGCCGTAGTGTCACAGTGCAAGGGATGCGGCTGCCGGAACTGGCCGCTTATTCATTGGCACAGCTTAACGGCTGGATGAAGCTACTGCGGGCGGCGATGCCGGTAGAACAGTCCGAGCTGGTCGCAGCATACTTACTGGACATTGAGACAAAGATCACCCGTTTCATCAATGTAGGGCTTGGATATCTTACCCTTGACCGGCAGACCATAACTTTATCCAGCGGCGAGCTGAAGCGGCTAAGGCTGGCGGCGATCTTGGATTCCGACTTGTCGGGGATAATCTATATCTTGGATGAGCCGACGGTCGGCCTTCATCCCAAGGATACGGCAGGCATGGCTAAGATTCTCTATAAACTCCGTGACCTAGAGAATACGGTGCTGGTAATCGAGCATGATCCGGATATTATGGCGGCAGCTGATTATATCATAGACATCGGCCCCGGCTCCGGCAAGCATGGCGGCGAGATAGTCGGCCTAGGAACATTAAAGGACATCGCCCAGAATCCGGCTTCTATGACCGGCGCATACCTTCGTAGCAATCAAGCGGGTAAAATGGTGTTCCGGAAAGGTGACGGGCGGCGGCTTACTGTAAAAAATGCCGATAAATATAATCTGAAAAACGTCACAGTCAGCTTCCCGGTCAGCTGCCTGACAACGGTAACCGGCCCTTCCGGTTCCGGTAAATCGACGTTGATCTTTGAAGTCTTGGCCAATGGCAGCTATGACCGACTGTCACGGCATAACCTTGTCGAAGGGATGGAAGCCTTTTCCCGGATTGTCCGGATCGAACAGACAGCTATCACCAAGATGAAGCGCTCCAATGTGGCGACATATTCGGAAGCTTATGCCGAGATCAGGAATATTTTCGCGCAGACAGAGCAGGCCAAAAAATGCGGCATGACAGCGAAACATTTTTCATTTAATGTGCCGGGGGGAAGATGTGAAAACTGCGGAGGGTTAGGTTATGTGGACAGTAATATGCTGTTTTTTAAGGATATTGAGGTTACCTGTCCCGTCTGTAACGGCAATCAGTTCAAGGATGAAGTACTTGCCATAAAAGTTGCGGATCTATCTATCAAAGATGTGCTGAGATTGTCGGTAGAAGATGCGGCGGGGTTTTTTGCCGGACAGGATTTTAACGGGTATGGCAAGCTAAGGCTAATCTTGGGATTGCTGCTGGATGTCGGCTTGGGTTATCTGGCGTTGGGACAGACGCTTCAGACCCTCTCCGGCGGAGAGGGGCAGCGTCTGAAACTGGCCAAAGAACTGATCGGCGGCACTTCGGGCAAAGCAAGCCTGTATCTGCTGGACGAGCCGTCAACAGGCCTGCACCCAAAAGATGTAGCGAATTTTCTTATCTTGGTCAACCGGCTGGTAGACAGCGGAAATACCGTAATCGTTGTGGAACATAATCAGCAAATCATCCAAATGAGCGACTGGGTTGTCGATCTTGGCCCGGAAGGCGGTGATCAAGGCGGCGAGGTCATTTTTACCGGCACCCCGGAAGCTTTAAGGAGCAGTGACAGCGTGACGGCAAAATACCTGTAAGCCAGCATCTATACTTCGTTGCCCGGAAACTGCGGTACGCCAGCTAAGCCTTTGCGCAGCTCCTCATCCGTGGGAACCGTATCATCCATCTTGCCGTCATGATATTTTTCATAGGCGGTAAGGTCAAAATATCCGGTACCGGTCAAGCCGAACAATATCGTTTTTTCCTCGCCGGTCTCCTTGCATTTCATCGCCTCATCAATTGCTCCCTTGATGGCATGGGCGCTTTCCGGTGCCGGCAGGATGCCTTCTACTCTGGCAAACTGCTCCGCAGCGGCAAATACTTCCGTCTGCCCTACTGCCCTGGCTTCCATCAGGCCGTCAGCATAGAGTTGTGACAGGATTGAGCTCATGCCGTGAAAGCGTAAGCCGCCGGCATGATTGGGCGCTGGCATAAACCCGCTGCCTAAAGTGTACATCTTAGCCAGCGGACAGATCATGCCGGTATCGCAGAAATCATAGACATACTTACCTCTGGTAAAGCTGGGACAGGAGGCCGGCTCCACGGCAATAATCTGGTAATCGGCTTCGCCCCGCAGTTTTTCACCCATAAACGGCGCAATCAGGCCGCCCAGATTAGAACCGCCGCCGGCACAGCCGACGATCACATCGGGACGGATCCCGTATTTATCCATGGCTATCTTCGTCTCCAGGCCGATGATCGACTGATGCAGCAGTACTTGGGACAATACCGATCCCAGCACGTAACGGTAGCCTTCATTAGTAACCGCCATTTCCACCGCTTCCGAGATGGCACAGCCCAGGCTTCCCCCTGTTCCGGGGAATTCCTCTAATATCTTCCGCCCCACCGCGGTTTCCGACGAAGGCGACGGCGTCACACTGGCGCCATAGGTACGCATCACTTCCCGGCGGAAAGGCTTCTGCTCGTAAGACACCTTGACCATATAGACCTTCAGATCCAGATCCAGATAAGAACAGGCCATGGAAAGTGCCGTGCCCCACTGTCCGGCGCCGGTCTCGGTGGTAACTCCCTTAAGCCCCTGCTTCTTGGCATAATAAGCCTGGGCAATAGCCGAATTGAGCTTATGGCTCCCGCTGGTGTTGTTTCCCTCGAATTTATAATAGATCTTGGCCGGGGTCTTAAGTTTTTCTTCTAGGCAATAAGCCCTTACTAAGGGAGCCGGCCGGTACATCTTATAAAAACTAAGGATCTCCTCCGGAATATCAAAATAAGCCGTGCTGTCGTCCAGCTCCTGTTTTACCAATTCAGCGCAGAAGACTCCTTCCAGCTCCGCGGCGGTCATCGGCTGTAACGTACCGGGGTTCAGCAGGGGCGCCGGCTTGTTCTGCATATCAGCACGGAGATTATACCATCTGCGGGGCATTTCATGTTCCTCCAGATAAATTTTGTAGGGGATCTGTCTTTCATTCATGTTCTCACTCATCTTTTCTCCTATCCGCACGTTTAAAACGTGCTATCCTTATTTAGTATGGGATAAAAGAACACAAAAAAACCCTTATCCCAAAAAATGCTGGGACAAGAGTAAACTCCTGCGGTGCCACCCGGCTTGATGCAATACACATCCGCTCATAGCATACTGACATATGCTTGTGTTGTTAACGGAGTACCTCTCCGTCTCATCTACTAGACCTTACAGTCATTCAAATCGCCCTCGGAAGCCCATTCCTACCCGTCATCTATACCACATTCACACCCACTGCGGCTCTCTGAAATACATGTTACGGGAAGTACTTACTCTTCTTCACAGGTTTTAATCATTATATACTTTAAAAAAGCGGCTGTCAATATTAAAATTAAAGAAATTGTTACTGTTCAGCAAAACACCTCGCGGCATACTACCTGTGAACAGTAACGGAGAAATTACCACATCAGCGATCAAGGCCTTGAGTCTATTGATTTTTGTACAAATAAATGTTATTATTTTAACGATAAGATCTCACAAGCTGAAAGAAAATAAAACAAGGGAGCCATGCAGACATAATTCTTTCAGCCATGCTAAAATCTGTGATATGCATGGGACAAAAATGAATAAGACATTCGACGATCTAATTGCCGGGCTAAACGGCAAACCTATGAAAAAGGTAGCCGTAGCGGTTGCTCAGGATTCTGCTGTGCTAGAAGCTGTACAGGCTGCTAAGGAAAGGGGAATTGCCAATGCCGTTCTAGTCGGCGATGAAACAAAAATAAGGGAAATTGCCTCCTCTCTCAACATGAATATCAATGATTTTGAGCTTATTCATGTGGCAGATGATTATGAAGCCGCCCTCTCGGCCGTTAAACTGGTACATGACGGCAAAGCTGATATGTATATGAAAGGCCTGATTGACACAAAAGGTTTCTTAAAAAGCGTTCTTGATAAGGATGTCGGCCTGAGAACCGGCAGCGCCTTATCGCACGTATGTGTCTTTGACATCGAAGGCATTGATAAACTTCTTTTTCTGACCGACGTAGCCTTTATACCTTATCCTACTCTGGAGGACAAGGTAAACATCATAAAAAACACTTTGGAGATCACTTCTGCCTGCGGAATCGAACAGCCCAAGATCGCCCCCTTAGCTGCCGTGGAAGTAGTGAACCCCAAGATGCCCGCTACCGTAGAAGCCGCCGAACTCACCCAGATGTATAAAGACGGACAGCTTACCGGCTGCATCGTGGACGGCCCCCTCTCACTAGACCTGGCCATTGATCCCGATGCCGCCGCTCACAAAGGTGCCACGGACCGGGATATCCAGGGCGATGCCGACATCCTTCTTTTTCCCGACATCCATGCCGGCAATCTGGTTTATAAGGCTCTTGTTCATACTGCCAGAGTAAAGAACGGCAATATTATTACCGGGACCAAGGCACCTGTTATCCTGACCTCCCGTTCTGATGATTTTGAATGTAAGGTAAACTCCAT
The DNA here is from genome assembly GCA_002293475.1 of Lachnospiraceae bacterium UBA938. Taxonomy (GTDB): domain Bacteria; phylum Bacillota; class Clostridia; order Lachnospirales; family Lachnospiraceae; genus UBA935. The sequence continues at coordinate 20,784 of DBDG01000054.1, forward strand.
AGCCCTTGGCGCCGTAGTTTCAGAGGCTATGAAAAATAATTAATGTAGCTAAAGATAAAATTCGATAAAGAAAGGCAGCATACATGTCAATTAAAAGTCTTGTAATCAACCCTGGCTCCACCTCCACCAAAATCGGCGTCTATGACGACGAGAACCTTCTGTTTGAAGAGACCTTGCGGCATACCACAGAAGAAATTGCCCGCTTTGCGTGCATGGCAGATCAAAAGGATTTCCGCAAAGACATCATTATAAATATGCTCCGGGAAAAGGACTTTGACCCTGCCTCCCTCAGCATGATCGTAGGACGCGGCGGCCTGCTGAAACCGATTGTCAGCGGTACTTACGCGATTAATGATGAACTGCTAGCTGACCTAAATAAAAGCGAACGTGGCGAACATGCCTCTAACCTAGGCGGCCTGATTGCCAGGGAAATAGCTGATTCCCTACATATTCCTTCCTACATCGTCGATCCGGTGGTCGTGGACGAGCTGATTCCAGAAGCAAGGCTTTCCGGCATGCCGGACATACCCCGGGTCAGTATTTTTCATGCCCTTAATCAAAAAGCGATAGCCAAGCGCTATGCCAAAGAAACCGGACGGCCTTATCCGGAACTGAACCTGATCGTCGTGCATATGGGCGGCGGCGTATCGGTAGGCGCCCATAAAGACGGGCGGGTGATCGATGTTTTTAATGCTCTGGACGGTGACGGCGCGTTTTCGCCCGAGCGAGCCGGCGGCGTTCCTTCGGGAGCCTTGGTCAGGCTGTGTTTTTCCGGTATGTACACGGAAACAGAAATGCTTAAGAAAGTAACCGGGAACGGCGGGCTCAATGCCTATCTGGGAACCAATAATATGCAGAACGTGGAAAAAAGGGTGGCGGAAGGCGACCCCGAATGGTCGTTAGTCAGAAATGCTTTTATTATGCAGGTCAGCAAAGATATCGGCGCCATGGCCTGTGTGCTGGACGGCAAGGTGGATCAGATTCTTATTACCGGCGGTATTGCATATAATAAAACAGTGATAGATTCGCTTCGCGAGAAAACCGGATGGATTGCCCCCATAACGGTTTATCCTGGCGAAGATGAACTGCTGGCCCTGGTACAGGGAGCCCTGCGGGTATTTCATGGCGAAGAGGAAGCTTTAACGTATGTATGAGGCCATAGCCGTTGCCTTCTTAGCTTGCTATTTGGTCGGTGACCTTTGTAAGCTATTGGATATTACCAAGAAATATGTCCGGTTTCCGGTATATTTGCTGATGCCTCATATCGTTTTGCTTTGGTCTGAATCTATCCTTATCAATATTTTAGTTGTAGCTTGTTTCTTATATGTTACTGCTAGGCTGCATTTTTTTACTTTCCGTGCCGGCAAAAGTAACAGTCTGCGGATTAATATCCTTTACGGAGGACAACTATTGATCCGCTTTTCACTTTGGGGCATGACTGCGCAAGGCTTGTACTACTTACTGATTCTAATTCTTAGCCGTAAGCTGCCGGAAGCCGCGTGGGGTTCCTTGGGGTCGTTGCGAGAATTTTTATCAATCAATCATATCGGGGTTTTGTTCTGGACCGACGCTTTCGTGACATTATTCTTTTTCTTATTCTTGCTGGCCAACGGGACATTGCGGCTGCTGTTTACCTGCTACCGGCTCGGTATCCTGCGGCGGATCTTGATCGCCGTTAACCTGTGGATTCCAGTCGTCAACCTCCTTTTAATGAATTATATCTGCAACAAGGCCATCGAGGAATATGACGGGGAATGTTGCCGCTTAGACAGCCGTTTGACACGATCGTCGCAGCGCACCTGCCGGACGCAGTATCCGCTTATCCTGCTCCACGGCATCGGGTTCCGTGACCTGAAACATCTTAATTATTGGGGGCGCATTGCCAGAGAGCTGACAAGGAACGGAGCCGAGCTATATTACGGGCATCAGGAAGCATGGGGGACGATCGAACGAAACGGCGCGATGATCCGTGACACAATCAATGAAGTCATTGCCGCGACCGGCTGCGATAGGGTGAATATCATTGCCCACTCTAAAGGCGGCCTAGATGCTCGCTATATGATCTGCGAGCTGGGCATGGCTGCCAAGGTGGCAAGCCTGACTACGATATCCACGCCGCATCGGGGATCTGAATTAATTACATTTTTGAATAAGCTGCCGGACGGCATCTACCGCTATATCGCTTCCGGGTTTGACCGGACATTTGCCCGCATCGGCGACCAGAAGCCGGATTTTTATGCGGCTACCAAACAGCTCTCCCCGGAATATTGCCAGGAATTCAACCTAAAATATCCTGATGCGCCGGGAGTGTATTACCAAAGCTATGCGTCTGTCATGAATAAAGGAAGCGCCGACAGCCTGCTGGGCATCCCCTATCTGCTGATGCGCCTTTCCGGTGCTGGAAAAAATGACGGCCTTGTCAGTGAAGTGTCCGCCAGATGGGGTGAATTCAAAGGTACCTTTGTCAGTACCGGGAGAAGAGGCATATCACATGGTGACATGATAGATCTGAAAAGGGAGGACTACCGGGGTTTTGATGTGCGGGAAGAATATATCAAAATTGTCCAGGGGCTGAAGGAAAAGGGTTTTTAAGCTCCCGGAGCGATTGGCTAAAAGGCGGCCGGGCTATTCCATGCTCGGTAATAATCGCGGTTATCAGCTCATGGGCGGTCACATCAAAAGCCGGATTAAATACTTTGATCCCTTCCGGTGCCATCCGTGTTTCATACCACATTTCCGTCACTTCCTCAGCCGGACGCTCTTCGATATGGATAGCTTCCCCGTCGGGGGTATCCAGATCAATCGTCGCAGTCGGGGCGCATACGTAAAAAGGCACCTGATAACGCTGTGCCACGGCCGCCACCACTGAGGTGCCGATTTTATTGGCCGTATCGCCGTTGGCCGCCACCCGGTCGCAGCCGACCAAGACTGCTTGGATCCAGCCCATTTTCATTACCATAGCCGACATATTATCACAGATCAGCGTCACGTCAACGCCAGCGGATAAAAGCTCGTAGGCTGTCAGCCGGGCGCCTTGCAGCAGGGGCCTGGTTTCATCGGCAAAGACCCGGAACCGGTAGCCTTTTTCCTGTCCCAGATAAATCGGCGCGGTTGCCGTTCCGTATTTGCAGGTTGCCAGCTGGCCTGCGTTGCAATGTGTCAGGATGCCGTCCCCGGGCTTAAGCAGGGTAAGGCCGTATTGGCCGATCGTCCGGCATACCCGGATATCTTCTTCTTTGATGGCTAGGGCCTCACGGCGTAATGCCTCTTTAATAGCCGCTATCGGCTTATCTTGGCGGCCGGTACATATTTGCTCCATTCGGTTCAGTGCCCACAGCAGATTCACAGCCGTAGGGCGGGATGAATTCAGGTAGTCTTTATATCTGACAAATTTATTATAAAACTCTTGATAATCGTCCGTTTCGATGCCTTTGGCCAGCACATAGATACCCAAGGCAGCGGCTACGCCGATTGCCGGGGCTCCTCTGACCTGCAGCAGATATATGGCATTCCATATTTCCTCAGCACAATAAAGGCGCCGCTGCTCTATTGCCACAGGCAGCTTAGTCTGATCAATTATAATGACACAGTTGTCATCATCGTCCAGCTCCACCGTTTCATAATCCAATATTCCACTCATAATAACTAATCCTCACAAAACTATTGATGACGTATCACTTCAAAACGCGCCAGCTCATAAACCCCTTCCGGGTCGATACCCGCTTTCCGGCAGGCGATCTCGATCTGCTCTTCCACCGTGTCAACACCTTCTAGGTTGGGAAGCAGAAGCCCGCGTCGGTTCCCTTTGGAAACGATTACGCCATATCTATGACAGTCCAAAGTTCCCCGATCCATGACCGGTTCTGGTTCGGAAAGGATGTCCACGCTATATGTCAGTTCGGGAAGTTCTGCGGCGGTCACAGCCATGAAACGGGGATCCCGCGTTCCGGCCGATATGGCGTTATACATGATTTCCATCGCGATATTATCTTGAGTCGCCATGATGGTGCCGATGCAGCCCCGCAGCTCTCCGCGTTTTTTGATAGAGACAAACGCCCCCGCCTCCGTCTTCGTCATTTCTGCCGGCAGCCCTTCCGGTAGAGGCATCAAGCGGTCATGCCGGATATAATGTTCCAATGTTTCTCTGGCAAGCCGCACGTAACAGTCGCCGGCTTTTTCACTGGCTGGCTCTTCCAGCCGGAAAAGACAGACTGCATAGCCTACGCCAAAGGGTCCCTCATAGGACAGGAACTCCGGTGTCACGGCGGATCGATGTAACATTCCCGCCATTATTATAAAGGAACCGAGGCCACATTCCGCGCCCCGCCTGCTTAGCTTGGCATCGACCTCCATAAAGGCTTTTACGTCACCCGTTTTCATGATCCCTGTCAAGATGCTGTCAAGACGCGGACCCTCCGGGGCAAAGCGGTAGGGACCGCTTTCTTTTAACTTGTGGGAAAGATCGCCGCTGGCGATTACGGCGGTTTTTCTTCCCAGTGCTTCCGCCGCTTCCTGTACATAGACACCGAAGCGGTACATTTTCTCCTTAGAAAGACCGGACAAAGAGCATATGACCAGGCGGTAACCGGTGTAATACTGGTTTACATAATATAAGGGGATGAACGTCCCATGATCCATCGGTACAGACGCTCCTCCCTCTGTACCCGCCGGAAAACCGTCAGCCCGGCATCTTTGCTCGACAGCGGCAATGAGTTCCTCATCAAGCACCGCACTTATCTCGCTGGTACCGCCGTACGCCTTCAGGTCTCCCAATATCCTTTGACCGGAAGCCATACAGATATAATCGGAATAAGCCGGCGCATGCGGCGAGATCACGATCAGCGTCTCCGGCTGCTCTCCGGCGATAAAGCGGGCGGCTTTATGATAGCTGTCCACCGTATCCTGGATTCCTTTTTCCTGTCCTCTGCCCACCTCGGGAACAATCAGGGGCGGATGCGGAACAATGACTGCTGCTGTTATTGACATAATAAACTCCGTTAATCAAACTTGATATTGGCAAGCAAGCTACCCAAAGAAGTGGTCAACTCCCCATCCGACTTATATTGCAGCTCCTCAATCACGTCGGCCGCCTGGTTCTCTGCTAGGCTTTTCATGCTTAACGATATCTTGCCGTCTTTGGTATGAAGAACCTTGGCTTTGATCTTATCGCCGATGCTCAGTACCTCCGACGGTTTCTGGATCCTTTTTTCACTGATCTGGGAAATATGCACCAGCCCGCTTAAACCCTCGCCCAGATTAATAAACGCACCATAGGGAGTGAGGTTTTCCACCGTTCCTTCTAGGACGCTGCCAGGCACGATCATGGCAATCCGTCTGTCCCGGCTGGCCCTTGCTTCTTCCTGCAGGATCACCTTTGCCGAAAGAACCAGCTTTTCTTTGCTCCGGTCAACCGTGATGACGCGGACCTTGATCTCTTTATGGAGCCATGGATTCACATCCTCTACATATTCCAAGGATAACTGCGAAGCCGGGAGAAAGCCTCTGGTATCCTCCAGATAACAGATGGCACCGCCGTTGGTTATCCCGCTGATCTTAACCGTAACATCCCGGCCTTCTTCTTTATACTGTTCGAGCTTGTCCCATGCCAGTATCTTATTGGCTTCGATACGTGACAGCAGGATATTGCCCTGGCCGTCATCCATTTTGACGACGGAAGCTTCCACGACATCCCCGGCCTGAACGTCACGCAGGATGGAAAAACCGGGATCCCGGCTCATATCCTGTGCTTTGATTATGCCTTGCGCATAATAGCGTAGATCAAGAATCACTTCCTCTTCATTGACCGCGATGACCGTCCCCGTGATAATATCTTCTTCCTTGATCTTACGGAATGACGCTTCCAGTTCTCTGGCATAGTCACTCATAGTTTCGGTGTTCATGCCTTCCTTTTCTTCCGTTTCTGATACTGCTATTTCTCTCATGGTTTCCTCCTGATAATTAATACAAATGTTCAGCTAGGCTAAGCGTTTAGCCTTAAAACACTTTGTACCTGTTTATTATTACCAGTATACGAAAAATCATAGCATATTACAATATTGAGTTGTAATCTGCATACAAAAAATTATCAATATAACCGCCTAATTGAAATATATCATTGGCAATTTTAATTTTAACTTTTTCATGCTATCAATGATAATATCGACCCAGTCCCTCTTTATTATTGATTAACAGTACTTATGCTTTTATGTCCTTGTGGGAAAACAGATAATAGGACAATGCGACACTTACCCCTATAACAGATAATGTTAATAGCAGAAAAACTACCGGTATTGTTTCTTCAATAATAAGATTTCCTGTATCATAATAGCTAAAAGGATTAAAATACTTTAAAAACTCTAGATTTTCTTGCAATGAAGCTAATATGCTAAAAAAGTAACCAACAAAAACTATTCCAATTGATAATGAAATAATTACACGAGGTTTCGTTATATAGACTGAAAGGGCAAAACCGATAGCCGCAAAAATCAAATGGATTAACCATGGACCCAATGAACCCAGCAAGAAGCCTCTGAATGAAAAATCGTTTATTTTAAACACATTCATAAAAATATAATTGCTTATCGAAAAGGCCAAATTAAAGAGCGTCAAGTAAAAAAACACACATGATAGTTTTGCATTTATAATAACTCCCCGTGTAATTGGTTTTGATATTAAAAACTCTATAGTTCGTTCACTTTCTTCTTTAGACAATATGCTGGTAGCCAATATCATAGCATATACACTTCCAAATATAGTAATAAACAAGTAGGAGCGGCTCGCAAAATAATGCAAAATGTCAGTCATCTTTAATAAATCTAACTTAAGTGCAGTTATAAAAGCCTCTGGATACTGCGAAAGCAATAATTCACTGTCTTCAGCTTGCTTTGCCACGGCTTCAAATGCCGAAAGCACAAACGCATTAATAAATCCAAGTACAAGTAACCAAAGAATAAAAGATTTAAAATTTTTACTTATCTCTCTCCTAAATAAATTCATGATGTCTTTTCTCCTTCCATATAGTAGTGCATAAAAATATCTTCTAATGCCGGTTCCTCAACCAGAATATTCTCTATCGGCTGGTTATTAATTTTACTAATCAGTCGCTTCACCTCGCCGCTGTAAAGAAATCTGATGACAGAACCACTTACTGACGCATTGGTAATGCCTTCAAAATCCAGGTGTGCGGCATGTTCGGAAGAAGTATATTCAATTTCCACTTGTCGATAATTATTCTTGCGTAAGTTACTTACACTTTCCACTTTTAATAATTTTCCTTCTCTGATAATCGCTACACGATCACACATTTTCTGAACTTCACTTAAAACATGGGAAGAAAATAGTATTGTTGTTCCTTTTTTCTGCTCTTCTTTTATTATTTCAAAAAAAACATTCTGTATTAATGGATCAAGACCGCCTGTAGGCTCATCATATATTAGAATTTCAGGATTATGTAGTAATGATTGCACAATTGCTACTTTTTTTCTATTGCCGAAGGAGAGGGCATTTATTTTCTTCGTAATATCTAATCCCAATCTTTCTGATAAATCCCAAGCATGCTTAATATTCTTTACCCCATAAAACCGGGCCGAATAATCAAAAAGCTCTTTAACATGCATATCATCATAATAATTAACCTCTGATGGTATATAACCTATGGTTTTTTTAATCTTTTTTCCTTCGGTTGTGCAGTTCATTCCTTTAATCTCCGCTTTGCCGCTGCTCGGATGAATAAGCCCAAGCAACGTACGGATAGTTGTGGATTTCCCTGCCCCGTTAGGACCAATGAAACCAAAAATTTCCCCTTTTTCAACTTGAAAATTAAGGTCGATAACACCTCTTGATTTTCCATAAAATTTAGTTAAGTTTGCTAATTTAATCATTGGCGCACTTTTCATTATTGCTCCTCCTGAATATAAATTTGAACCATTTCGCCCTGTGCTATAATATTTTATGTAAAAATAACACCAAAAAATACAATTGTCAAATGTTTTATGCGAATATAGTCAAATTTTAGTAGAATTACATTCGATCTGGTTCGTGACAAGGGCACCGGCGGCCGCCGTCATATTCCACTCGTCAAGCCGCCAGAAGCCTTGAATAATCGTAGAAAGCGATAAGTTCTACTGATTTTTGTTGTCTGTTCCATTGACCCCCCCCGCTTCATTTCTTTTATATAGTTTCATTGCGTCGCTGTATCCCAGTCTGCCGATAGCACCATCCTGAGTCAGGCTTAAAGCTGCCGTGGCATTGGCAAAAGCCGCCGCTTCAAAAACATCCCATCCATGGCTCAAAGCAAGAATAAATCCGGCGGTAAAGCAGTCGCCGGTACCGCTTTTATATTTTATGGACACAACCGGCGGGGGCAGATACTTCTGTTTCTTAAAATCTGTCACAAAACAGCCTTTGGATCCCAGTTTTACAATATATGCTTTCATCCCGAACTGCCAGAAGAAATCCGCCTGTTTTTCCGGCTGTGTTTCTTTGCTGATATATTCGGCTTCCGCCTGTCCCAGTAGAAAATAATCTGTTTGGTACAGGGCGCCGCTGAGTGCATTTGCCCAGTTCTTATGCTGGTTGCGTTGGCGCTCGTCAGGCAGGGCGGCATCCATTATCGTGGTCTTATCCAGTCTCCGGGCTTCCCGAAACAATCTTTCGATGCCCCCGTCATCCATCCGTGACAGCTGCATGGCACTGCCAAAATAAATAAGCCCGGCTTTGTGCAGCACATGATAAGGCACATCGTTCACGTCAAAGCGGCTATAGATACCCTTGGCACCGACGCAATGCCGTTCCCCGTTCTCGTCCACCAGCACAAAGCTTGTCGCCGTCGCGGCTTTTTCATCCCGGATCAGGTGTGTCGTATTTACGCCGCAGTCTTTCAGCTGAGCCAGAATAATATCGGCCATCCAGTCCTGTCCGATCCGGGAACACAACGCCACATCCGCGCCCAGCCGACCCAATGCGGCGGCCACATTTAACGCGTCGCCACCACCGCGGGCTACCGGCGGAGCAATCAGACAGTTGTCAATCTCCAGGATATCAGCGGGAATCGGATTGAGGGTGATATCACAGGCTGCCATTCCAACACTCAGTATCTTGGTCTTCATAAATCTGTCACCTCTTTTCTTTCGTATCTTCCGTAAGCAATGGAGACCAGCAAAGCTGGCCATGTGGTTTACTACATGTAATTGCAAGTAAATTTTCGAGATTTTTTGTTTTGCTATCAATCCACTAGTAAAAGTATGAATTTATTTTTATATTCTACAATATCTTTGTGCAAAAGTTACCAGTTATTTTGCCAAATCGTGATATTGCACAAATATAGACCTTATGACATGCATGATTTGTGAGATTTTTCTGATTTAGACTTCATAGATCCAATTGTCCGACTTAAGACGTGAGATACCGCAAAATGATTTGATCAGATAATCGATTTGCAGACAAGCGACCGTCAACCAAGCCGGCCAGTAAAACAGCAGGCCGCTAAGATGGCCTGCTGAAAAGCTACCGGTAGCTGTGTCACCGTAATCCTTTATAAAGCATTAATCTTATCCAGTATCTCCTGTAGCATGGCAAAGGTTTTTTTGCCACCGCTAAAGCTGACAAGAGCCCGCACCGGAAGATCATTAAGCATTGCCGTGCTTATATCCTGAGGCGGTTCTTTTTCTCCCGCTCCGTTTAAGTCGCTTATTGCTGTCAGGGCATTGTCCTTTAACAGTTCTTGCAGATAAGGTTTGGCCCGTTCGTCTCTCATGATATCACCTATGGTAGCGTTCATACCATAAACCGCCTTCTGACCTTCCCCTGAACTCATCTTGATCTTACCGGTCTTGATAATATCCCGGGAAGATTTACCGATCCTGATCTCATATTCACCTGCTTCGATGCACCAGTCATGCTGCCTGATGTCCCAATAAGCAAATGCTCTTTTTCCCAGTTCAAAGCTTACTGTCCGGGTTTCTCCGGGCGCCAGCTCTACCTTGGTAAAATCACGCAGTTCCTGCTCCGGCCGGTTCACCATACCGACCGGTTTGGCCACATATAGCTGAACCACTTCTTTGCCCTTCATCCCGCCGGTATTGGTAACATCAATGCTCACCCGGATGGTGTCGGTGTCTTTAGCTTCAGCGGCGGACAGTTTCATGTCCGAGTATTGGAATTGTGTATAGCTTAAGCCGTGGCCGAACGGAAAAAGCACCGGCAGCTTCTTCTTATCATAATAACGGTAGCCTACAAAGATCCCTTCCTGATAAACTACCCGCTCCGGGTCACCGGGGAAATTTAAATAAGATGGATTATCTTCTAGGCGTAAAGGAAACGTTTCCGGCAGCCGCGCGCTGGGGCATACTTTTCCGTACAGCAGGTCGGCACAGGCCTCACCGACAGCTTCCCCACTTAGATAGGTTTCCAGCAGTCCCTTAACCTTGCCGATCCACGGCATTTCAACCGGCGAACCGTTATGCAGCACGACTACGATGTTGGGCTGGACCGCGGCAATCTTTTCAATCAGTTCATTCTGGACTGCCGGCAAACGCATGTGTTCCCGGTCATAACCTTCCGACTCATAATGATCCGGCAGGCCGGCAAAAAACACCGCGACATCGGCCGCTTCCGCCGCCTGTAACGCTTCTGCCAATAAAGCTTCATCTATGGTTTCCTGACGGTCGTCATATCCCTTGGCATAGCTTATCATCGTGTTATCCTTGAGTGAATCCAGGACCGAAGTTACCTTATAACTGTTAATATGCGAGCTTCCGCCGCCCTGATAGCGCGGCGTCATGGCATAGTGGCCGATCAAGGCAACCTTCTCAGTTTCTTTTAGCGGCAGAATCTGATCGTTTTTAAGCAGGACAATGGTTTCATAAGCAATCTCTTTAGCGGCAGCGTGATCCTTACTGCGGTCAAAAACTGCCGTCCGGTCGCGGTTTTCCTGACAGCGGCTGACTATCTCCAGGATCCGGCGACAGGCTTCGTCCACGGCATCTTCTTTTAACCGCCCTTCCTGCACGGCTGCCACGATCAGCTCGTCATTGATCCCATAGGAGGAAGGCATCTCCAGCTCCAGCCCGGCCGCCAGCCCGGCCGGCCGGTCATTTACTGCGCCCCAGTCGCTCATCACATAGCCGTCAAAGCCCCATTCATCACGAAGAACCCCGCTCAGAAAGGTTTGATTTTCTGCTGCGTATGTACCGTTGATCCTGTTATAAGCACACATGACTGTCCATGGTTTTGACTTTTTCACCGCCCCCTCAAACGCGGCCAGATAGATTTCCCGCAAGGCTCTTTCATCCACTTCCGACGAAACAGTCATCCTTCTGGTTTCCTGATTATTGGCCAAGAAATGTTTTATGCTTGTCCCGATGTTCTTATTTTGGATCCCTTGGATCAGCGCACCGGCCATCTCGGTCGCCAGCAGCGGATCTTCCGAGTAGTATTCGAAATTACGGCCGCATAAAGGCGATCTTTTGATGTTTACCGCAGGACCCAAGATGATGTCAACTTCCTCAGCCTGACATTCGTTGCCGATGACTTCCCCCATTTTAATCAGTAATTCCCGATTAAAGGAAGCCGCTGTCGCGCAGCCGGCCGGAAAACATATGGCCTCAATACTCTCGGCCAGACCCAAGTTATCCTCTGTGCCCGCGACTGTTTTGCGCAGTCCGTGAGGACCGTCCGACAGCCTTGTCGAAGGAATATGCAGCCTCGCAATATCCTGGGTGTGCCAGGCATCTTTCCCTGAGCATAAAGAGGCTTTCTCTTCCAAAGTCATTTGACTGATTATCTCCTGAATCATCTTATTATTCATTGCTTCCTCTCCTTATATTTATTAATTGTATAAAACGCTTTAGGCCGGCACTACTCTTTCTTATATCCCATAATATTCCGGTAATCTTTAGGGGAATATCCGGTCTTTTCCTTAAACATCCGGGAGAAATAAGAGAAATTATCATAGCCGACCGCCAGTGCCGTTTCCGATACGGTAGCCCGGCCCTCTTTCAGCATCGCTATGGCTTTTTCGATCCGGATGCCCATCAGATAACTATGCAGTGTCTTTCCGGTTTCCTTCTTAAACACTTTAGACAGATAGCTGATGCTGACAAAAGCAATGTTCTCCAGTTCGTCCCGCGTGATATTGTGCTGATAATTGTCTTCCATGTAGCGAATTATTTTGCTGACAAAGGTCTGTGATTTTTCAATCTGCCCAATATAATCGATTGATCTACTGATTACATATTCGGCAAACCGCTGCATATTAGCCGCCGACTTGACTGCTGCGGCAAAAATAACATCATAATCTGTGTCATTAAACAGTTGATAAGCTTCGATTTTATTCTCCTGCAGAACCGTTCCGCTGATCTGCACAAGCGATGAACGGATTTCTCGGAGAAACTTCCCGGTCACGTTCTTGTTCCGCATCTGAGCCTCTATATCAGCGTTAACGGCCTGGATCAGCTGCTGGGTCTGGCGGTTACGGAATAATTTTTCCCATTCATTCCGATCAGTCGCCCGGCAATCATTTTTTTCCTTGATATAGCTCTCATAATTGATTACTCTTTTTTCCTTGGATATATCATCAAGGGATATCTCCTCCATCTGCAAAACTGCTGTCCGGGCTTCCCTCACCTTGATATGCTCACGGTAATAGCAATTACTCTCCGGCGCGACATATTTATACAGACAGTCCAGTAGTTCCCGGCACAGCTTCTCTAAGCGGGGCGCTCGTTCATCTCGGCGGCTCAATATCACTGTCATCGTACTGTTGGCCGTAAGCAGCAGTCCTTCTAGGACATAGGACTCTTTTTCAAAGATCTCACCCGATATATTGCGAAAAATAAAGTCCTTGCTGTTTTCGGATAAGCGCTGTATTTCCAAGGATTTACCGATTTTAATGATACAGATATCCATCTCCTGTTCCAAAGAATATTCCAGTTTCCGGCCGGCGATTTCCTCCTTAATCTCATCATCAGTGATCTGATGCAGCCGATACAGGTACTTATACCAGAAATCCGCTTTATTGTTCCATTGATTGTCCATCCAGTATGTTCCGTATTGCCGGATTTTTTTCTCACTAACCAGCCTCTTTACCTCTTCAATGGCTTTTTCGACATGTCTGGTAAACTCCGAATACTTGATCGGTTTTACATAATAGTCAAAGCAATGCAAGCGGACGGCTTCTTTCGCATAATTAAAATCGGCAAAGCTGGTGCAAAAAAGGGTTACCGTCCCCGGATGGTTTTCGTTAATCCATTCCAGCAGATCCAAGCCCGATCCCTTAGGCATCTCAATATCTGTAATAACTATCTGGATATCATCGCTATCGATTAACTTTTTGGCATTCTCAGCACTATTAGCCGTATATACCTGTGAGAATCCAAGCCCGGAAAAATCAATTCCATCCAGCAGCCCGTCCAAAACATATTTGTTATCATCCACCAGCAGTATCTTCATTCGCACCACTCTTTCCGTCTTCCGCTTTCCGTTCCGGTATTCTGACCGTAACCCTTGTACCGCTTTCCATATTTTGAAAATGCAGCTCGTAGTCCGCTCCATAAACCAGCCTTAATCTTTGCAGAACATTTTTAATGCCGATCTGATGGCCGCCCTTCTTTTGCGGTACTTCGCCGCGATTCAGCTGTTCTGTCATCTCCGGCGGTAAACCGACCCCCGAATCCTGAATACAGATACACATCCTGCCCGCACCGCTTTCTTTTTCAATCGATACGCCGATAGACAACCGTTCCTCACTCTCGCCATGTTTAATGGCATTTTCCACAAAGGTCTGAATTAACAACGGCGGCATCACCTCATCCGTCAGTTCACATTCCTGAGTCAAACTATACATAAACTCTTGCCCGTAGACACTTTTCATTACCTTAAGATACTTGTCGACCATATCAAGTTCCTGTATCACCGGAACCAGATCCGAATTAGCCTGAAATAACAGCCTCATATAATCAGATATATCCACACACAGCTCCTGGATATTCTCTTTTTTATTCAGCTGCGCCATGCTGTATATCACATTCAGGCAATTGATAAAGAAATGGGGCTTGATCTGCTGCTGGGCAAATCCCAGTTCAGCATCTTGACGTTTAGCTTTTTGCACAAAATTATCCAGTTCCAGAGCGTGTACCTCGTCCATAAGCGACTTTAGCATCCTAGCTGCTTCATCCAGCTCCACTAGGTCTTCGTTCACGCTGAGGTTACGGCTGCCGGTATTCGCGGCAATCTGATTATAAAAACGCAAAACCGGCGCAAGAACTTTTTTACGTAAATAAGCGGAAAAGCTTATGATCACCAGCAAAAATCCCAAAGAAACCAGCACCAGCACGATCTGCAGGAAATAACTGTTTTCATACCATTTCTGATAAATTCTGATTATCACCGAGAAATCGCTTTTACTCCCTTTTTCGGTAACGGTAAATGCCGATTCGTTTTCGCCGCTTTCCCAAGCGTCCAGATCGGTAACCTGGCCATAATTAAAGCTTTTAATCCTGACATGATTGTCATTTTCATCAAGGACGCTCACCGTGAATGAGGAAGACAGATTTAGCTCCATAATATCTGCCATATAATCATCCAAATCAACCCACACCCCGATATAGACATTACCAAAACGTAGCGTGGAACACACATATTGTTGCGCTTCAATAAACCATCGGCCGTTCTGCGATATTTTAATGTTTTTCTCGGTAATCTGCTGGTCGATTAACTGCCGGAAAGCCATTCTCTGCTGATAATCATTTTCTCCATAATCAATAAAAGTATCAGACTTCGCCTCATAAAGCCATAGATAATACTGATTCCCATAGACCGACACAATATTTTGCAGCCGCATCTGAACAGCAGACACATCCATATTGTAATTTAACAGCGATTTATAGTCCGGCTCTTTGACATTTCCCATACTAGTGAGGCCTTTGACGCTGGCATCATTAGCCGCAATAAAAAGCAGCTCCTGGTTCAATTGACGAAATCGGTTGTCATTCAGTTCAAAATACTGCCCGACCCCCAAAGTAATATCTTCCTTTTCGTGGACGAAATAAAAAAGCATCAGACGGTATCCCAGCACCAGCCCAATCACGGCAATCATCAGCATCAGCCATATCAGCAGTCTTATCGTTTTGGTAAACAGCGGCTTCTTCATCTTCATCTTTTTATCATACCACAAAATAGTTTTTTTATAGCTTGAACGGTATAACTTCCAGCTCAGAATGACATTTAATAAATTCGGTATCGAAATTATGACGGATCTCACATTCTTGATCAAAGATCATCGTCGCTTCATCCCCTTTGCCACAGCGAACCCACTCGGGCAACAAGGCGGATTCGGGAACCCCTGTATGTACAAATGACATAAATGCCGTAAAAATCTGTTCGCACAAGCGCTCCGATACCCCTTCTATATTTACCACCGGCACCTTATCGATATTATGGAAAAAGAAAGGAATATCACTGCAGTGCCAAGCCGGTGTACCGTCATTAAAAGGAAATTCCAGCGTAAACAGATAGGAATAGGTTCCTGCGCTCCGCTCTTCGGCACTTTTAGCGATCCATTTTTTGGTCTCATTGCGGAATGCCACTGAATCAGCGGCATAAATATCACATAGGTTTTTCTCCGGATAGGCTGCCTGGAATGACCGGATCAAGCGCTCCCCGTCCGCTTCGCCGAACTGATTCTTAATGATAGCCGTCATTTGCTCGTCAGGCACTTTATCTTCCTTATAGGCCGAACGGAAAAATTCCGCAAAAACCGAACCGATCATTACCGGGATCTTCTTGGCATTCTCCGTAAATCCTACCCGCATCGGATCCCCGCAATAATCACGATTGCGAATCGGCCCAAAGAAAGGGATGCCGTGCTCAGAAACCAATTCTTTATATGCACGCAAATAGGCTTGCGTCAGTTCCTGATAAGGAACCGTTTCCAGCGCTTCCACCTCCGTTACCTGCAGATATTCCATGGTCTTTCTGATAACCGGCTTGGTATCGCGGTCTTGATCAGACAATATCTTCCCTAGGACACCGCTCATAATAAGGGCCCGATGGAACAAGCCGTCCGCTTCCGGCATCTGCATCAGGGTAATAACCTTGCCGCCGCCGCCCGACTGGCCGAATATGGTCACATTCTCCGGATCTCCGCCAAAGCCGGCGATATTTTTGTTGATCCACTTTAAGGCAGCAATGATATCCAGATTACCGGCATTACAAGAGCGTTCGTACTTTTCTCCAAACCCGCGTAAATCCAGATACCCTAGGACATTGAGCCGATGGTTCACCGTTACTGTCACCACGTTCCCGTTACGGCTCATCGCTTCGCCGTCGTAAGCATATTGCTCAATCGCCGAACCACTGAAAAAACCGCCGCCGTGCAGCCATACCACGACCGGAAGCTTTTCTCCTTCTTTCAGTGTGGGTGTCCAGACATTTAGGTTCAGGCAATCCTCGCTTTGAAACCATACCCGATGCGGCGACATTAAATCGCCTGCTGCGCTGTCGGGAAACATGGTATTGCAGACGTTACCGTAATTGAACATGTCTTTTACGCCGTCAAAGGATTCTATTTCTTCTGGCACTCCGAAACGTTTGGCTGTGGCGTAGGGTATTCCGCGGAAGTTGTAGATGTCGTTGAATCGGAAGCCTCTGATTCTTCCTTTGTCGGTTGTTACTATGGGGGCTTTGGTATCGCAGTAAAAGCTCATTGTTATTCCTCCTGTAGGTTTATATGTGTTGGATGTGGCATGGGGGCGGGCATCGGCTTGATTCCTGGGGCGGTCATCGGCTTGATTCCTGGGGCGGTGATCGGCTTGATTCCTAGGGCGGTCATCGGCTTGATTTCTGGGGCGGTCATCGTCATATTGCGCAAGCATCATCTGCTCCGGTTCCGGCTCCCGAAAATAAGTACAACTAAGTTTTTCACTCAGGTTATCGGTCGCTTCCGTGCCGCCCTCAAGCGCCATCCATGGCGCGTGAGGCCTTGTGCGGCCATCCGTGGCCGCCCATCACTGGGCTTTCTTAGTGAAAAACTAAGATGTACTATTTTTCTCCCGCAAGTCACCTGAGCAGATGATGCTTGCGCAATATGACGATTCGGGATTCCAACTGGTAGGATATTAGTATTGTATTGTATTGTATTGTATTTTGCTTATATTTTGCGGTTGCCTAGGGTGCTGAAATAATCGGTGCGGGGAATCCAGTCCATAAACTGTTCGATTAGCTGATTCCACAGGCGCCACTCATGCGCATATCCAGTAACTGGCACCCATGTGACATCTTGTCCGTATTCTTTTAGTATATCTGCAGATTGCTGGCAGCCTTCGAAGAGAGGGTCTTTATCACCGCAACTCATAAAAATCTTAAGGTCTTTTATGCCCTTTTCTGCCAGTCCCTTGGTCACCAGCAGCGGATTATATTCTGGATCCCAGTTTTCTTCTTCTGACGGCGGAAGGAATAGGCCGGCGGAAAATGCGCCGAGGGCTCTGTATTTTGTTGGGTTTTTAAGGCCGTGAATCATTGTTCCGAAAGCACCCATTGAAAGGCCTGCTATATAAGTGTCTTCCGGTTTATCGGAAATCGGGAACATGGCTCCGATAAAATCCGGCAGTTCCTTTTCAATAAAATCGTAAAAGTAATCACCCATAAAGGCATTTCCGCCATGGTTAACATACATTTTATTTTCTGCTGAAAGCATTACTACGGCAATATTACGTTCTTCGGCATACAGTTCCACGCTTGTATAAGAATTCCATGTTGCATGGTCATTACCTACTCCGTGCAGAAGATAAATTACCGGATATTTTTCTTCTTTCCGGTGCTTAGGGACTACACCCTTGATGTTTCCGTCCCCACAGGCTTCCGGAAATGTCACAGAAGGAATAATTACTGTAATATCCACTGCCCGCTTTAAGGAATACGAAATAAAATTACAGGTAAACTTAGCCATATTGTTTTTCTCCTTTATAAGTTTGTTTTATTATATTTACTTTATTAATCTTACTTTACTTAATCGTTTTTTACTTTGCTTATTGTGCATAGTTCCGCCAATAAAAACTAGCAGTTGGAATACCGAATCGTCAAATTGTCCAGGCGTCATCTGATCCGGTTCCTTGCGGGAGAAAATTAGAGCTGCTTAGTTTCCCGCCAAACGAAAAACCAGTGGTGGACGGCCAAGGAGGGCCGGCCAAGTCAGCACGCGCCATGGAGGGCGCTTGCTGACGACACGGAAACAGCCTGTACTTTGGGCGGGAAGCTTAGCTGCACTTATTTTCGGGAGCCGGAACCGGAGCAGATGACGCCTGGGCAATTTGACGATGACCCACAAGCAACACCGA
>DBDG01000054.1:39278-89116 GCA_002293475.1 Lachnospiraceae bacterium UBA938
ACCGATGACCCACAAGCGACACCCTATCCCTTCACCGCCCCCAAGGCAATCCCTTCGGCAAAATACTTCTGAAGAAAGGGATATATTATTAAAACCGGAAGCAACGCCACAAAAGCAATCGCCATACGTATGGATATCTGGGGAACCGTCATGGCCGTTCCTGCCGATGCGGCAATGGAGTTGGCTTGAATCGCCTGGATATCTTGGATCATTTTGTTTAACAGTACCTGGATGCTGTAAAACTTGGAGTCAGTCAGATAATAAAGACCGTTGGTCCAGTCATTCCAGTAAGCCAGTCCGGAGAACAATCCCATTGTTACTAGGATGGGTTTGCTAAGGGGCATGGCAATCCTAGTAAACAGGATGCGGTGGCCGGCACCATCGATCTTGGCAACTTCATAGAGTGATTCCGGCACTGAGTGCATCATGTGGGTCCGGATTAAGATAACACTCATCGGATTGACCAGCAAATTGGGCAGCAGCAGCGCCCAGATGGTATTTTTGATTTGGAACATCGTCGTCCACATAATATAAGCCGGAACCAACCCGCCGTTGAAAATCATCGTAAAAAAGATGATGAAATTAATCAGGCGGCGAAAGACTAGTTTTTTATCGGCAAGGGCATAAGCCATCATGGAGGAAAGCAGGACATTGGCCACGGTTCCGAGAACTGTTACCACGATGGTCATGCCGTAGGCTCTGAATACGGTTCCTTTGTTTAGCCAGATATAGCGGTAGGCCTCCAGACTGAACTCGGAAGGGAAAAAGGAGTAGCCATTGCTGATCAGGGCTTTTTCTGAGGATATGGAGGACATGAAAAGCAGTATAATAGGAACCACCACAATCAGGGTGATCAAGATTAACAAAACATGGATTGCGGATTGGTAAGCGTAAAAACTCTTTGATTTAATCATCGTCTCCTCCTAGAAAATAGCATTTTCTTTATTGATCTTCCTGACGATAAGGTTACTTGATACTACTAGGACAAAGCCTACCAGTGACTGGAACACACTGGCCGCCGAAGACCGCCCGATGCCGCCGACGGATATCAGGGCGCGGTAAACATAGGTGTCGATTGTATTGGTGACGTCGAAAAGCGCGCCGGAGTTCTGCGGTACTTGATAAAACAAACCGAAGTCGGAATTGAATATCCTGCCCACACTCAGAAGCAGCAGCGTAGTCAGCGACGGAACCAGTGCCGGCAACGTAATAAAGCGGATCTGCTGCCATTTTGAAGCACCGTCCAGCTTGGCCGCTTCGTATAAAGCCGGATCGATTCCGGCTATGCCGGCAATATAGATCATACAGCCATAACCCACGCCCTTCCACAAATGGACAAAACTAAGGATGAACGGCCAGTAACGGGGGGTGGTATACCAAAATACTTCTTCTTGACCCAGTGATTCGAGAACGGCGTTGATCATCCCGTTTTCGGTCGAAAGGAAAGCATAGACGATGTAGCTCACAATGACCATGGAGACTAAAAAAGGCAGCAGGATGGCGCTCTGGTAGATTTTTCTGGCCTTTTTATTGTAAATATCTGTAATCATGATGGCGACTAGAATGCCGAAAAACAGATCTAGGACGATAAAAGCCATATTGTAAAGGAGTGTATTCCGGATCAGAATGGCGGCATCGTTACGGAACAAGTAGGTAAAGTTGGAAAAACCTACCCACTCACTGCCCCATATCCCCAACTGGGCCGAATATTTCTTAAATGCTACGACAATCCCGGCCATCGGGATATAATTATTGATGATAATATACGACAGTCCCGGTAGCAGCATAAAATATAAAGGCACCGACCGGATGAGATTTTTTTTAAATTGGGCTGTATTATTAACCATTTGCCTCTCCTCTTTATGTTCATCCCCATATAGTACTTTTTTTGTAATTGATTTTACATACCGTAAAGCAATTTCTTTATAACCGTCAGGATATGCACTGCGCATTTCTGCAGGTCGCCTCTACATATGGTCTGATGCCGGTCATATTCCCCATAATATATGATTGCATGCCCGTCGTCGCTAACTTCTGCCATCTGTCTTGTCAAAGGCGTTTTAAACGGGTCGGCTTTGCCGGCGGAGCGGATAAATTCCGGCCGGCCGGTGGCTGCCGTGTAGACCGGCTCATGATCCACCGTAATCATATCTCCTTCCACAGTTGCTTTATGCCCTTCTCCTAATATGGCGGTACACCGCTCTTGGCCGTCGCTCTTTAATTTAAAGGAATTCCAATGTTCCTCATAAAAAGGCAACTGCTCAAAGACTTTGGCAAAGAGGATCTGACCCCTTTCGTCGAAGACGGGTTCCATTTGCTTTAAGGCCAGTAAAATCTCTCTTATCTTGCTTTTTCCGCCCGGCATGATCAGGTCATTGCCGGCATGCATGGATTTACTTGCGCTGCTGCTCCCCCCGTTCCAGTCGGTCATAATCAGGCCGTCGAAACCCCATTCATCTCTGGCCAGGGCCGTACATAAATCATAGCTGTCGGCGGTGGGAACGCCGTTGATTAGATTATAGGAAGTCATGATAGCCAGCGGCTGTGATTTTCGCACCGCGATTTCAAAGCCTTTTAAGTAGATTTCCCGGAGTGCCCGTTGGCTGATCCATTCATCTACCGCAGAACGGTTGGTTTCCTGGTTATTGGCGGCAAAATGCTTAATGCATGCACCGACGCCGAGGCCGTTCTCCTGGATACCGGATACGAAGGCCGCTGCCATGATTCCCGAAACCAACGGATCTTCGGAGTAATATTCAAAGTTCCGTCCGCACAGCGGATCACGGTGAATGTTCATGCCTGGCGCCAGCATAATATGCGCACCTATTTCCCTCATCTCAGTGGCCATGGCCTGGCCGATCTCTGTCATGACCATGGGATCGAAGCTTTGCGCCAAAAGTGTGCCTGATGGCCAAGCCGTACAATAACGGTGACGCTTTTCCTTTTGACCGGTCAGCAGATTAAGTGCTTCATATTCCTGCCGGACCCGGATTCCGCCCGGCCCGTCAACTAGGACGACCGAAGGAATGCCATACTTATCTGTCAGGGTGCGGGTTGTTTCTCCGGCTGCTCCGGGCACGCTTTCCGAATTTGCGCCGATAACCGGATTGTTTTCGTCAGCCACGCCCCAGCCGCTTCCGCAGTTCAGCGTCGTCAGTTCCTCATCGGTCATCTGTGCCGCCAGCTCTTCATAAGTGGCTTTTCCGGCCAGTACATCTGCCCACATGACCTTTTGAACAGGTACGGTGACAACCTTTTCATATGGCTGGATGCGGCGGTAAGCCGGGTCAGTCGTATAGGTGATGACCGTCTCTTCCCGGACTGTGGGTTCTGCTTCCTTTACAGAAGGGAAACCGGGATTTATGCGGATTTCCGGCAAGCCGGGATAAAAATTATCATTATCTACGTAGTTACGGTGATGAATCTCCTCCAGACCGTCTGGCAGCGGCAGAATCACGTCGGCCTTGCTGACCGGAACATCCTCCTCGACAAGCACCTTGCCGATAGACTGGGTCATTCTTGATGAAGTGCCCGCCCGGAACAGATAAATTCCTTTTTTCACTATATAGAATCCGGAAGCTTCATCATATATCGCCAGTTCCTCAAAAGTGGTTTCCAGTAACACTGTCTGCGTCTCGCCCGGGGACATGGTGCCGGTTTTAACAAAGGCTTTCAATTCCTGCCACGGCATATCTGCCTCCGTATTAGCGGCGGTTACATATAGCTGGAGTACCTCAGCTCCGGGATAATTACCGGTATTGGTGACTGCGGCAGTAATGCGGAAGTAATTGTCTTCCTTACGCAGACCCTTTAACGCAACGGTAAAATCAGTATAACTTCTGCCAAATCCGAATTCATATACCGGCTTAATGTCAAAACTGTCAAAATACCGGTAGCCTACGAAAATGCCTTCCCGATACATTTCCAAGTCCGCATTGCCGTCATTGTTAGCAAACGTCGCCGCCGCGGGATAATCCTCATATCTGGCTGCCCAGGTATCCGTCAGCTTGCCCGTCGGAACCAAGGTAGCATTCAAAACATCCCTGACCGCCCGGCCGCCCTCCTGCCCTGCCAGTCCCATCAGCAGAATACTGTCTGGCCGAACCGCTTTCACCGAGCTGATATCAATGACCCCGCCTACATTCAGAACCACGATCAGTTCCTTAAAATATTTTCTCATCAGGCGCAGGTTATCTTTTTCCTGTACGGCCAGCAGATAATCACCGATCTCGGTTCTTTCCGGCGAAGCTTCAGCGCGGTTTAGCATCTGCCGGTCGCTGCCTTCCCCGGAATTACGGGAAATCACGTAGATTCCGGTATCACTTTGCCGGGCTGCCGCCGCCACGTCGTCCTCTTGAAGGAAGGGCTCAGGAAACACAAAGGTATGCATGACCTGATTCTTCTGCCTGACCTTCAGACGATCATAATCTTCCGCCAGAAGCCGCAAGCCGGCCGCCGTTACCACCTCGTAGCCCCCTGCTTCAAAAGCATCGAGAATATGGATATGATATCGGGGAGACTGATCGACCAAGGCATCGCCGCCGCCGCTCAGCCCGCCGTTAAAAGGATCCCCCGAGCCGGTTCCGCCTCGGACTGTCCTTACGGCTCCGATGCCGAACAACGCAATCTTTCCTGTCTTTTTAAGCGGTAAAGCTCCCTTATTCTCCAGCAGGACCATCCCCGCCGCCGCCGTCAGATAGGCTGTTTCGGCATTCTTTCGTTCTCTTTCACTCATCGGTATTTTTTCCATTTTTAGATCCTATCCCTTATAGAAAGGAGCATGGAGGTTTTACCGTCATGCTCCTTTCCGCATACTCTACTTATTTATTACTGCTGTGCCAGCCAAGCGTCAAGCTGTTCTTGTTTGGTGTCAATAATATCCTGCAGACCCGCACTATAAAGTGCTTGGTTAAAATCATCGATGGCCGGTCCCGGATCGACGGATCCGGTCGTAATCTGACCAAGATACTGGCTGGTAACGTCCGTGACCGCCGCAATCTGATCCGTTACTGACGTTAGGTCCGGTGTGAATCCATAGGCCATGGAAGGAATCGCGTTCCCGTCCACCTCTTGATACTGTTCAAAAATATCCGCGCTGTTTCCATCCCATACATGGCTGTTGAACTGATTAGGAAGAATATAGCCCATATTCTGATGGTATCCGCAGCTTTCTGCCGTCACGCCTTCTGGGAAATTCGCCGTACCGTCTGCTTGTTCTACCCAGTGAACGCCTTCAACGCCCCAGTTCAGTAAGTCATTGGCTTCTTTAGTCTGGCTGATCCAGTTGAGCAGTTCCATCGCTTTTTCCGGCTTAGGTGAGCCCGCGCCGACTCCGAAACTGATTGCATTGATTCCCCCAGTCGTCATCATATTGGTATCTACCGGTACAATCGTTGTATCATAACCAGTCTGGTCATCTTTTTCCTGTTTAGTATTAGGTTTGGAGTTTGTCATATAGGAAAACAGATTTCCGGCTCGCATCTGGGCTTCGCCGCTGTCAATCGAAGTAGCCATATCCTTCGCGACATAACCTTTCTGATACCAATCCCTGACCAAATCCACCAGATAGCGGAAATCCTCTGATTCATAGAAATTTGTCACTGTCGTTGTCTGTCCGTAATTTTCCAGTACTCCAGTTCCCGTGACTTGTCCCAGTCCGTCAAAGCTGACTGTCTGGCCTCCCGGTGTCGCTGCGCTCATTCCGCCCGCGCTTCCTCCGAACATAATCATATCGGGATAGAGTGCCTGTACCTTTTCATAAGCGGCAGTAATATCTTCATAAGTTTTAACGCTGGCCGGGTCGATTCCCGCTGCTTCCAAGCAATCAGTCCGCAACACCATCGCGTTAGGCATACTGCGTTCCTTCATGGTCGGTATACCATATATTAAGTCACCGACCGTACAGCATTTAATGGCATCCATGCCCAATAACTCTACGATATAAGGGGCATTTTCCAGATAAGGCGTCAAATCCACCAGATAGTCTGATGCCGCATATGTCACTGCGTTGCTGCTGAACATCGGGAACAGATCTACCTGTTCACCACCTGCTAACATCAGCGGCAGCTGGCTTCCCCAGGTACTGAACGTCATCGGCATAAGGGTTACTTCCATATTAAGTTGTTCTCTGGTCAGTTCGTTGAACCGTTCGTTAACCTTCTCCTGATCCTGTGAATCTTGGGCAACGACATAGACCAACACTGCCTGATACATTTCTTCATCGTTCGCCGCAGTACTGCTGTCTGCCGCTTCACCTGCCTGAGCATCTTCGCCCGCTGTTCCGCCAGCGGTATTATCGCTGCCACAACCGGCAAGGGTACCTGTCAGAAGTACGACTGTCATTATTAATGATAACAATGCTAAAAATTTGTTCTTCATAAATACCTCCCTGTTTTTTGATTGTAATCATATTATCCCCTTTTTTATTTTTTATTGCTTGCACTTTCCAAGAAAATATTGTCACTTTCTAATTTATATTATCATAATTCTCAAAAATGTAAACGTTTGACATTTATTTATCTAAATGCTATAATATAACCTGAGAGGAGGTTTATAAATTATGGCATATATGGAATTTAACGCGCTTTCCGTGATTTTATGCGGCTCATTTTCCGCTAAGGTTTTTCTTCCGGAGATGCCGCGGATGGAACTCGGAAGTAACGGCCAAGGGAAAAAATATCCGGTCTTGTGGCTTTATCACAGCGAGGGCGGAACGGCTCTTGACTGGGTCAAGACTACGGCCGAGCAGGGCGCGACAGAACACGGTATCATTCTGATCGCGCCGGATGCCCAACATTCGCTTTGCACCAATATGGATTACGGTCCGCAATATGAGAAGTTTGCTGCCGAAGAACTCCCTAGGATCTTCCGGCATGTGCTGCCGATCAGTGCCGATCCTGCCGATAACTGGATCGGCGGGGTAGGAACCGGCGCTTACGGCGCGCTTAAGCTGGCGCTCAAGAACCCGGAAGTCTTTTCACGGGCGGTCGCGCTGAACGGAATCCTTGACATGACGCGGGTGATCCGCTTGGCACAGGAAGGCCGGGAAACGGGTATTTTTCACCATAAAGCCTCACTGGAAGCCGTATTCGGCAATCTTGATGAATATGCAGACAGTGAAAACGATCTGTACATGCTCGCGGCAAAGGCTAGGCAGGGACGATATTTTTTAAGCTGCCACGAGCAGTTTTGCTACCGGGAAGAAACCGAGGAGGTCGCCGCCCTTTTAGGCGATCTAGCCAAGTTGAACCTAGAAAGGCAAGACGAGCCTGACGGCCCGAGCCGGCATGCGCTGACGGCGGCGATTGCCTGGCTTACCGGACAATCTCAGGAGCCAAATGGCTCAGATGAATCCGGCGCGTCCCTTACGTTCAATATTAATAAGGAAAAGGAGGCATAAACATGGCCAATATCCGTCTACATTATTTTTCTGAATGTCTGAAAATGACAGTGGGTGTCAACGTGATTTTACCGGAAGATACCTGGGGCCATTCGCTGGCCCACCGCCCGGAAGGCTACCGCTATCCTGTCTTGTGGCTGCAGTCGGGCGGTGGCTTTGATTATAGCGACTGGCAAAGATACACGGCCTTGGAACTTTATGCCGCTGAGGCGGGTATTGCCGTGGTCTGCAGTGGAACCTACTGTTCCGGCTATATGGACACCAAGCATGGCGACTTTAAATATTTCACTCAGCTGTCGGTGGAAACCCCGCAGGTGGTCCGGCATCTTTTTCCGCTTTCCGATGACCCGGCGGAAAACTTTATTGCCGGATTTTCGATGGGTGGCTACGGCAGCTTAAAATGGCTGGTACGCGACCCGGAGCAGTTCGCCGCCTTCGGGCTGTTTTCCGGAGTCAAGAATGTCCCGGAGATCTTGCCGGAGGAAGCGGACCGGGAAGATAGTTTTTATATGTTCGCATCGGCATTTGGCGCCCGGCGGGACGTAATTGACACGGAAAACGATATTACCTATATGATCAAAAAACGCTTGGCCGAGGGACGGCAATTTCCCCGCGGTTATATGGCTACCGGCATGGAAGACAGCCATTATGAGGACAATCTGTATTTTATGAATAAGTACCGGGAATTGGGGCTTGAATGTGAGATTACCGTCGATCATGGCGCCCATAACTGGGAGTATTGCAACCGGCATGTCAAATTATTTTTAGACTGGCTGGATCTGGGGCAGACTTTTAAACGGGCAACCGAGTAATCACGCTATGGCCTGATATGACAGACCACATAACAACAGACAGGAGAAAGCAGGTATGGATATGGATAAAAATCTTAATATAAATACAAATAACAACAAACTGGCCGCTTCCGGCTATGTCGGCGACTACGGCCTGACGATCGACCGGCTGACACTAACCGGAACGTCGGCCGGGCAGTTAAGAGCGGAGGACATACAGCTTGAAAACCATTACTGTGATTTGTCCG
This sequence comes from Lachnospiraceae bacterium UBA938, assembly GCA_002293475.1. Taxonomy (GTDB): domain Bacteria; phylum Bacillota; class Clostridia; order Lachnospirales; family Lachnospiraceae; genus UBA935. Next base: position 47,717 of record DBDG01000054.1, read on the forward strand.
GCCGGAAGCTTTCCGGTGGCATCAAGGAGGTTGTCAACCGGACAGGGGAAAGTACTTTTGAACTAGAGCCTTTCCTGTACCGCTACGACTTCCGGGTAACCGGCCATGGCGCAGCGGCCGGGCTTGATTGCCGCAAAGCGGATCTGAGCGAGATCTCAGTCAAGGGCTTGGCGGATTTCACGGCTTATAATGAGGACGGGGTAGTATACCGGCTACAGGAGCCGGAGGCCGACGAGCCTAGGCCGTTAATCCTGTTCTTACACGGCGGCGGGGAGTGCGGCACCGATAACTGGCTGCAGATGACCGGAACCATCGGAGCGCTGCAATTGGGAAGAAGATACCCTGACATGTATGTCATGGCTCCGCAGGCTCCCGATTACGGCATGAGCATGGAGGAAGCTTTCCGTCAACTTACCACGCTCGGGGATCCCTTCAAAGTGGAGCTTGGGATGCAGCCCTTTACCGCCAAGGGAATCCGGGGCTGGAACCGCGATTATCTGATGAAAGTCTGCGCCGTCATTCGCCGTCTGGTGAGCGCCGGCAAGGTTGACGGACGCCGGATCTATGTCTGTGGGATGAGCATGGGCGGCGGCGGGGTGCTGACGGCACTTTCGGTCGATGCAGCACTTTTTGCTGCCGCCTTGCCGATCTGCCCGAGCATGAACGGGGAGACATTTTCCGCCCTCAGATTCTTGCCGCCGGTACCGACCTGGATCTGCGCAGCCTATATCGATCACAGCCGCTCACGTCATGCCTATATCTTAGAGGCCGTGCAGAATCTCTGGCAGATGGGACGGACTGATGTCCACTATACGATTTTTAATGAGGATGAACTGGCACGATACGGTATCGGTACTACTCCTGACCTAACCGCTAAAGAACTGCTGGCAGAAAACCATAACGTCTGGATCCTGCCTTTACGCAATGAAAAAAGTATCTTGGACTGGATGGTCTCTCAGCAACGTTCCTAGTAGCCCCCCTGTCAAGCCGGCTTACCCCGACGGTGATGGCCGCTTATTTTTCAAGTACTTTTTCCGGTAATCGGTCGGGGTGACGTCTTCATACTTTTTAAACATCTGGGTAAAATGGGAGAAATTAGTATAACCCAGTTCCATGGCGATCAGACTGACGGAAATATTAGGATTTTCAAGGAGGTTTTTCGCCACGTCCACCTTGGTCTTAAGAATATAGTTCTTGATATTCTGCCCGGTTTCATTCTTGAATAACTTGGTGAAGTATTCCGGACTCAGATGGACATGGTCGGCGACATCGCGGACAGAGATATTTTGTGCCAGATGGTTCAAGATATAGTCCTTGGCTTTGGCAATCTCGTTCTTGACCGGTCCGTTTCCCGGCCCGGCGGTTTCCATCGCCTGGATCATGAAGTCAATCGCTTCGCGCAGGGCCGGAACGGACTTGAAGCCCTCCATGTAATCGTTATAGCGGTAGCTGTCGTTGAATAGCTGCGGGATGTCAATATTATGTTCATAATAATAACTAAAAAACATCTGTGTCAGCTGCTGGTGCAGCTCGCAGAGGCTGCGGAAACTGACACGGTCGATCGCGACCAGCCCGTCAAGGTAAGTCATGATATTGGCGCGAAGGATTTTTTTCTGTCCGGCCCTTAGCAGCCGTTCCCAGTCGGCCGCCGCTTCCGTCGCTTCGTCGATTTCCGGCCGCTCCATAACCAGCCGATCTTTTGACTGCCGAAACGAAGCCTGCCGCTCCATCGCCGGTTGATCGGTAGGCTGTCGTTCTGCCGCCTTCCGATCCAGAAAAAGTCCCGGCTTAAGGCTGACATTGTTATCAATCATGGCATGAAGCCTGCCGACTTCATCCCGTAGCTGTGCAAAAGGGGATGTCTCACCAGCATAAACAGCCGTCGCACCAGGCAAAGCGTCAGCCAGCTGCCGCTGGAAGCGGCGCAGCCCCTCGGTCGCCTCATCCAAAACCGCCGTGTCGTTGCAAAACAGCAATATGACCGGCTGATGATATTTATTCTGTGTCACCAGCGGATAAACCGGCAGGCCGATATCCGCAGCGGCCAGCGCTTCTAAAACCTCCTTTTTAAGCGTGTTAAAAGACAGGCCGGCGGCCGGCGGCCCGGCGGCATAAACCACGACAATCACCAGCCGGACATAGGAAGCAGTGTCAACCGGATAGCCGCTCTCATTGAGCAGTTCCATTGCCTGGCGCACCGTCGCTTCATACCGCGAGAACAGGTTAAATGTGGTATGGGCGATCATCTCCTCTTCATTGATTTTATACAGCCGGCCATAATTATAAAGCTCTTCCAGCCGGCGGTCATCCTTTATCTTCCGGACAGCCCGGCTCAAGACTTCCTCGATCTCGTCATATGGCGCCGGCTGGACGATATAATCAAAGCAGCCCAGCCGCAGGCTTTCCCTAGCATAACTGAAATCCGTGTGAGAGGTCAAAAAGATCCGGATCATCCGCTGTCCGCTGTCCATGATCCACTGATTCAGTTCCAGCCCGCTTTCCCCCGGCATCTCAATATCGCACAGCAAAATATCGATCTGATGGCCGCTGATAACCGCCCGTGCCTCATAAGCACTGGTTGCCGTCAGTACGGTTTCAATACCCAGCCGTTCAAAATTAACTCTTGCCACGATGCCGTTGATGACCGAAAGCTGGTCATCGACAATCAATATCTTCATTTTACACCCCCCTGTATTGCGCAGAATGTGTCTGGAAAACTGCTCAAATTGCCTCCGCATCCGCTTGCGTGGATTGGTCGGATTGATCCGCTCCGTTAATCGGCAGACAGATCAAGGCCACAGCCCCGCCGACCGGTTCGTTTAAAAAAACCGCATGATAGTCCTGATAGATCAGCTGGATCCTCTTCATCAGATTGCTGATCCCGACATGGTCATTGCCATACATCTCCACCTGTTCCTGATTCAGTTTCCGCAGCATCTCCTCGCTGTAGCCGACCCCATTATCGCTAAGGCGCAGTCTCAGGTAAGCCTGCCCTTCCATGTCTGACCGGTCGATCCGGATGGTAAAGCACAGCGGGCCGCTAGTCCGGCCGCAATACTTAAAAGAGTTCTCCAGAAAGGTCTGGATCAGCAGCGGCGGCACGGGATAATCAAGCAGCTGCCGGTCAACCTGCTGATGGAGAATCAGCGGTTTATCCATATCCAGCAGCAGAATATTATAATAGTCGTTAACCTCTTTTAGTTCTGCCCTCAGCGGCACCAGCTTGAGCGTATCGTGAAAAATATAACGTAAATGATCAGAGAACGCTAGGATCATCCGCCGCATCTTTTCATATTCTTTATTTTCCGCCATGTGATACAGGCTTTTCAGGCAATTGATAAAGAAATGGGAACGGGTCTGCAGCTGAAGGTATTGCAGCTCAGCATGTTCTTTCTCCTGTTCGATGGATCGGTTATCCTGCTCAAGGGTGATTTTTTGCCGGATCAGGCCGCTGAGCGCGTCATTGATCTGCTGCAGCTCCCGGACCCGGTTTTTCCGGACCGGAAAAACCGGGCTATGCCCGGACTCCAGATACTCCGCCGCTAGGGCTATCTGATTCAGCGGAAAGATCAAGAATCGCCGGATCAGCGTAAACACCACCGAAACCAGAATGCCCAAAATCAAAAACACCGCAATCATTAAGATCACTGAAACCCGTGAATAGACCCAGAAATGACCCATCGGGATAATACAGCAGATCGAAAGCGGCAGGCCGGCAAGGGGTGCGGCCTGAATCAGATGACCGTCAACCGGATAAGTCGACGAGTCACCGGAATCTTGGATGTCAGCGATAGTAATATCCGCCTGCGCGGCATAGCCTGCGTTGGTCAGTATATCCGTGTCGTTGTAAAAAGCAAACTGCAGCAGCTGTTCGTCCGGCTGATAATCGCGGATTATGATCTTTTCTAGGTCAATGACCGAGCAGACGTACATATCCCGTAGTTTATAAGTATTCATCAATAACGAATACTGCGTGTCCCGGAATACAGTCCACTGGTTCAGCAACGATTCATCGGTCTGGCGGCAATGGTCCATCAGCTTCTGTTTCAGTTCAATCATTTCACTGGTAAGGTACTGGGAAAAATTGCGGCCATATTTATACATGGAAATACTGCCCGCTTCGTTAAATATCAGGATGGCCGTCGGCGGGGCGACCCGGCTCCTGATCGTATGACGCAGGTTGTACTCGTAAACAATCTTTTCGGATGCGGTGTAGTTGCCTAGGGAAAGGGCGATAAAATTGTAGTCATCGGTATAGGTTTCCTGATTGAAAGACAGCAGGCTGGCGGATGTGGATTCCAGCTCGTATTTGTAGAGATCCAGGATCGCCTGGCTGTAAGACTGGATCTGCCGACGGTAGCTGTGGAAAGAATAGGCGGCAAGCAGGATAAAGCTGAGCACGATGGTTATGGCGATAATGGAAAAGCACGCTATAAACATTTTTTTGACGGAGGTCTTAGGAGGGGTCATGGCGGTTTCTCCGGGGGATATAGTTTTGTTTTGTTACCCTGTTCTTAATACTTATTATAAACACATAAGAAAGCTTTATCCATTTGGGCTGTCTCATCTAATCTAGACATCATAAGGCCGCCGTGACTGATATTCTAGCTGATTCTCCAGATTTTATCGTTACTAAAATATTACTATCTAATTTTTGGTATGTCAATAATAAAAGCTTTTCTATGGTTTTTATAAGTATTTCTTCCGTTAATGACTGGCTTAAACGGTCATCGTGAACTCTCGCCTGTAAGGAGATAGCGTACTGACAAGTCAGTTAATTCAATAATGTAAACGTTTGACATTTTTTTAATATATATGATATAATAGATACTAGGAACCCGCAAATAAATACCTTTTGCACCCACATACGCATCCGAGAAGGAGGACTTATGGGTAATATGAAACTACATCCAGGAGACCCGGATGATACCAACCGGGAATATCTACCGGAAAAGCTAAAAGGCACACAGATCGTAGTCAATGAAAACGGGAATAACTCCCAGCCTTATCCCGGCCGTCTGTCAGAGCATCATGGCCTGATTACCGGTGATGAAGAAGACGAGTGGTATGAGTATATCCCAGCCAGCTATAACCCAGCCAACAAAACGCCGCTGGTGATATCCCTGCACGGCGGAATGATGACCGGCTGGGGGCAGGCGGTGTATACTTCCTGGACATTGGCGGCTGAGCGTGATGGCTTCATTGTTCTTTTTCCCAATGCTCATCTTAACCGTTTCTGGCAGGTACATTGGGGAAGCTGGCAAAGAATACCCGAAGCGGAACCGGATATTCCCCCGGAAGTCCCTCGCGCGCCGGAGGATATGGCCGAAAACCATGATGTTTCTATGATACTGAAGCTGATAGAGCGCATGAAGAGTAACTATAACATTGATCCGGAAAGGATTTTTATGCAGGGTATGTCGATGGGGAATATGATGACTTCCCTGTTTGCCCGGCATTACGGCAATCTCTTGGCTGGGGCGGCCGGATCCGGCTGTTTTACCTTCCCGTCATTACTTTATGATCAGGAAGGCGGAATTGTCAATGTCGGCGGACCGCTGCCGTTTTGGCAGTCGATGCCGGAACAGAATCAGATCCCAGAGTGCCGGAGTGATGAATTGTTGGCCTTCCGGGATAACCTGCAGTATTGGCGGCTTCTTAACGGCTGTGAGCAGCTTCCGGCAATCCGGATTGAGGGGGAATATAACTGGGCTTTCTTTAAAGGCCGGCAAGCTGACTTTGTTTTTCTGGATATCAAGAACCGTGACCACGGTCAGACTTTTGACGACGCGGCTCTAGTCTGGGACTATTTTTTCTCAGGATTAAGCCGGAAGCCGGACGGATCGGTTTGTTGCGGTCCGACGGTGCGGCCACAAAGCGGCGACAGGTGGGCTGTGGCTGTAGCGGCTGGATGCCGTCTAGCCTGGTTCCGGAACCGGATGGTAGAGATGCCCGGAGCAGCATTTAAGAAAAAGAAACTGAAATACCATGGATTGGAAGGGGGTGAAAAAGTTCGGGGAGAATATCTATATGTACCGCTTGCCTTCCTAGCCGATGTTTTTGATGCCGCTTATCAGAGTGAGCATGAGGGCCAGACGGTGACATTGACTCTGGCGGACGGAAGGAAGGTGCAGTTTGCCAGCGGCAGTATCGGCTGCCTGATTGACCAGCAGCTTAGCGCCATGTACTGCGAGGCTGTTTATCTGGATCGTGATCTGTATGTCTCAGTTGAATGGTTTATGCGCGCTTTATTTAATCTGCATGTTTCGGGCAGTGGCGATACTGTTTATGTAACCGATCATTTCAACGAATTATCGCTTTTTATGGCTGAGCTGATTCATGATATTTTAAGCGGTGGCCTAGCAGAAGGATGACCGCATATAAAGAACCGGATATTGAAACAATGTAATAAGAAAAGTAAATAAAATTATTATAGAAAGAAGGAAGAAATATGGAATACAAAGTAAAGCTTTTACCGGGAACACCAGATGATGATAATCGGGATTATCTGCCGGAAATCATTAAAACAACCGATGTGGTAGTCAACGAAAATGGCAATAACTCCATCGTATATCCCGCCCGCCTTCAGCGATTCGAAGCGGTGGTGGCCGATGGCCTGACTGATATCTGGTATGAATATGTTCCTGAAAGCTATGATCCCCAGCGGAAGACACCGCTGGTTATCGGCGTACATGGCGGCCTGATGACCGGGTGGGGCCATGCTATCTATACTTCATGGACACTGGTGGCCGACCGGGAAGGTTTTATCTGTGTCTTTCCCGATGCCCATGAGCAGCGGATGTGGGCTATTCCCGGCATAACGGATGACGTGGAAGGCAACAGCCGGGTCGGGCTGCCAAGCTTTGACGTACCAAGTGAAATCGAGGACAATCATGATGTCAAGACTTTTCTTGGGTTGATTGAGCTGATGAAAACAAAATATAATATTGATGAAGGGCGGATATATATGCAGGGTATGTCGCTGGGCAATCTCATGACCGGGCAGTTTGCCAGAAACTTTGGTAATATCCTGGCAGGCGCGGCCGGATCGGGCGGGCCGAGCGAACCGCCGCTTATCTATGACAAAGAAGGGAAAATCATTAACCGAGCCGGCCATCTGGCCGTCTGGCAATCACGTCCGGAGAAAAACGGTTTGCCGCCGGGTAAGGACTATGATGAATTTGTGGTGAACAAGGTCAACCGTTTTTATTGGATGTATCTTAATGAATGTAACCCGCTTCCGCAGATTAAGATTACCGGCGAGAATAACCTGGCTTTTTATACGGGTAAAAAAGCGGATCTGGTCTATCTGGATATCAAAAACCGTGATCACGGCCAGACTCTGGATGAAGCTTTTCTTTATTGGGATTATCTGTTTTCCGGAACCAAACGGCTGGCTGACGGAAGTATTGAACACACGGAGACAGTCCGGCCGCGCCAAGGCGACGAGTTTGCCATTGCGGCAGCCGGCGGCTATGACACTGTCTGGTGGAACAATCAGCCAGTTCCTTTAAGTACGGCGGCAGTCAGTTGGCAGAAACTGAAGTATCACGGTTTGAACGGCGGTCATAAAGTGCGCGGCGAATATGTCTGCGTCCCGCTTAAGTTTTTAGCAGAGGTTTTTAACGCTCAGTATCAGCCGGCTGAAGATGGCTTGACAGCAGTGTTGATCCTGCCCGACGGACGGCGGCTGCAGTTTGCCCGGGGCAGCATCGGCTGCGTGATCGACAATGAAATCCGCAGCATGTATTGCGAGGCACTGCATGTCGGACAAGAACTGCTAGTATCCTTGGAATGGTTTGCTTCTTATTTTTACAACCTGCATGTTACGTCCTGTGACGGGGTTGTGTATGTCACCGATCATTTTGCGGTGCTGTCCGCTAATATGGCGGATCTGATCCGTGATATCTTAAAAGGTGAGGCACTGCCGCCGGAGGTGAAGTAATAAAGTTGTAATTGGTTGACTGGCTGATGAAAAGATCCTACGGTAAAGAGAATAAAAAACTGTAATTGCCCAAATAAACATGGTATAGTGTTTTTAGGAAGTGAGCCAATGAAAAATAATCAATAAGGAGATTATAATGGCGACGATTAAAGACGTGGCAAGAGAGGCCGGAGTGTCGGTTGCTACTGTTTCGCGGATCATGAATAACCGGGGGGCGATCAGTGACAAAACCCGGAAGAAAGTCCATAAGGTGATGAAAGAACTGAATTACCTACCGAACGAGATGGCCCGTGCTTTACAAACTAAACGGAGCCATATCATCGGCTTGGTGGTTCCGCTGATTGATTACAGTTTTTTCAGCCGGCTGACCGATGCCGTTGAGGAAGCCTGCTATGACCGTGGGTATAAATTGCTTCTTTGCAAATCCAACCGCCAGAAGAAACGGGAATTGGAGATGCTGGAGATGCTTCAAGCCAACAAAGTGGCCGGCATCCTGCTCTGTAGCCGTCTGGGCGATGCCGGGATCTATGCCGGTTACGAACTTCCGATTATCAGCATCGACCGGGAAATCACCGGCATCCCTTCGGTAACAGCTGACAATCAGAGCGGCGGCGTTCAGGCCGCCCAGGCGCTGATCAAGGCCGGCTGCCGCCACCCTCTGCTTTTTGGCATTGATGTTCCCGCATATATGATGATGAGCCTGCGTTACCAAGGCTTCCGTGAAGCCTGCGCCAGACATGCTCTTGACTGCGCCGAGCTGATGGTCACAATGGACGAAATGAAGGAAACGGATGAAACGGATGCGGACGGGATGCTTTTGGCCGACAAGCTGGTTAAGTACCTTCATAAACACCCCCATATTGATGGGGTTTTTATCACGAGTGACATGCTGGCCGCCAGACTGATCTGTTCCGACCAGATGGCCGGTTCGGTCTTTTCCGATCTGCCCATTGTTGGATATGACGGCCTGGAAATCGCCGGATTGCTGAAATTGACGACCATCGCCCAGCCGATTGCTGCGATGGGCGAATGTGCAGTCGATCTATTAATCCGCAAGATAGAAGGCAAGCCGGTTCCGGAGCGTTCGATACTACCAGTGGAACTGGTGGAGCGAAACTCGACTCGAAAACTGGTTATTGACAGACACCCCGCACAATACTAAGCAGCTGCCACAATTCCCTCTAAGAGAACCGTAGTCCTTACAGCTCCAGAGCTTCATATGCCAGATCGCGTATAGCCGGGTGAATGACATCGTAGGCGATACGCATACCCAAAACATGCTGGGTATAGCAGATACTAAGACGGTGAAACGGATCCACCAAGCTATAGGCACCGGCCGCCCCGTCCCAGCCAAATTCACCGAGCGGGCTTTTAGCTGCCTGAGGATCGCTCATTACCCGGACACCTAAGCCATAATTATAACCGACTTTACCGCTCTCCTGAAAGTCCGCCCGCATGACACCGGTCAGATAACCGTAGCTCAATCGCATAACCGACTGCTCACTGAGAATCCGGGTGCCGTCGGCGGCGCGGCCGCCGTTACATAAGGCCTCCAGAAAGGCGCTGTAAGCATCAGTGGTACCGATCAGGCCAGCGCCGCCGCTTTCATAAGCTTCCGTAAGCTGAAAGCTATTACTTAACCCGGCAGCGGCCATCGCGCCGGTTGCCATGTCGATGGCATACTGTGCCGCCAGCCGCTCCTTGACCGGGCCGTCCCGGAAAAAGAAATCGCTGGTCTTTAACGGAGCAAACAAATTAAGGGATAAATATTCGCCCAGTGTCATCCCGCTCACCGTTTCGATGACAGCCCCCAGAACATCATGAGCCAGGCTGTAGCCCCACCGAGCCTGCGGTTCATAGATAAGCGGCATGTCAGCCATGGCCCGCACCATTTCCCGGGTTCCAGCGCGGCCGCCGCTTTGTTCCGCCGCCTGACGGATTGCCAAAGCTTTCGTATCATAGGAAAATCCGGCAGTCATCGTCATCAGATCGATGATACGGATGGGATTATGAGCCAGATGACAGGGCGCATCCGCGGCCGGCCAGTCAAACGGAAAACCGTTTATTACAAAATTATCCGCCACCCGCATGATACCAAACTCCGGCAGATACTTCCGCAGTTCATCATAAAAGCCCAGCCGTCCCTGCTCAATGAGCTGGAGAACTGCTGTCATCGTGATTAGCTTGGTCATGGAATAGAGATAAAATAGGTGCTGTTCATTAAGCGGAATCTGCCGCTCATAATCTGCGTATCCGCACATATGCCGATAAACTGTCTGATGGTTATAGGTGATTTTCAGATCCAGCGCCGGTACACCGTACCGGCCCTCTAAAGAATCCAAGTAGTCAGTTAAGGGGGCAAAATTCATCACAAACCTCCGTATGTTCTAAGTATAAAAGAAATGTCAAAAAGGGTTACCGGCATCAGCATCCTTAAGGCCAAAAAACTTAAGGGCTTCTTGGATGGCCAGATCCCAGAAACTCCACTCGTGTTTATAACCAGGCAGCGTAAACCATTGGGCTTCCAAGCCGATTTCCTGGCAGTGCTCTTTAAACAGCATCAGGTTACCATATATCAGGCTGTCGTCTTCGCCGCAGGCAAACATCAGCCGCGGCAGCGTACCGGTTCCAGCCTTTTGGTCGATAATATCCCAGACATTCTCATTGGAAGCGATAAAAGCCTCTAAGCCGCCAGCATTGTTCAGTGATCTTTTCAGGCGGAAATTCTCCGTATCCAGCATCATATCTTCATTGCCCGGCCGCATCTGATGGAAATCCTGCGGCGCGGCGGAAAGCACCGCCGCCGCGGCAAAGCGCTCTGGAAAGTTGACGGCATATTTAATGGTTCCCCGCCCGCCCATCGACAGGCCGGCAATAAAATTATCTTCCCTCCGGTCACTGACCGGCAGCCAGCCATAGATCAACGGCATCAGCTCAGCGGTAAGATAATCGTACATCCGGTAGCCCATCATAAACTCATTCCAGTTAGAGTAATTGGAATTTAACGCCGCCGGCATGACCACCACCAGATTCCGCTGGGATGCATAAAGTTCGATATTGGTGCGCCTTACCCAGTCGGTATTATCGCCGAAGGTTCCGTGCAACAGCCAAAGCACCTTATATTTCTCCCCGTTACGGTAAAAATCAGCCGGTGTTATCTGACGTGGCTTGTCTGGCAAAATGACGCTAATCTGATGATTGCCGCCAAGATATTCGCTTTCATAATTGTAGGTCAGCAGTGACATATTTTTTCTCCTTTATAGTTTTTAATTTATATTTTTAGTATCTTAGGGTTACTTTATAATTATACTTGTGTTATTTTTGCGTGTTATTCATGCATTAGGATATTCATCCATTAACATAGGCAGCTATATTACAGTTCCCGCTCCTCCCCGCGCTCCGGATCATAATACCGGATCCGGTAAGCCTTTGTCCGGAAATCGGCATGCAGCTCGGTCCAATAATCTCCGTGCCGCCATGTGACAGCCAAAAGTCCATTTTCTAAATCGTCTTCCACCGCAATATCCCCATTAAAACCCGGATAGCTGTTGCGGAACCGCATCACTTCAAACATACGGGTCAGCAGCGGTGTCCGGACGGCTTCCGCAATCTCTTCCGACGAATACGTATGGCGGTTGATGCTGCGCGGTTCTTCTCCGCGTTTTAGTGCCTCGATATCATTTTCCCCAGCCAGCAGGCCGACATAGTACACCTGCGGAATCCCCGGGGCATAGAACTGAACCAGACGGGCCAGCAGGTAGGCGTCATCGTCACTGCCAAGCGCCGAATAATAAGTACACATCAGCTGATAAGTCTGTTTCCGCCCATCATCCTTCTTTATAAAACTAGGGAATTTCATATGCGCTTCCGCCGGCTTGGTAATCAGCCCGACCTCTTTCTGCACCACTTCGATCTCCTCATCGGTCAGCAATCCGGCCACATCGACGACCCCGATCCCGTCATGGGTATCAAGTGTGGTGAACTGCTTCCGGGGACAGATCTTCAGCCAATGAATCAACCGGTCGGTGCGTCCGGTCATAAGGCCGTGCAGCAACAGCATCGGCAGCGCAAAATCATAGACCCAGTAACCACGATCGGCCATCTTCATCTGGATCTGGTAATTCTCATGGATCTCCGGCAGCATCTCGACACCGCTTTCCTTAAGCGGTTCCATACCTATCTCCAGCACCTCCCATATCTCCGGCTCGACAAAAAAGCAACTGGTTCCCGGCCGCTTCGAAGCATAAGCAAAAGCATCGAAACGGATCAGCGGGGCATGGGCGGCCAGCCGGCGCAGATTGCGGTCATAATAGTCACGGGCCGCCTGCGTATAAGGATCAATATCCACCTGCTCGGCAAAAAAAGTATTCCATAGCTTAACGTTCTTCCCGTCCCGGCGGGTAAATTCAAAATAGGGTCCCTGCTCCTTACGCCGATACAGAACCGCCAGCTCTTCCTCAGTCGGTTCGCCGCCTGGCCAGAATTCATTCCAGTGGATGAATAAATCGCGGTAGGGTGAAGCATCGCCATTCTCCATATAGTCGTTAAATTCCTGACACCGCACCGAGGCATGATTCAGCATAAAATCAACCATCAGATAATATTTCTCGCCCAGCCGGTCAATATCATCCCAAGTTCCGAAAGCCGGATCGACGCTGTCATAATTGACGACGGCAAAGCCGCGGTCTCCGGATGACGGGAAAAAAGGCAGGATGTGCAGCCCGCCGAACAAGCCGGGAAAATAACGCCCCAGCACTCCTTCCAGACCGGCTAGATCAGTACTTAAGCTGTCAGCATAAGTAATAAGCATAATTTTATTTTCTATTTTTTTCATGGATTCCACAAACCCTCCTTCTATGTTAACTGATTCTGTTTCCTTCCGTCAACCTTTGACGGAACCGACCGTAATACCCTTGACAAAATACTTCTGAAAGAAGGGATAGGCCGCCAAGATCGGAATTACGGCAATCATCGCCAGAGCCATGCGGATGCTGACATTGGGCATCTGCCTGGTACTTACCATAGCGTTTGAATGGGACTGCAAAAAGGTAACGTTGGCCATCACCGAATTCAGGACGTTCTGGATGCCATACAGCTCCGTGCGAACCGAAAGGAAATAAACACCGTTGGTCCAGTTATTCCAATACGCAATGGCTGCCATCAAGGCCACGGTGGCCATGATAGGCCGCGACATCGGCGTGACGATCCTGGTTAAGATCCGCAGTTCACTGCTACCGTCGATCCGGGCGGCCTCAATAACTTCGTCAGGGATATTGGACATGATATAGGTCCGCATCATAATGACAAAGAAAGCATTCATCATCAAGTAAGGAACCACCATCGCGGCAAACGTATCACTGATATTGAATATCCGAGTATATATCAAGTACGTAGGGACAAATCCGCCGTTAAACAGCATCGTAAAAAAGAGAAAGAAAGAAATTACCTGTCGCCCGTACAGATCCTTGCGCGATAGCGGATAGGCAAACAGGGTAGTCATTAACACATTGGCACCCGTTCCGACGGCAGTGATCGCAAAGCTCATGAAATAAGCCCGGAGGATCGGTGCCCGCAGGTTCCATAAATAGCTATAGGCATCAATGCTGAACTGCCGCGGATACAAATCATAGCCGTAGAGAGCCAAGGTGGCTTCATCCGTCAGCGAACCCGATAATAGGAGGATAAAGGGCATCAGGCAGATCAGGCATAACGCAGTAACGAAAACAGTCATGGCAAGACGAAAAATCTTGTTTTTATAAATCATCATTACACCTCCGTAGTCTTAAAATAAAGCACTGTCCTTGTCTAACCTACGGACAATGATATTGGCGAGCAGCACTAGGATAAAACCAAGCACCGACTGCATGAATCCAGCCGCGGTCGAACGGCCGATGTCGTTGAGCTGCAGCAATCCTCGGTAGACAAACGTATCGATCGTCTGGGTGGTACTGTAGAGCATCCCGCTGTTCATCGGCACCTGATAAAAAAGCCCGAAATCGGAATAACAGACCCGGCCGACCGCCAGCAGGACCAGCGTGATAATCGTCGGCTTCAGCGCCGGCAGGGTAATGGCGGTAATCTGCTTGCCAATCCCCGCCCCGTCAACCACAGCGGCTTCGTAATAAGCTTTGTCCACCCCGATCAAGGTCGAGTAATAAAGAATCGAGCTGTAGCCAAAATTCATCCATAGGTAAACAATGGTCAGGATATATGGCCAGTGCTTGGGATTGTTATACCAGCTGATCGGTTCAATCCCTAAAAGCGGCAGGACGGAATTATTTAAAAAGCCGTTATTGCCGCTTAAAAACGCGTAAACGATATAACTGACGATCACTGTCGAGAGCAGGAACGGAATCAGGATCACCACTTGGCTTGTCCGCTGAAAGAACTTGGACCTGACCGCATCCAGCGCAATCGCCGTCAACACCCCGGCAAAATTACCCAGCAGGATAAAGGCCAGATTGTACAAAATAGTATTACGGAAAAAGATCACCGCCTCGTTGCCGCGGAAAAGATAGACAAAGTTATCAAATCCTACCCACGGGCTTTGGAAAAGGCCCAGCGCATAATTGACCTTCTTAAAGGCCAGCGCCAGCCCGGCCATCGGCATATAATTATTGACGATCAAATAGATAATACCGGGTAAAAGCATTAAATACAACGGAATACTGCGTCTGAATCTATGAATCGCACTTTTTTTCCTCATAAATAAATGTTTCCTCCTAATCTGTTCATACTATACCTAGGATACTATTATTGCCAGTGCCGATGCTATCGGATTTCTGCTGTGTATTATCAGATTTCTGTGAAAAAGTGATTTTGATGCTCTTTGCGGTTTCTTTCTATCTGGAGCGTACCTTAGCAAGTGACCGTAGCAGAAAATCAATGATTTATGTCAGAAAAACGATAGCATCTTGATTTCTGACTTTGTTACCATTAAGTCAGTCAACAAGAATCAAATAAAATATCACCATAGGAGGACAATTATGAAAGCAAAGTTTTATCAAAAAACCGTTGCCTTGCTGCTAGGGACCTGTATGATCATCAGTCTGCTGGCTGGCTGCGGCAATACCGGCGGCGATACCGGCACCAATGACACCGCCGATGGTCAGACTGCCTCGGATGCCGGCGCAGCGGAAGGAACCGCAGCAGAAGATAATTCTGCATCAGCGGGTGAATATCCGGTCATCCGAATGAACTACCATATTGTATTCGGTAGCAGCGACGAAGCGGAAATCGAAGAAAAGTTAAACGTTATCATGCGGGAAAAGGCCGGCGCCGAAGTGGATCTGGTCGGTATTGAGTTTGGTAACCTAGTCACCCAGACCAACCTGATGTTGACCGGCGGCGATGACGCCTTGGATTTATTTACCTCTTTCTGGTATACCTCAATCAGCAACTTGGTCGCGAACGGCCAGATTATTCCGCTGGACGATCTCCTAGAATCGGACGGGCAGGACGTCCTGGCTCAGTTCGAAGGTTTTGAAGAATATCTGGACTGCGCCCGGGTCGGCGATGCCTTATATGGCACCCCTTCCGTTTATGCATGGTGCAGCGAGAATCTGTATATGGTTCAGCGGTCTACATCCGAAGCCGCCGGTATCGACTGGAGCCAAGTAAATGATCTGGATTCGATGACCGAAGCCATGCTGGCTATGAAGCAGGCCAGCCCGGACAAGTATTTTATCCCCGGTTCTACTGAAACCTACTGGATCCCCAAAGACATCGACTATTTCGGTGATACCAACTTCTTAGGAGTACTGACCAATCCGACCGAAAGCACAACGGTGGAGAATTACTACGAATCGGATTACTTCCTTAATTTCTTGGAAAACGTTAAGATCTGGAAAGAAAATGACTTAATCAGCCCTGATCCGTTAAGCAATTCCAGCCCGACGCTTCTTAATCTCCA
Organism: Lachnospiraceae bacterium UBA938; assembly: GCA_002293475.1. Taxonomy (GTDB): domain Bacteria; phylum Bacillota; class Clostridia; order Lachnospirales; family Lachnospiraceae; genus UBA935. Next base: position 63,574 of record DBDG01000054.1, read on the forward strand.
GGCCGGTATCGTTGACGGAACCCCTGGTTACAGCTGGGATGCCCAGGTCGGCATCGCCTCTTCAGGGGCTCAGAATCAGTTGGATGTGGTCGGATCCGCCGTTACCGAACCGCTGGCAACCAGCGGCGACGTCACCACCTATATGTGGCATATCAGCTCTTTCTGTGAAGACCCCGCGGCTGCCATGAGAGTCCTCGGCGTACTGTATTCCGATCCGGTAGCGGCACAGTTAGTCGCCAACGGCATTGAAGGCAAAGAATATGTCATCAATGAAAACGGCCAGATGGAATATCCGGAAGGCAAAGGTATGGCCGACGTGAACTGGCCGGCCGCCAGCATGGCAGTATGGCCGAATGTCATGTTATGCGAGACCTGGAGCCATGAACAGCCCGATGTCTATGCCCAAATGAAAGAAAAGAACCGCGTCGCCAATAAATCGCTGGCCTTAGGCTTCCAGTTCGATTCAACGGCAGTGGCCAATGAGATGACCGCCTGTGCCAACGTGGTTGCCCAGTACTATATGCCGCTGATGTACGCGGAAAGCAATATTGACGAAACCCTGCCGGTCTTCCAACAGGCACTGAAAGATGCCGGCGTAGATACCATTATTGCGGAGAAACAACGTCAGTTAGACGAATGGCTGGCCGCTAAGTAATCAAACAATTTTCTATAAGAACACGAGAAGCCGCCGATTTACCGGTCATGTCAGTATATCGGCGGCTTTTATATGAATGATTTTACGAAAGAATAATACTCTTAATTACTGACTTGAGTCCGCAAAACGGACAGGGGGGCAATATGGAACAAACAAAACTTTGGAACCGTCCGTATATTTTTATACTTATTATCAATACCTTCAACGCATTTTCCTTTTATATGATTGCCACAGTTCTGTCAAAGTATCTGGTCAGCTTTGGTACTGATATTTCCCTGGCTGGCTTTATTGTCGGCCTGTTCTCGCTGACCTCGCTGGTCTGCCGGCCGTTTTGCGGGATCATGGCGGATCGGCTGAATAACGTCCGCTTGTTAAAATTAAGCAATATTTTTATGACCGTCGGCTTAGTCGGCTTTATACTGACCACCAGCATCCCGCTGATCATTTTCTTCCGAGTTCTGCACGGTATCGGTTTTGCCATCGGCGGAACGGCTCAGATCGCGCTGGCATCCCGCTACATTCCGGCTGGGCGGATGGGTGAAGGCATCGGCTATCAGGGCACGGGCATGGTAGTGGCCTCAGCGGTTGCCCCGGGGATCGGCTTGATGATTACCGAACAGATCGGCATGCCGGCGACCTTTCTTGCCGCGGCGGTATTGACAGTAGTGGCCTTTTTCCTGTTGTTTGCCTTTCAGGAACAAAGCGAGCAAGCCCGCAAAGCGTTCTCCCCTAAAGATTCTAAAAAGCGGCTGTCCTGGAGCGATGTGATTGCCGTCAAAGCCTTGCCATATACCTTTGTGGCCAGCACCTTTTCCTTTACGAACGGAATCATTGCCGCCTATCTGGTACTATATGCGGAAAACCTCGGCATTACCGGCGTCAGCGTTTACTTTACCGTCTGCGCCGCTGTGTTATTTGTGGTGCGGCCATTTTCCGGGAAGCTGATGGACAAGAAAGGACTGCACTATACCGTCCTGCCGGGACTGCTGGTGACAGCCAGCTCTCTGTTCATACTCGGTCGCAGCGCCAGCTTGCCGCTCATCCTGCTGACCGGTGCCCTGCGTTCCCTGGGCCAGGGTGCAGCGCAGCCGTCCCTTCAAGCTGGCTGTATCAATCGGGTCGGCCGAGAAAAAACCGGGGTTGCCACCAGCACCTATTATCTGGGCGGCGATGTCGGCCAGGGCATCGGACCGATGCTGGGCGGACTGATTATCGGCCAGCTTGCCGGCATCGCCGGATACCGGATCGTATTTGATATCTGCGGCTTGTTGATGTTGGGTGCGCTGATATTCTTTGTAGTGGTATCCCGCCGTAAGAAGGATGAGGCATAAATGGCTAGTGCTTAAAAGGACACCTTTATCCTTAGCATGCACATTAATAAAACGTACAGGAGATTAAGATGAGCAGACACATATATGACCGGCTACTTTGGCCGGAGGGAAAAAAAAGAACACTGACCTTGAGTTATGACGACGGCGTCACTCAGGATATCCGGCTGTTAAAAATCCTGAACCGCTATGGGGTAAAGGCGACTTTTAATCTCAATCCGGGGCTTTTCGGCGAGCATGGCACAGTATCCGCCGGCAAGAAAACAGTAGCGCACGATAAACTGTCGGCGCAGCAGCTTAAGCCGCTCTATCAGGGCCATGAAATGGCCGCCCACGGCCAATACCATATGGCACTGTGGGGGATGGATCCGGCCCGCTGCATGGAAGAGATTCTGACCAGTCGCCGGGAAGTGGAGCAACTTACTGGTAGTCCAGTAACCGGCTATGCCTATGCCTTCGGGGCGGACGAAACATCAATCGTTGAAGCCGCCCGTCAATGTGGACTGGCTTACGCACGCACGATTGCATCAACTGGGACTTTTCGGCTGCCGGATGACTTGCTCAGATGGCACCCCACCTGCCACCATGACGACGAAAATCTTTTCCGGCTGGCGGAGCAGTTCCTCAGCGAAGACTTGATTTTTTCACCGGACGGTCCGGCTCGGCTGTTTTACCTCTGGGGGCATAGCTATGAATTTGCGCAGAATGATAATTGGGATCATATGGAAACTTTTATCAGTCAGGTCGGACATAAGGCGAATATCTGGTATGCCACAAACGGCGAAATCGCCCAGTATCTTACCGCCTACCGTCGCCTGGTTTTCTCTGCTGACAGCCAGTATGTATATAACCCATCAGCCATTGCTGTATGGCTGGGCAGTACTTTTTCTGATATCAGCATCATGATTCTCCCCGGTGAAACCAAGGAACTTCCAGCGCCGGTGAGATTGTAGATTATTGGCTTTAATTAGATATATTTTGCTTTACCATAATCATATATTTACTACAATAACTGACAATCTGTCAAAATTTGTTCTATTGATTCCCAAATTAAAAGTGATGGGTTTTCTTTATAATACTATATTATGCTCATTGGTCAACAAAATAATTCCTTTTTGTAAAATTTATGCAAAATCAAATTAACAGAATCATTAAAAACCACACCATGTGAAACGCAGACTTAAAATCATTCCTAAAATAAATTCATTGACAACGTTAATATTTATGATATACTTTTAGTGTCAAAATATTTAATTTTATAATCAAACTAATAATTTAGCTAAGCCTAGATTCCAAAATCTAGCACACGGATTCCACGAAACAGAGGACAGCAAATGAATTATTTAACTATTAAAGAAATCCAGAAGATCATCCCCCACCGCCATCCTTTCTTGCTGGTGGACTATATTGAAGATTATGAGCCGGGCGTGTATGCCGTAGGCTATAAATGTGTTACCTACCGCGAAGATTACTTTCCGGGGCATTTTCCCGATGAGCCGGTTATGCCGGGAGTCTTGGCGCTGGAAGCACTGGCTCAGGTGGGCGCGGTGATTATACTGAGTAAACCTAGTAATAGAGGCAAAACCGCTTACTTCGGCGGCGTACAGAAATGTCGCTTCAAAGGAAAGATCGTGCCCGGGGACAAGGTCAAGCTGGATGTCCGGGTTATCCGGGAAAAGGGGCCGATCGGCGTCGGCCAGGCAACGGCAAGTGTGGACGGCAAGACCGTTGTGCAGGCGGAAATGATCTTTGTCGTCGGAAAGGCGGCCGGACAATGAAATATGATGAGCTTAAAATAGGGGATTTAATTGCTAAAATACCGATTGTCCAAGGCGGCATGGGGGTCGGCATCAGTCTGGGCGGACTGGCCGGCACGGTGGCCAAAGCCGGCGGCATCGGTTTAATCTCTTCCGCTCAGATCGGTTTCCGGGAAGCTGATTTTGATACCGATACCAAAGCGGCCAATATCCGGGCTATCGGCAAGGAACTTGCCAAGGCACGGGGAATCGCCGACGGCGGCATTGTCGGCTTTAATATGATGGTGGCTTTAAAATATTATGAAGAATATGTACGAGCAGCGGTAGCGGCCGGCGCGGACGTGATTGTCTCCGGCTCCGGCTTGCCGGTCGATCTTCCCGCCTATGTCAAGGATAGCCGTACCCTCATCGCGCCGATTGTCTCGACGGAAAGGTCAGCCTCGACAATCCTTAAGTACTGGGAAAGAAAATACCAGCGGACAGCTGATTTCATAGTTATCGAAGGACCCTTGGCCGGCGGCCATCTGGGCTTTTCCGACGACCAGCTGAATTTTTACAGTAAAACCGAATATGATCTGGAGATAACCAAGATCATCCAGCTGACCGGCCAGTATGAAAACCGGTTCGGACAGCGGATCCCGGTGATAGTTGCCGGCGGCATCGACAGCCGGGAGCAAGTCCATGAAGCCTTCGCTCTGGGCGCGGCGGGCGTTCAGGTCGGTACTGCCTTTGTGACCACGGTCGAATGTGATGCGCATCCTGCCTATAAGCAGGCCTATCTCCGCGCGGAAGCATCGGACATCGCTATCGTCAAAAGTCCGGTCGGCATGCCGGGCCGGGCCATCGTGAACCGTTTTATGAAGAAGGTACGGGATGGCCAGACGCTGCCGCCAGGACGCTGCCACCAATGCCTAAAAAACTGCCAGCCTGCCGCCATTCCTTATTGTATCACGGAGCGGCTGATTGCGGCGGCAACCGGCAATGTCGAAGAAGCACTGCTGTTTTGCGGTGCCAACGCTTATAAGGCTGATAGAATCACCACCGTAAATGCCGTTATTGACAGTCTGATGCGTTAATAAAACGGACTGATGATCTACCTTGACACGAGCAATATCTACTACATTAAAAAATCAATCTTTCCTTGAAAAACACCCCCCGATTTGCTATAGTCGAATTAACCGATATTAATCGCGCCCTCACGGCTATAGAAAACAGAAAGGGGTAATCCTTTGAAAATAATCAACCGCCCCATCCTTTCTTTCATAATCGCTCTCCTGCTGCTCTTCACCTTCTTAAGCAGCCCGGCTTCATATTATAAAGTCTCAGCTGCGGATGATACCGATCTTTTGCTTCAGGAATATCAGGATTACCGCCAGCGTTTTGACGGCATTAAAACGGCAGATGACATTGATGCTGCTGGTTTTCGGGTTATTGAAGACCAGATTTTTCCCATCCAGATCCTATCCTGCGGCGAAGCATCTTTTATTCCCGCCTTTGACCGCCAATACATGCGGCTTGCATTATTTCTTGCCGACAAAGACGGCAATATCGTCTACAAAACCGATCAGCTCGAAACCAATAACCGCAACCCCGGTGAACTGCTACAGTATAACCAAAGGATTGCCGCCGTCTCCTTTCTGGACATGAACCGGGACGGACTGACCGACATCGGCCTTATCACCTATTGCATGAACCGGTCGGGTGATTATTCCGGCAAATTTTACAAAGTCGGCGACGTCCTGTTTCAAAACAGCACTGGCTTTTACCGGGATTACCGTATTTCAGACAGGATAAACCGCTTTAGTATGAACAAAAGCATCAAAATGATCATCTCCTATGTGAGGGACCGCTATTCTACGGAATTTTTATACACCGCCACCACCCTTGCTGAACTGAAACAAAAAGGGCTACAGATCATCACTGAACAGCACTATACCCGGCAGTTTGAAAAGCTAGGGCAGCTGGAAGTCGTGCCGGGCTTTTATTCCATGGCCGATTATGATATCTTCATGATCTATCTGGTTGACGAACAGGGGGATATCGTCTGGAGCCTTCAGCCCATGGGCGAGTATGATAACCTCTATGCCTTAAAAGGTATGGCCTGGCGGGATATCGACGGCGACGGCATGCGGGATATTGCCGTCCTAGCGCGCTATAGTTATGAAAACAGCGTCGGACATATGATTATACAAACTGATTACAGCATTTATTATCAAAGAACCGATGGCTTTTCTGCCGATACCGAGCTGAAAAACCTGTACCGCTGCAGCGACGATACGACTATGACCGACCTGATACAAAATGCCCACTCATACTGGGGATGGCCTGATGAAACAACTTAATAATAATACTCAAAAGGAGCTGTTATGATAAAAATATTGATTGTAGATGACGAAAAATCCATATGTGACCTGATCGATCTGAATCTGACAGCCGCCGGCTATCACTGTACATCAGTACAGGACGGACTGGAGGCGATTGATAAGATCGAGCGGGGCGCTTATGACTTGATATTACTTGATGTCATGCTTCCGGGAGCCGATGGCTATGACATTATCGAATATATCCGGCCGATGAAGATACCGGTTATTTTTATTACCGCCAAGCATGAAGTCAAGGACCGTGTCAAAGGCCTAAAACTGGGTGCCGACGATTATCTGGTAAAGCCGTTCGACGTAGTGGAACTGGTCGCCCGGGTCGAGGCCGTACTGCGCCGCTATAACAAAGCCGACAGCAAGCTCACCTTCCGGGACATCGTGGTCGATGTGGAGGCGCGCCGGGTGACCAAGGCCGGCCGGCCGGTAGAACTAACCAACAAGGAGTTTGGTCTCTTGGTCTTATTCATCCGCAACAAAAATATTGCTCTCTTTCGCGAGATGTTGTATGAAAAGGTCTGGGAAGAAGATTACTATGGCGACAGCCGTACCCTTGACCTCCATGTCCAGCGCCTGCGGAAAAAACTGGGCTGGGAAAATAGTCTGATTGCCGTATACAAGGTAGGGTACCGCCTAGAACTCTAGAATGGAGACTGCGATGAAATTTTCCATCAAACTGCTGCTGCACACTATCATTGTTCTAGCTATCGCGCTCGGATTCAGCGGCTATTATTTTGTCAACTTTGTCTTTGAGACCTCCCTTAACCGAGAGGTCAATCAGGCTCTGGACGAAAACAGCATCCTTGGCTTTGCCTTTGAGACGGCTGCCTTGAACGTCCCGGCCAAATACGACGTGCTTTCCAACAGTTCTATTGAACAGATCGCCGCCAACCTTGCGACCGGGGGACACAGCACCGGACGCCTGATCCGTCTGAGCGATGAACAAAAAGAGGTCTTATATGCTAATGACAGCTTTGTCACCGGAAACGACCTCTTACAGAAAACTAATGAAAATACCAAGACCTATCAGGTCATTGAGCGGGACGGCAGCTACTATGTCCAGACCGGGGTCACTGTAAACGCCCTTGACCGGATTCTTTATCTGGAGACCATGAAGGATGTCTCCGAGGTGTTCCGGGAACGGGCGCTGGGGTTTTCCGTTTACCGCCGGGTGACTTTATTTATGCTGGTCTTAGGTACTGTAATCATGAACTTTATTGCTTCCTGGCTGACGAAGCCGATTCGCCTGCTGACCAGAGCCACCCGCCGAATGGCAACAGGGAATTATGATTACCGGGCCAGACAGGTCAGCAATGACGAACTAGGCCAGCTAACCAGTGATTTCAACAAAATGGCCAATTCCCTAGAGGAGAACATTAACAAACTGGAAGCCGAGCTAAAAGCCCGGGAAGACTTCGTAGCCGCCTTTGCCCATGAGCTGAAAACACCGCTTACTTCCATCATCGGTTATGCAGACATGCTGCGCTCCCGCAAGCTTAATGAAGAGAAAAGCTTTTTATCAGCTAACTATATCTACACTGAGGGCAAGCGGCTGGAGGCCATGTCCTTCCGGCTTCTGGATATCATCGTGACCAAGCGGCTGGAAACCGATTTTCAGATGGTGCCGGCAGATTCATTTTTCCTTTACCTGCGCGATATGTTCGGCACCGACGACCGGCTGATCTATCAGTTCCAGAATGAGCCCGCCATGGTGCGGGCAGAAAGCCACCTCATCAAAACCGTTATGGTTAATCTGATCGATAATGCCGGCAAAGCTTCCGAACCGGGCAGCCTCATTGAAATAACCGGCCGCCGGGAGGAAGGCGGTTACCGTTTTGCCGTCCGTGATCATGGCGTCGGGATTCCTTTGGAAGAACAGGCTAAAATCACGCAGGCCTTTTATATGGTGGACAAGTCCCGCGCTAGAAGCAAAAACGGCGCCGGTCTCGGCTTGGCGCTGTGTTCTGAGATCCTGTTGCTTCACGACAGCCGGCTGGAGATCGAAAGTACTCCGGGCGAAGGCTCCTGTATCAGTTTTGTTCTCTGGGCGGAAAACATGGAGGAATTATGAGAAAATCTATTTTAAATATATCCTTTTTACTCTTTGTCATCCTGACCGTCATCATCTCCGTCTGGGGGCCGGAAGCCTTGGCCACATACCAGGATCGCTTGATTTTAGGAAGATCCTATGAATTAGCAACGGAAAACACTGATGAGGGCTATCTCTACACCTTGAGCAATAATGACAAACTATATATTCTGTCCGAAAGTCTGAGCAGCCAAGTATTGCCGGAAAGTGACTTAAGCGCCCTGACCGGCAGCCAGGTTCCGGATCCCGATTACCAGGAACTGGGGGGCAGCTATGCTTTCGTGGTGAACCGCCGTGGTCCTTCCGGCCGGGAAATCACCGATGACCAGATCTTTGAAACTTGTAACCGGGAAATTGCCGCGTTAAAGGAACTGGGCATCCTGCCTGATGAAGTCCGGGAAGTGGATCGGCACTCCTATGACACCCTGCTTTATTCAGCCATCGATATCCTGGAGCCGCGTAACAGCGTGGCCGTCTGGAAGATCAATTTATCCGACAGCCAGTCCAATTATAACCGGCAGAACCGGGTGCTTGATCTCTATATCGATGCGGACAGCGGCAAGATCTACGAATTTTATGTGCGTACCGAACTGAAATGGGGAGATCTCAACCCGGACGAGATAATTGAAAAGTGGCAGGAATATATGGGGCTCCGGCCGTCGGTACCGTATGAGACAGAAAACCCGCTGCTGGAAACTACGCCGTATTTTAAGAAATATATGTTTTCCGGCGCGGGAGAGGAAAAAACGGTTGTGACGATCGGGTTTTATGAGGGGATCAATGAGCTGTTTCTTAAGATTACTAACTGATTAAATACAAATTTATTAACAAACTTCTGAATCGTAAAAAATACGTAAATGAATTGATGCAAATTTGATGCAACAAATATGTTAATCTGATACAAATAAGATGATCTTTTGATGCAGCTCTTGTGTAATCTATAAATCGACAGTAGTCGAGTGGATTATACAAGGGTTATTTTTATAGAAAACCATGCCCTCACAACTGCCAGCCAGAACACCGTAAAGCAACAGGCAGGAGGACACAGATGAACAAAAGCATACCGGTTATTTATTCAGATCACCCCATGGGGGTCGCCGTTAAAGTTTACCGGCTGAAAAATAAGAGTAATCGTTTACATATTTTTATTACTATCGTCCTCGCCTTGACACTTATCATAACCACAGTAAGCGGCGGCCTATATTGGATAAGGACGGCAGGCCTGCCTGCCGCCCCGGCAGCTACTGACGTCACTTCTGTCGCCGTACCTGCCATGCCAGCTATCCCGGAAGCTTGGGCCGACACCAAAAAAGAAGTCGCTGCCGCAGTTCCTGTACCGCCTTATGAAATAATTCCCAGTATTCCCGGCGTTCCGCGGATCATTTTGGATCCGGGACACGGCGGGGCGGACAGCGGCTGTGTAAGGGACGGAATAGCGGAAAAAGATATTAACTTAGCAATCGCCACATTGTTAGCCACACAGCTGACCAATGACGGTTATCAGGTTATTATGACACGTTCGGAAGATATCGACATGACCGTCGAGGAACGAGTGGAAAAAGCCAATTATTATCAGGGTGATGCCTTCGTCAGCATCCACCAGAATGCTTATGAAGGAACCGACGCCGCCGGCATTGAGGTCTGGTACCATGGGGCCGATTCCTCCCGGAACAGCAAGCGGCTGGCCCAGATCATCAATCAGCGGACCATGGAAAGCACCGGGGCAAGTTCCCGCAATCTATGGGATGAATCCGAGTTTTATGTCACAAACAATACTGTCATGCCCGCCTGTCTGATTGAAAGCGGCTTCTTATCCAATCGCACGGAACGGCAACTGTTGCTTGATCCGGCATATCAGGCACAGGTTGCGGACGGTATCGCACAAGGAATAAAATCTTTCTGTGAGCCCAAGTCCATGTATCTGACGTTCGACGATGGCCCGGACGGAGAAAATACGGAAAAGATACTGGATATTCTGGAGGAAAATAATGTTAAAGCAACCTTTTTTGTCATCGGCGAATATGTCCGCCGCTATCCGGACATCACCAGAAGGATTGTGGCGGAAGGCCATGCAATCGGCATCCACTGCGACGTTCATGATTACGGCAGCCTTTACCAAAATGCTGAAAGTTATCTTGACGATTTTGAAAAGGCCAGGCAGACCGTGCAGGATGTCACCGGAACCACTACCGATCTGTTCCGCTTTCCCGGCGGGAGCATCAATGCCTACAATAAGACGGTATATGATGACATTGTCAGTGAAATGACTGCCAGGGGCTATGTTTACTTTGATTGGAATGCCGGCTTGGAAGATGCCCTGAACCGTGAGGTTTTGCCGGAACGACTGATAGAGATGGGTGTCGCCAGTACCCTAGGAAGAAACAAAATCGTGTTCTTGGCACATGACACGGTAGATAACACGGTTTTATGCCTGGATGAACTGCTGGATCAGTTTCCGGAATACCGGATGGATATCCTGACTACAGCGGTGGATCCGGTTCAATTCTAGCTATCGGTTGATAGCATAAATGATTTTTGCGGGGGATGTTATGGTTAATTTTGCGGGAATGGAGTTTATCTTTAGGTTTTTACCGGTTTTTCTGATATTGTTTTACCTTGTACCGCGACGGTTCCGGGAAACGGTCTTGTTACTTGCCAGTCTGGTTTTTTATGCCTTCGGCGAGCTGACATTCCTGCCTTTGCTTATGGCGGCCATCGTGGTGAATTATTTGCTGGGCCGGAAGCCGCATAAAAAATATGTTCTGATCACTGCTATCATCCTAGATGTGCTGCTGTTGGCCGTATTTAAGGGACTGAGCATCACTGTTGACAGCAGCCTGCTGCCGCTGGGAATCAGCTTTTACCTGTTCCGAATGATCTCGTACCAAGCCGACCTGCTACGGGGAGAGATCCGGGACAAACCGTCCTTCCGGGATGTAGCCCTGTACTTCTGTATGTTTCCGCAGGTGCTTTCCGGGCCGATCATGCGGTATGGTGAAGGGGAGTTTGACTATCCTAGGGAATACCGGCTGCCTAATATCGAAGACGGATTTAAATACTTTATCCTTGGTTTCGGGATGAAGATCCTGCTGGCCGACCGGCTGGTTATTGTGTGGAACGACATCCAGAATGTGGGCTTTGCCAGCATCTCCACTCCTATGGCTTGGCTGGGCATGGCGGCTTACTCCCTGCAGCTGTATTTTGATTTCTGGGGGTATTCGCTGATGGCGGCAGGCATCGGGATGATGGCGGGTTTTCAGTTTATCCAGAATTTTAATCATCCTTATGCGGCAAGGTCAGTCAGCGATTTTTACCGCCGCTGGCATATAAGCCTAGGCAGCTGGTTCCGGGACTATGTCTATATTCCCATGGGCGGCAGCCGGACGGGGCGCGGACGGCTGGCTGTTAATCTGATGGCCGTATGGCTCCTGACAGGTATCTGGCACGGCAGCGGACTCAACTACGTAATCTGGGGAACTGTATTGGGCATCCTGATCGTGGTTGAAAAACTGTGGATCGGAAAAGTCCTGCAGCGCCTTCCTTTGATCGGTAATCTATATATGCTTTTGGTCATACCTTTGACATGGGTCATTTTTGCCATCAAAGACTTGGGGCAGCTGGCCATATATCTGGGCAGACTTTTTCCTTTCTTCGGCAAGGCCGCCGGTTATATAAACCAGCGCGATTATCTGAACTGCCTGCAAGACTATGGCGTCCTGTTCATCGCCGGAAGCCTGCTGTGCATCCCGTGGGTCTTTGACTATTATCAAAAGCACAAGCGAAATATCGCTACTATCCTCTCTTTACTGGCAATATTCTGGCTCAGCGTGTATTTTGTGGCTAGCCAGGGCGGAAACCCTTTTGTTTATCTTAATTTTTAATTTGGAGGGACACATGAAAACTTATTTTAGAAAAGCTCCCACGTTGCTGCTTATAGCCAGTTCTGCCCTTATTTTGACAATGTTCGCCTTGGCCGGAAAAGATAATATCTATAGAGAACAGCCCTATCATTATTCACAAATGCCGATGCTGACCCTAGTTTTCCAAGGTGTCAACGAGAACAGATACCCGTGGATGATGTTCTTTGTGCCGTCTGAAAGCAAGAAAATATGGCCGGCCTCCGTTTTAACGGCTGATATAACTCCTTCTGATTTAAATATCATAACTGATTATAACCAAGACCAGCCGGAAGAAAAAAGCTTACCTGTCAATCAGGCTATTGAATCTACCTTAGCCGTCACTACTCTCCTAACCGGTCCGGCCTCTGACAACAAGGACGGACCGGTAATAACAGACCTGAATGAACCAGCTGAAATCAAGCCTCTGCGAAGCACTACTAAGGAGGAAGCACAGAATTATATTTCCGTGGATATATATGGCAGTGCCGGCGTCGAACGCGCCGCGACATATGAATTTGTTACGGTAGACGAGAGTTATTTTGATGATGCGCTTTTTATCGGTGATTCCCGGACCGTCGGCCTTTGCGATTACAGCAGCATCTCGGAACACGGCGACTTTTTATGCGCCACGGCACTGACGGTTCACAAGATATTTGACGGTGACATCGGAGGCAACGAAAATGTAGAAAGTTTGTTGCAAGCCAAAGATTATAGCAAAATATACCTTTCAGTAGGCATCAACGAGCTGGGCAGGGGAACAACGGAAAACTTTACGGAAACCTACCGCGATGTGGTAAATAAACTGCGAGAATTGGAACCGGGCGCTATTATCTTTGTCCAAGGAGTCATGAAGGTTTCTAAGGATAAAAGCGACGGGGATGCCATCTATAATAACAGTAATATTGAAGCCCGAAACCGCGCCATTGCCACCTTGGCCGATAATCAGCATGTTTTTTATATTGACGTCAATGAAGTAATGTGTGACGATGAAGGAAATCTCCATGAAGGCTATACGCATGACGGCATCCATCTGCTGGGTTCCTATATTGAAACCCATAAGCAGTTCCTGCTGGCTCATGGAACCGCTGATTAATTTCACTCGGCGGGCACTACGACATATTTAGTTCCCACATAGAAATTAGTCGAATAGACCTTCCACTTAGTGATCGGTACATTCTCATATAAAATTGGCCGGCTTGAACGATAAACCCCATAACCGAATACCTTGTTTTTTGTAATGCAAGTAAACTCGACATCGTCTACTTCATATCCCTCATTTTGTAAATAAGCCTTGATCTCAGACGGCAGCGGATCCGGAATATATCTGGAACTGATAAAAACCGCCAAGAAAAAAAATATGACTGCTGCTGCTAAAAGATTATTATTATTGATTTTCTTTGGTAATTTCTTGTAATTATTCTGCTGCATAATGGGTTTCCCCGCTTTCGTTTTTTTATAGTATACAACAGTTTAATGCTGTTATCTACAACGGGTATTCATTATAATAGTATTATCCGTAAAAGATACAGCAATGGGCATGCTATATATTAAAATAACTAATATAAAGAATTTCAACTATTGATTTTGAGTGCGGCAGAGCCGCAGATGGGAATAAACTATGGCAGAAAAACACGAATATGAGGTATTGTTTAAAAATCAACTTAACAAATACCTTAAAATACACCTAGACAAACATAATAGTACCCTAAAAGAATTTTCCTATTCAATAGATACATCCAGCGGATATATATCAAAAATCGCCAACCATAAAAGTCGTCAGCTACCAAGGATGTTATACTTCTTCCATATGTGCGAGGCTCTAAATGTACATCCCAAAGATTTTTTTAATGACAGTGAAGAACATCCGGAAATTATTGCCCAGATAGTTGATAAGCTTTATGGTTTAGATATAGGACAGCTGACTTATCTGCAGCAGATGATCAATGATATATCAAAAATCAATAAAAACCAAGGTAATAAAATCAACCATAAAACAAATAGCAAATAGCTATTCATTAATAATGTCGATATCCTCGCCTAATACCTCGAACTTCACGACTTCGGAAAAATAACTGTTGTTCTGTACATCAATCATTTCGAACATATAATAAAACGTCCCGTCACCCAGCTCCACTTCGGCAAATCTGGTCTGCTCCGTTACAGTGACTTTATCGAACACAACTTCTTCAAATTCAAAGCTTTCACTCTGAAGCATATATAAAACGGGTTCAACCACATCGCCAGGTACAAGCCTGCGTAGATTCTTTTCCGACATACCGTTTTGATGCAGTCCTTTTCTGGCACCCAGGATCTCGAATTTCTGTGTTTCATAGGAAAAACTGACCCGGAGCGAATACTCTTCACCGTTCAGCAGGATCGGCACCGCATAAAGATGATAGTCATCATCGACGTCAATGACATTCATATATACGGCCGCACCGTCAATGCTTCCCCATACACCGCGGAAATTATCGGTAAAAACACCATCTTCCCAATCTCTGATCAGATCATTATCCATGCCCAGAAAAACAATCAGATCTTCCGCTTCATAATAATATGCTAGGCTACAGTAAACATCTACCAGCTTACCGGCCGTAGCCACGCCCAGTTCCAGCACGGCATAGCCAGTGTCCGAGACGGAAACCGGATAATTATTCAGCTCCATGTCTTCCGGAGTCTCCACCCTTCCGGGAATAATTATCCTAGGCACCCAGTCAGTTTCTTTAGATGTATCGGTCACCCACGACTGTAATACCTCCTGTCCATCCTGCGAAAGATCACCTGTAATGGAATATTCGTAGAACCAGTAAAACGGGCTATCCGGTGCCAATGCCTCAAAAGCCGCAAAATCCCGGTAACTGCTGTCATAGCTGTAATAGCAGGAAAGCCCGCCGGATCTGTTTCGGTACGGACCGTTAACCCGATAAACTACACTTTCATCTAGGATATCCAGCAACTGCTGTCCATACTCCGGCAGCAAGCCGCTCTCCTGACACTTTCTGACCAGATCAGCCATATCCACCATATTAGTATAACCTTCCTGCGGGTTATTCGGCTCAAAACTTTCCGCCGCTCTGGCAGCCCGCCCAAACTTATTGATATAATCGGACGCCATACAGGCATTCAACAATGCTTCAGCCCCGACGTTGTCATATGCCTCTCTCAGTTCATCCGCACAGCTTAAATCCGTGACGGACAGCGTGGCTGTACTGCCGGTTCCCATTTCCTCACAGGCCGCATAAAAAGAATCGCAGATTTCCTTGCCCAGCCTGGCTCCATTCATGCCGGTATCGTCGGCCAAGGCTTCAAAAAGTGCCTCGTAGTCCCAGCCGTTGGCCGGCTCCGACTCCTGTGAGGCTACCATAAAACGCCCGAAACCGTTTAAAGCCGCCACCATATCCACAGTAGCCATCAGACAGGCATCAAAGCCGATTAACTCATAGGGCGGCGAGCTCTTCGACGGGGCGCTGACTGCTTCAAAAGCCTCACGTATTTCCGGCAGGCTTAACGAGTCATAGGAAAACCGCTCATCAAACACTACTCCCGATGTGCTCCCGCCACCGTGATCCCATAAAATCACCGCCTTATGGTCGGCCGGATAGTTCATGTTACAGAACCGCAAAAATGATTCCAGCGTTTTATCATCCCCCATATTCTGTGAAACACTCTTTTCCAGAAGCCGCCAGCCCTTGCTGTCATATACATAGCGGCTGTTACTCCTAGCATCGATACTGCTATGCCATTTCAAGGTACCGCCGGTCTCCACAACCACTGTAATATTATCAGGAAGCTTTGCGTTCAGCAACTCCTCCAGATCTGCCGTGCCGAACCCGCCCCGCGATTCTAGGTCGCTGCCGCATAGATACCAGTATAACGCCCAGGTATCATCCTTGTCATAGCGCTCTTCCATGATGCTGCTGTTACTGCCAGACAGCCCGGCGGAAGCGCTTGCATCAAGCTGCGGAAGCGGGTTGCAGGATGTGAGCATGAGTATGCCGCAAGCCAGCATTACAAGCGGAACCAGCTGATGCTTTTTCTTCTCATGGTATTTTCGTTCTATTATCATCGCAGAATACATAAATAATACCTCCATATTTTATTATATTCTGCTATGTGCTGTCGTGTTATGGCATATCATGTAATATCCTGACGTTTATCAAAATATTATCATGCAAACAGACCGCCGCGGAAGCGACGGTCTGTTAAGATATTTGCATTATCTAGGCCAAAAATCCTGTCTCAAACCCCCTTAACCGTTCTGACCGCCGCAAACTCATCCTGTATCTCCTTAGACGGCGGCACCGTCAGCAGCGACACTATTACGATCAGCAGACAGGAAAACAAAAATGCCGGCAGCAGTTCATAGACATCCCATGCCCCGCCTAACGGACGGACTGCCAGCTTCCAGATAAATACCATGGCCCCGCCGCCGATCATGCCGGCGATTGCCCCGGACAGGTTAATCCGCTTCCAGAACAGCGACATCAGCATCAGCGGTCCAAAAGTCGCGCCGAACCCGGCCCAGGCAAAGGAAACTATGGTAAAGATCACACTGTCCTCATCGCGGGCAATAAAGATCGCAATCGCGGCGATGACAACGAGCGTGATACGGGAAACCCACATTATTTCTTTCTCGGTCGCCTTTTTCTTCATCAACCCTTGATAAATATTCTTAGAAAACGCCGAAGCCGAAATCAGCAGGTAAGAATCCGAAGAACTGATGGTCGCCGCAAGGATGCCCGCCATGACAAAGCCGGCCAGCAACGGCGGCAGCAGATGACGCGAAAGCTCAATAAAGATATTTTCCGCCTCCGAAGCCGTACCAAGCAGCGTCGGATACAGCGTCCGGCCTACTATCCCGACAAACACCGCAACCGTCAGGGAAATCACCACCCAGACAGTGGCTATCCGCCTTGAACGGGTAAGCTCGCTTTCCTTACGGATAGCCATAAAGCGCAGAAGCACCTGCGGCATACCAAAGTACCCTAGCCCCCAAGCCAGCATAGATACAATCGAAATAAACCCATAATTTGCCGCCTCGCCAAATACCGGCGCGTTATTCTGCACAAGCTGTACGCCGTTTCCATCCACCACCGGAACAGCCAGCCCGAAAAACTCCAAGAAGCCCGGGATAGAGCGGGCATTTTCCAGCACTGAGCCAAGCCCGCCGGCCATAGTCGTTCCCGCTACGACGATCACGACCAGCGCGATGATCATGACGATCGCCTGCATAAAGTCCGAAGCGCTTTCTGCCAGAAAGCCGCCCACTATCGTATATATAAGCACGAATACTGCCCCAAGTACCATCATAACGACATACGATGTCCCAAATAGCGTCGAAAACAGCTTGCCGCATGTTACCAGACAGCTTGCCGCATATACAGTAAAAAACACTAGGATAAACAGCGCCGATATCGTCAGCAGGATGTTATTCTTTTCCTTGAAACGATTGGAAAAAAACTCCGGCAGCGTTATGGCATTGCCCGCTTTTACACTGTAACGCCGCAGTCTCTTAGAGACAATTAGCCAGTTGACATATGTACCGGCGGCGAGGCCGATTGCCGTCCAGGCCGCTTCCGCCAGGCCACACCAATAGGCAACGCCCGGCAGGCCCATCAGCAGCCACCCCGACATATCCGACGCTTCCGCACTCATTGCCGTAACCCACGGGCCTAGGCTCCGGCCGCCAAGAAAATAGTTTTCCGAGCTTTTATTCGCTCGTTTGGCAAAGAAAATACCAATGCCGATCACCACTAGCATATACACACTCATTGCAATCAGAATCTGAATCGTATCACTCATCAATTTCCCTCCTCATATTTGGAATAATTCGCATCTTCCATCAATTGGAAAGCGAATAATATTCACATTATAATTGATTTATAGGTAAAATGCAAGCTACGCGGCTCTTGTTAGGTTGTTTTATGCTGACTTAATCACTGTTCACACATTTACCGTGCTGGTTATTTATCGCTTTATGTCGTAAGTAGTTTTTATTAGCAGAATTATCACCGTTATTGTAAAAAATCATACTTTAATATAGACATTCATTTCAATTACTGAAATTAATGAATATATTCCACGTAATTGCAAGGAGGATAAAAAATGAGTTCAGCTTACCTTCAGCTTCAGAGCACAGCACAAGGTACAACCCTTGGGGAATACGAACCCATTCGGTTTGATTATATAGTCTCGCAGCTTCAAAGCGCAGAAATCATCTACGATAATACTACGGGTATTATTCAGTTTAACAAGGAGGGCGTATACTACTTAGACTGGTTTGTCGTAACCGATACATCCGGCGGCCCGGTTTCGATCTTGTTACAGACTACCGACCTGAAGATCATCAATTCAGATACTAGCCTGATAAAAGATGAAGTAACCGGTTCCGCTATCATAACCGTCGGTACGGAGCCCCGGTATTTAGTCCTAACAAACGGTATGGAAGCAATCACCTTGGGCAATGTTCCGGTGGTCGCCAATCTAGTAATTCATTCTACTGACATGGACGAAATCACCGGCGGTAATAATCAGACAAAAATATGCGGCTCAACGATCAACTTTCAAAACGGCGTAATTGACTGTCCGGTATGCAATCCTTTTTCATGGCCAGTCCTGCTTGATTTTCTGGACATTTCCTGGCGTTCGGAGCAGGTTGCCCAACTGCTGGAACAAAGTTCAAACAGCGGCATGGAAGCACTTCTGGATCTAAATTCCGGAGTACTGGGGGCTTTTGCGATAACAAACCGGATCGCGCCTGTGATCAGTGCCCTGCAAATGGCAGTTTCCGACCTAGATGCATCATACCATACTCTGTCCGGGATAATCGCTGATGCCGGTTTACTGTCAACCGATGTTTATCTGAATCACGCGTCGGCAGAAGTAGTTCCTTCAGTTTCTGGCTTCGATGTGCCGATCTTTGGACTTGACGGACCTATTATGCCGCAGATTCTCGCTGAAGGCGGTGTGATCACAGCCTTTGCTGCCGAATATGACAGTGTTGTCTCTTTTGACTTTTCCTGTCTTAACCTCATGCCTGGCTCCGGCGACGTGCTCAACACCCAGATAAACGACGTCAATAACGCGCTGGAACTGTTCAGCAGCACGCTGGGGGATCTGGCCTCGGTGTTTGACAATCTGCTTTCTCCGCTTCCCGAAGACTATGCCGATCGCTTGCGGGAACTCGTATTATCTCCGTTAAGCTTGGGATTAACGGAAACCAATCATCATGTCCATGCGATCTTGTGGCATCGTGCGGACGAGGCCGGAAACAATGTTCAGTGGCATAAGGTAACTGAGCTAGACTTAGGAGCTGTCGACTGGCTGGGGCTGGCACCGGTGGAAACCTTTGCTTCAACCATCGGCGATATTTTTGCGGCCGCCAGCAGCCTGTTAGGCTGGATCTTTGCCCTATTGACCGGCCGGGGGGCACGACATCTTTCCCCGACCAATATTCCGCTCCGGGCAGGCAGCATAAAAGGGTTGAATTATCCGGTTTCCGCTGGCGATTATTTGCTCGTGCAGTTCAAGCTTGTCGGGGAAAACAGTATTACCTTGGCGGCCGGCGTAATTGCCACCAATGTAATGGCAAGTGTTGCCATTGACTGTCCGGCAGTCTCAGGCGGTACCGATGCTGTTGCGCGGGCTGCTAATACCAATGTCAGGAGGATGAATCCATGAGTTCTATCTATTTACAGCTTCAAAGTACCGCAAAAAATACCGCTGTTTTATCAAACGGGAACATTATGTTTGATCAGGCTTTGGTCGAGTCCGATACCGATAACATCACTTATGACAACAGTACGGGGATGTTTCTCTTCCACACGACAGGAGTCTATTATGTTAGCTGGAGCGTCGCGGTCGTAGAGACTCCGACAACGGTCAGTTCGGAGATTGCTTTGGTAACTTCGAACGGGGATTATTACCGGGCTAATTCGTCTTTGTTAACCGACGAAGTATCCGGCTCCGCAATCGTAACAATAGAGTTGCCTGAAACCGGCCTATATGTCCGTAACCTCTCTTCCGGAAACATTCAACTGGCAAATGTTGATATTGTGGCTAACATAGTCATACACTCCATTGAAGCAAGTGCTTCCGGCTCAGGCGGCATCATCGCGCCTCCGGGCTCCGGCTCCATCATCAACTTTAACAGCGGCGGTATTGATATTACTAACCCGCTGACCTTTCCGATTCTTCTGGAAGTGCTGCAGCTGTCACTGATCCAGAATGAAGTCAACAATCTTACAGATGTATTTAGCTGTGAAGGACTGGAAAGCCTGTTCGGGATGCCGGGAGGTATTTTGGGTCTTGTCGCGAACGGGATCATGAATGTTGTTCTAGCCCCTTGCCGGACGATCCTAAACGCTTTGCTAGGACCGCTTGCTGATATTTGTGGACCCACGTCAAACGAAGGCCTAGTGTCGGTAGATGCCTATATCGGCCATGCCAACGTCGGGATCGTCCCAGCACTGGCCGGAGCCGATATTCCGATATTAAGTCTGATTGCCGGCCCGCCATATCCCCAGATCATTGCCCGTGACGGAACCATCACTTCTTTTGCCGCTAAGGTAGACTGCCTGGCAGCACTTGATGTCTCGGTTTTTAATACCATAGCGGGCGTGTTTACTACACTTTTTAATCTGATCCTAGAGCTGGTCAGCGCCGTAGCTGCCGTCATATCTACACTGGCCAATATCGCTGGGGAGCTCTTAGGTCTTGGTGCCTTTCTGCCCGATGATTATGCGGATATCCTGAACAACAAAGTCTTCCGGCTATGGAAGACGACAACACCAGATTCAAACCATCATGTCCATGCCATTCTATGGAAAGGCAATGCCATCGGCAGCAACGCCCTAGGCGGGGATGTGGTCTGGGAGAAGGTATCCGATCTGGATCTGGGTCCGATTCCATGGGCGGAACTATCACTTGTCGATGTGTTTATTTCCAGCCTCGGGGACATTCTTGAGGCCGGCGGAAATCTGATCGAGACGATCATAACCTTATTAGGCACACACGGGAAAGATAATCTTTCCCCCACGAACCTGCCGTTTGCGGGTGCCAGAATCTCCGGCCTGAATGCTCCGATATCCGTAGGTGATTATCTGATGGTTCAGTTTACGCTGGTCGGGATAGATAACAGTACTATTCTAGCTGGCGTCCTGGCAACGGAACTGATGGCCAGCGTTACGATTTCCTGTGACAGTGATAGCGATCCGCAGCAAATCAGCGGGCATTAGTTTAAAAAGCAGTGTAAGAGATTTAGGAGGAAAATAATGAGCACAGTTTATCTGCATCTGCAAAGCAGCATACAAAACAGTACAACAATCGCGCCGGATAGTGTTCTAGTATTTGAACGGACAATTGAACTATCCGACATAAATGATATTTCCTATGATAATAATACCGGCATCATTCACCTGAACCAGGTCGGAGCCTACTACGTAAACTGGTTTGTTGTATCGGAAGCGGCACCGGGGCCGCTGGAATTTGTCTTGAAGACTTCCGATCAGCAATCTATCAGATCCTGCTCGCCGCTTAGCAAAGACCAGCTGATGGGAGCGGCTGTCATAACCGTTGCCACACCGGGGCTGGAACTTACTTTATGTAACGGCTCTTCCGTTGTAACCTTCGGTGACGTTCCTGTCATTGCCAATCTAGTGATCCACTCTCTCGACATGACGGAGCGTGAACCATGGGACGACGCACAATCCTGCGGAACGACAATCAGCTTTACCAATGGCGCCTTGGATCCGACTAACCCGCTTACTTGGCCGCTTATTTTTGAGGTCTTGCAGATTTCTTGGTTTTCCAAACAGCTTGCTGATCTACAAGAGACCTTCACCGCCTCTGGTCTGGAAGACTTGCTGGAACTGCCGGCTAATACCTTAAATAATCCGCTCGTCTCCTTAGTTACCGATCACGCTATTGCCGGCTGTATAACGGCAATAGCCGACCTATTATCCTGTTTTAATGAATCATTCAAATTAGGAGATAATGCCGGGCTGATCTCCATGGATGCCTATATCGGCCATTCGACCGTAGGTATCGTTCCGGCGATTGCCTCCGGAGATCTTCCTGTCTTAAGCCTTGTGGCCGGCCCTCCTTACCCGCAGATTATTTCCCGGGGCGGTATCATCACCTCCTTTGCGGCCGGGTACGGCGCACTGGCACAGCTGGACATTTCGCTGACCGGCTTTCTGGCCGGAACGCTGAATACGCTGAACGGGCTGATTGACGGCCTAGGTGGAGCTATCGCTGCCCTCGTAGATACATTGGGCAGCATAGGCTCTATTTTAACCGGCCTTGGCGCACCGCTTCCCGGCAATTACGCCGAAATCCTCAACGGCCTCATTCTATCGCGGCTGGCTGACGGAGCCCCGGAATCCAATCTCAACATGCATGCAGTGCTGTGGAAAGGAACCCCGGATCCGCAGGATATCATCCAGAAAGGGATAACCTGGCAAAAAGTATCCGATCTTGACCTTGGCGATATCCAATTCCTTGGACTGGGACCGATCGGTTCGGCGCTGTCGGGCTTTGGCGCTGCCATCTCCGCCGGTGCCAATGTCATCAGCTCCCTGCTCTCTTTACTGAGCAGCCGGGGAACACCGAGCCAAGGGCTTAACCGTGAGCCGCTTAATACCGCACTGACTTCCGGTTTAGAGCATCCCATATCAGCCGGGGATTATCTGATGGTGCAGTTTACGCTGAAAGGAGACGATCATACCACGCTATTGGCTGGTGTCCTGGCATCCGACTTGATAGCAAGCGTCACAATTAAATAACCAAGAATGCTAAACAGAAGACCAACTGATATAAAAATTTGATAATATTTCTAATAGAAAAGAACGGAGGAAAATATGGATAACGTAAATAAAACTTGTTTAGATAACGAGTCTTGCAATGTCGGCGGCTGTATCACTATTAAGGGTGATATCGGCGATGTCGGACCGGCTGGGCCGCAAGGACCGCAAGGCATACCAGGACTAAGGGGACCGATCGGCCCACAAGGAATCCCCGGCGTGAAGGGGGATTCCGGCTGTCCAGGGCCGCAAGGAGTACCGGGACCGGCCGGGCAGCAGGGTGCCTGCGGACCTCAGGGAGTCCGGGGCGATGTCGGACCTAGGGGTGACCCCGGTAGCCAAGGACCTGTAGGTGCCAAAGGAAATCCCGGGCCGCCTGGACCGATTGGACCGCAAGGTCAAGCCGGGCCAAGAGGCGATACCGGACCGGCTGGACCGCAGGGACCCATCGGTCCGGAAGGCCCACAGGGAGTAGCTGGAAATCTCGGCCCGGAAGGCCCAATGGGTCCAATGGGTGCCGCAGGACAGACAGGGGCACAGGGCCCGGTAGGACCAATGGGCTGTCAAGGAGTGCAGGGAGCTCAAGGGGTACGTGGCGACATGGGCCCGATGGGTCCCACCGGAGCTATCGGTTATACCGGTGATACTGGACCAATCGGTGATACCGGGACAACCGGACCTACGGGAATGTCAGCCTTTGAAATTGCTGTTTATCATGGATATGACGAGTCGGAAGAAAACTGGCTTGACAGCTTGGCCGGAATGACCGGTGATACCGGACCTACCGGCTATACAGGGCCTTCCGGTAAATCCGCTTTCGAAATCGCTGTTGATCTTGGTTACGATAAAACAGAAGAGGAATGGCTCGGCAGCTTGGTCGGAGCAACCGGCGACACCGGCCCGACTGGTTACACCGGCCCGACTGGTTACACCGGACCCACCGGTTACACCGGACCCACCGGTTACACCGGGCCCACTGGTTATACCGGCTATACTGGCTATACCGGACCCACCGGTTACACCGGGCCGACTGGCTACACCTAACCACCTTTAATAGGAAAACTCACTGCCTGTAAAAATGCGGTATCACTAGACCGCCTGAGATGGGTTATTCAGTGTTATGAATTCTTCTATTTTACGCATTTCATCAGCAAACTTGAATCTGACACTTATGTTCCCGTTCTCATATACTTTGATCTGTTCGACAAGTTCAATTAGAATTTCCCTTGTCAGTTTATCGATATTCTGATATTGCCGGAAAGTGGCTAAAAAGGGATTTTCATCATCAATTCCCGTTTCAAGTTCTGCCTGCTCCGCCCGGAGCGTTTTGATCACTTTGGCTAGTTCATCAGCCTGACTGTCATAATCTTCTTTCATATGGCGGTAATCCATGTGAGAGATTTCACCTTCTTTCCAGTCCTGCCAGACGGCTTGTTTATACCGGGCGATTTTGGCCAGTTCCTTTTCTTTCTGTTCCAAAGCGGCCTGTAGTTTGGATGACTGGTTTTTTACTAATGGAGCCTTATTGATAGAGGAAATGACATCGGAGTAATGAACCGCCATATATACCTGTTGCTGAATAGCATACAGTACTGCCGCTTCCATCCAGTTATGCTTGATGGAATGTTTGGTACAGGCTTTCTTTGACTGGTCTTTATATGTCCGGCAAAAGTAATATACAAAGCCTTTTACCTCGCTTCGGGCCATTGCCCTGCCGCAGTCCGCACAGCGGAGAAAACCGCTGAATAAGTAAATCTTGTTCTGCTGGGGGCCGGTTCGTGTATCTCTCATTAATAATGCCTGGACTTTTTCAAAGACCGCTCTTTCTATAATGGCTTCATGGGTGTTCTCGACAATATACCACTCTTCTTCCGGCACTCTTTCCTGCACATGGATTTTGTAGCTTTTAATGCGGTAACGTCCCTGTATCATATCCCCACAATACATCTGGTTTTTTAAGATGTCGGTAACTGACGATGATGACCACAGGGGCTTTTTAGCCGGGTCGAGGTTCGGGTTTGCATAATTTAAACCTTGAACCTCCCTTTTATATGCCGACGGGCATAAGATTCCATGATCGTTTAAATAATGCACAATGGCGTTTTTACTCATGCCGTCTAAGAACATGGAATAAATGTCACGGACGACTCCGGCGGCGTTTTCGTCTACCACTAAGGCATTCCTGTCATCCGGGTGCTTGCTGTATCCGAAAGGAGCAAATGATCCGATATATTCCCCATTTCCGCGTTTCATGTTAAAGACTTCACGCACCTTGTCGGATGTCTCCGCACAATGGTTTTCATTCATTACGCCTTGAATCGGTACGGCGATGCTCCGCATGTTCCGGGGGTCTTTGTAGCTGTCAAGGGGCTGATGAAACAAAGAGATAAAGCGGACATTGAAGCGGGGAAACCAGTCATCCAGATAGTAGCCCTGATCGCTGTAATTACGGAAAGATCGGGCAAGGTCTTTGACAATGACACAGTTGACGCGGCCATTACGGATATCTGCCAGCATATCCTGAAAGCTGTCCCTTTCATCATCCGTTGTTCCGGAGATTCCGTCATCAATATATTCATTTACTATGATGTATTCGTCTCCGTCATGGAAGCTCGCTATATGCTTTTCTATGATGGCC
>DBDG01000066.1 GCA_002293475.1 Lachnospiraceae bacterium UBA938
CAATAATATTATTTCAGTAATATCCTGATCATAACGTTCTTTGAGATATTCTCTGACACTCTCTATACTGGCCGTTTCCACGTCACCGGTTTTAACTCTAGGTTCACATCCCGCCAGCAACGCGGATAATAAACCAATGCATAGGCTTAATGCAATACTTCTTTTCATGCTATCATCCTCCCTTCACTAAAAATCTATTACTATGCAAAAAATGCCTTTGTGTTACAACTCTAATAGTTCCACTGAAATTTATTTATTTGATGTATTTCTACAGGAAAAAAATCCCATCCTTCCAATCCGTATGATTTCTTCTTTATCTTATTCCGTATTATCTTTACGATAACATATCCCCAAATAGCGGTCAATCTGTCACCTGAGTGTTATCATGCATTCGTACACGAACAATTGTACACCATAGATTGTTATTGCCCTATAGAACGTGCACTCATCCGAATCCCTTAACACAGCCGCATCCAGAACTAGCGCGGCTGTGCTAAGGATTGCTCCGGCAGATATTGACTTGTAGTAAATTAGGCTTCTCCGAAAAAATAGTTCTCACTTTCTCAGTATCTGGTACCCGTTATTGAAACTGCGCCGTTATTTCCGTATTCTGCTCGACTCTAAACTCATAAATATTCTCAGTTGATACCAGCTCATTATTCTCATACCATCCTATAAACTCATGGTTTTCATTGGCTACAGCACAGACTAAGGTGTAAGCCCCTTCGCTGTATACACCGCCGCCTATTACATTGCCTCCTTCTGTATCGTCACTTTTTGCCGACACCGTATATATCGCTCTTTTGGCATCTTCCCCCAATAGTTCCTTGGCCGATGCTATCTCTCCGGACAATGCCGTAAGCGGATAGTCCAGACCGGAACCTTCACTTACCATTAATTCATCTTCCGCTGTAAATTCCGGTATGACACCTTCGATAATATCCCCTGCTGTAACCGGCACATCATAATAGTTAACCAGTTTTGTCTGGGAGCCGGTATAATAGCTATATTCCCCGATCGAGTAGTCAAGCTCACCGTCAGCCGCTGCCGTCAGCCTAATACTATAGCTTTCATCGGAAGGCAGATGCAATACTTTTTCTCCGCTGCTGCTTAAAGAAACGCCTAGCGCGATTCCTTCTACTTCCTGCGGGACGTCCTCAATAAACTGTGCCACTAGGGTGTCTTCCGCGTCATATACTTCTATATCTACGGCGCTGTTAATCCGTATTGTCCGATAAGAACTGGCAAAAAATACCGGCTCTCCTTCATAATTTGGATCCTGGTTCTGCAGCCAGCTGAAATATAGCTCCGGATAATGGGCTGTAATCAATCCTTCCATATTGTAAAATAAAGTTATAAAATCATCAAAGCCATTGAGTAGTAGCGAAGCTATTACTGTCCCTGTCACGGTATCCAAAGCGGCAGAAAAGGACTCCTGATTTATGTTTTCATAATGGGCGCTTTCAATATCAATGCCTGCTGCCAGGATGCCTTCGTAAATGCTTTCATAAGCGATTGCCTCTAGTTCATGACCCCATACGAAATAATCTAAAAGGATTTCCACAATGTGTTCCTCAAACACAGTAGCTACATGAGCCGGAACTTCTTGCCACTTATCTTCATCCGCACCGCCGCCCATAAACTCCACAGCCAAAGTGCCGATTGCCCCTTGAAGCTGCATAGCATAAGTTTCCCTGCCCCCTGCCCCTACTGCGATCGCAGTCACAAGGCTGTCTAAAAACTCAGACATAGTTCTGTCATTATCTTCTATTGTGAAACTAAAATGTGTTTCATCGTTCTCATCTGTTTCAAAAATGTCTAGATGTTTGCTCTTGAATTTGTAGAGTACATGTTCATTATCTTCTTCATCTACAGATTTTTCTACCCATTCAGTCTCCAGATCCCTAAATATACGCATCATCTCATCATAATACTCCTGATTCTTCTCCCAGTCACCGGGAATCACCGGCTCATCCACCCCATAGCGGCCAAAAGACCAGTATGCCGGAGCTACCTTGGTGACGAGATCATATGGATTAACTATATTATGGATGTTGGTATAAGTGCCCTGATCCGCAGCAGTCGTGAGCCGGCCCATCGGAGTCGCGAAGCAGTACGCATATATATTATGGGCGCCTAGGCTTATGCCGCCGATTTCCCCATCCGCCGTCAGTTTTCCGGCAAGCAGGTTGGCGGTGGCAGCTGCCCGGCTGAATCCCGTCATCCAGACCGCGACATCATCTTGGAAATCTTCGCTATGATCCTCTATATACTCCTCCAGGAATCCATGTGCTTTCAAGCTGGCTGCCGAAAACCCGCCGTGGTCGCCGGATTCCCCGACCTGGAAATTGCTTCCCCACTCTGCTTCATATCCGCCGCCGCGGATAGCCAGGGCGATTACGGTTTTCTGGCTGCCCCGTACCTCGATATCCTTATGGGCTACGATCACGCCGATGGTATCCGGCTTCGGCACATCCTTATAATCGTCATTTGCCCTAATATCCTCAAACCCTATCTCCGATAACAGCTGCTCGGCATTTCGGTATTTGTATAAATAGTCCGTTTTTCCCCCGACATTGCTTCCGAATGCTGACATCTCTAGGCACAAAGACATCGTAGCTAAGCTTGGGTTGTAGACCGCGGCTCCCTGCATAAAATAATCGTCGCTATAAAAGTATTCTGCCGTGTAATCCTCCTCCTTTTGCCCCGGCGATTCTTCATCAGTACGCTCGGAAGAATAAGAGAAGGTGCCGTTTATGGTCTCCTGCTCCGGAAAGCTTTGGTCATAGTCCAGCTCGCCATGGATAGGATAGCCTTGGTTATACCAAGATATATCCGGGACAAACGGCGCTTTCAAGGTATTATTAATCCATACATCACTTCTCATGGTATTCTCAAACACCGGTACCGGGTTTGCTATCGAAGAACTGGTTTTAGAGTAAATACTCCAGGTTGCCGACCCAAGCCGCCAATAGGTGGTATTGCTCACTATGGCGCTGCCTGCCAGGAGACAGGTTATGGCGGCATTCTGAACCCCGGTTATCGTCCCGGCGTTATAAGTTCTCATCGAAGCCCCATAAATACTGCCGGCGAGACCAGCCGCATAATATCCGGATAGATCCCCGGTATTATATGAAGAGGCCATCGTATATATAGACCCGGCCAGCCCGCCTATAAAACCAGTCGTGGCGGAGCCGGTGACCGCTCCCTGGTTGGCACAGTTATTGATGATGCCATTCCTGGCATATCCCGCGATACCTCCGATAAATGTAGTGCTGCCTGCTGCCGTACCGATACTGCCGCTGTTAAAGCATAGACTGATCATCTTATTGGTACTAAAATAACCGACAATACCCCCGGTATAGCTTCTGCTTCCGGACACTCCGCCGGTATTGCTGCAATTTTGTATGTAATCTGCGGCCACTCCGGCAATCCCGCCCAGATAGGTAATATTGCTGGTGGGGCTTCCGATCACGCCGTTGTTATAACAATAAGATATACCTCCGTCGGAATAGCCGACGATCCCGCCGAGCGCTCCGCCGCGGTCACTGTCAACGGTACCCTCATAAAAACATGACGTGACCAGGGTTCCGGCGGCACTATAGCCAACGATACCGCCGGTGCGGATACCGCCATTAACGTCAGACGCCACGACTCCGGTATTTTCAATAATGCCGGAAGAAATATTGCCGAACAGGCCTACATCGTCAAAAATTATTCCTTGCACAGCAGCCCTGTTAAAAAAGCGGTCCTTGGCCAAGGACAAATCCGGCGGCGAGGATTCCATGATTTCTTCTGCCCGTTCGATGTCTTCCAGCACCTGCTGAAGCTCAGCCGGGTCAAAAGTCTGGCCGGTCTCTGCGCCTGCTGCCTCGGCTTCGGCTGCCGCTGCCGCTGCTTCGGCGGTAATCGCTTCCAGCTCGGCCTGTAAATCTTCATTGGAGGGATTGGCTGCCGTATATTCCCGGAAAGCAGCTGTTTCCGCCAAAGACTCCGGAACTAGATTAACATCTGTCAATCCATCGCCCACATTGTCTGAGCTGGTGCCTCCGCTGCTTATTTCATCTTCATGCAGGCTCTCCGCGTCTCGCTGTTCCGCTTCCACCTCGTTATCGGAAAGCGCATTGCCGTAATCTGTTTCAATATCGTCAGTTTCGGCCGACAGCTCTTGACCCAAGTCCCCAGCTGTTCCATAACCTTGGTTAACTGACAGTTCTGACATCTCCGATAGCTCCCAATCCGGCGCAGCCGGCATCTCCAATAGTTCTGATTCCTGGGCAGCCGGCATTTCCGCTACTTCCTCTGCATCCACAATGGAATCATCGGTCTCGCTACTTATATTATCTAGGCTTATATCACTGACATTTTCCGTATCTTCATTCAAATAGTCCGAATCTATTTCATCCGAAGCTATTTCATCTGAGTATATTTCATTTAAATCTACTTCATTTAGTCTTATTTCATTACTCTGGGTACTGCTGACCAATGAACTGCCGCTGATATAGAGGTTGCTGATCACATGCCCCATACCGTCAAAGCTGCCTATAAACGGGGTATTCTCGTTCCCTATCGGTGTCCAGTCCTGTCCGCCAAGGTTGATATCGCTTGTTAACTGATAATAGTTGCCTGCCTCGTTGCCTGCATTGACTTGGCTGGCCAGCCGCGCCAGCTGGGCACCGCTGGCGATCAGATAGGGATTTCCCTGAGTGCCGTCACCGCCCTGATAAAATAATGCAATGGAGCCATCCCAGGCAGCACTGCTCCCTGCCGCTGTAACTTTCCCTGACGGAATCGGCTGTATAAATAGCACTGCAACCATCAGTAAGGCTCCTAGCCTTCTTATATTTATATCCCCTTTCAGCATTTCTTTTCTCCTTTTTCATTCGTGTTTTTGTTTTCAATTTTCTGTGATTATCCCTTTATCCATATGTCTTCAATATCGATACTAATCCCAACATCATTAACCCATAAAAATTATTGTTATCCCCCTTCCCACTGTTCCATCAGACTAAAGCAGCGCAGACTATTAAAAACCTTGATTCTGACAGTTTTATATTGTCCTATCACGATAATAATTTGCTTGTGATATGCTTCAGATAGTGGTTTCTCAGTAATCATCTATAACTTTAGCATTTTTTAGACACAATTACAATAAATTATTCTAATTTATTAATAATTTATATTATGTTAATTATGCTCATTATTATCGCTATTATTACTATAAAAATATCTATTAATATCTTGTATCTAACCAAGCGACCCGCCGCCATAGCAAACAACCCACTAATAGCTCAAGTTTCTAGTGACGTTTTTTTGCAGCTATGCTATAATTTTTTTAGTTCATTGGTTTACGAAAGGGGGAATGGTGCCAAAAAGAAGGGAGGAAGCGGACGAATGAAAAGTAAAACAATCTTTTTCATGATCTTGGCTGCTGTTTTGTATGTTTCCGGATGCGGCAAGGAGGAACCGGATGTTTCCGCAACACCTGCACCTATTACCGAAGACCGGGGGACTGAGCCGGAAGCGGATGGCAACGAGGCAAATATCCCCGATAACAGTAGCTCTGACGGTTCGGCAACAGACCTTCCGCCTAAATCCGGCATGGTAAGAAGCTTATTGACCAATGAATGGGTCGATGCCACGATTGCCCAGACACGTCCGATTGCCGTTACCATACCTAATACTAAAACTGCCAGTCAATTCGGTATCTCACAGGCCGCTATTGTATATGAATGTTGCGTGGAAGGATCTTTAACGCG
The DNA here is from genome assembly GCA_002293475.1 of Lachnospiraceae bacterium UBA938. GTDB lineage: Bacteria > Bacillota > Clostridia > Lachnospirales > Lachnospiraceae > UBA935. The sequence goes on from DBDG01000066.1 coordinate 5,760, forward strand.
CCTGATGGGCATCTGGGAAAACTGGGACAAGCTGGAGAAAATCGGTAATATCCGCAGTACCCGTGATTATTTCATATATTGGGCCTTTGAATGGGACGCCTTAAATATTCATTACGGCGGACCGTTTTATGTGGACAGCCTGCTTGAGCGCGAAGATAGTCAGACAATCAATTGCCTAGGCTACAGTCCGGCATCTTATAACGATAATGCCAAGAACTCTACCGATAATGCCTTTACCGGCGCTGACAATATTAGAAAATCAATTGAGTATTATGAATATCCGCTTACGTACCGCGAGGATTACATAGAAGAAAACCATTATCAGTTTGCCCCGGCCTCTGCCCCGAATACTTTAAGACAATATTCTCAAGCCGTCTCCGCAGAAAAGGTAGACCTATCGCCGGCCTACCCTCTGACAAACTGTTATTTTATTTATAATCCTGACACCGGACTTTATGAGCGCTTCCAGCATCTTTCCGGTACAAAAGAAGGACCCCATATTGATCTGGCCAACAATGAGCAACTGGCTTTCAAAAATCTGCTGGTACAGAATACCTATTTTGAAGTACGGGATGCCAGCGGCTATCTCATCTATCAATGCCATGATACTACCCGGGACGGCTGGTTTTTCACGAACGGAAAGGGCATCCATGTGACCTGGGAGAAAACCAGCGACTACGGAGCTACCCGGTACTATGACGACATGGGCCGTGAAATCCAGCTGAATACGGGCAAAACCATGGTCTGTATCATTCAGGAAGAGGATTATATTATGGTCGATGGCGTCAAAAGATTATCTGAGTCACCTAATGCCGACTAAGAGTGATCAGTAAAGTAGTCTGTTCACGGCCGAAAAGACTGCCCGCACTGATGCCCGGATAATATTCGAGCTTACGCCAACCCCATAAGTAACGCTCCCGTCATCCGCATTCAGCAGATGAATATATGCCGCTGCCTGCGAGTTTGACCCGCTCTGCAAAGCGTGTTCCTCATAATCCAGCACCTTGATCCGTACCCCGGTCAATTCTTGTATTCCCCTCTTCACAGCATCAATCGGCCCGTTTCCCACTGCCTCAAAAGTTTTCTCGTCGCCGTGGAATGTATAAGTTACCATCACTTTTGTGTCAAACTCAGTCTCGATTTCTCCGTCTTGGCTTACATCCTCCACCTTTAACTTGCGGAAATGCAGCGGCTCCTTGCGTTCCAGGTAAGACTCCCGGAAACTGGCCATGATCTGATCCGGAGATACCTCGCCTTGTTTTTCGGTTATCTTCTGGATCACCTCGGCAAACTCTTTATGCATTGCCTTTGGCAGCTTAAATCCAAAATAGCTGTCCATAACAAAGGCAACGCCGCCTTTACCGGACTGGGAATTGATACGGACAATCGGCTCGTACTCCCGTCCGATGTCAGACGGGTCTATCGGCAGATAAGGAACTTCCCAATAGGTATTGTTCCTTTCCCGCATCGCCATCATGCCCTTATTGATGGCATCTTGGTGTGAACCGGAAAAAGCGGTAAAAACCAGCTTTCCGGCATAGGGATGGCGGGGATGGACGGGAATCTTACAGCATCTTTCATAGATTTCGATGATGTCATTGATCTGCCCCAGCTTGAGGCGGGGATCCACTCCCTGAGAAAACATATTGTATGCTAAGGTAAGAATATCCACATTTCCGGTTCTTTCCCCGTTTCCAAATAAAGTTCCTTCCATCCGGTCGGCTCCGGCCAGCAAGGCCAGCTCTGCCGCTGCCACACCCGTTCCCCTGTCATTGTGCGGGTGTACGCTTAATACAATCGTTTCTCGGTTCTCGAACCGGCTGTTCATCCATTCGATACTGTCCGCAAACACGTTAGGCGTCGTCATCTCCACCGTTGAGGGCAAGTTGATTATCATCGGCTTCGCGGCGGAAGGCTGCCATTCCCGCTGCACGGCCGTGCATATTTCCAAAGCAAAATCCAATTCTGTACCGGTAAAGCTTTCCGGAGAATATTCCAACATAATATCGCCGGGAAAACGGGCGGCTCTTTCCTTGACCCATCGCGTACCATTTACAGCAATATCAATAATCTCCTGACAATTTTTATGAAATACCACATCACGCTGTAAAGTCGATGTGGAATTGTAGATATGTACAATTACCTCTTTACAGCCTTCTATCGCTTCAAACGTCCGCTCGATCAAATCTTCCCGGCACTGCGTCAATACTTGCAGCTTTACCCCATCCGGTATCAGCCTGCGCTCAATCAGCTGACGGATAAAATCATACTCTATCTGGCTGGCGGCGGGAAAACCGATTTCAATTTCCGTAAATCCCAGCTTCACTAAGAACTGGAACATTTCTATTTTTTCGGTTACCACCATGGGATCAATCAATGCCTGATTCCCGTCCCGCAGATCGACACTGCACCATACCGGCGCTTTTTCAATTTCCCGGTCGGCCCATGTCCGCTCCGGGAAATTGACCGCCGGGTTCTTTTTATATCTTTGATAATTCATCTCAACCTCCTTAAAACCAATCATATAGGGAATAACTTCCCCTAAAAAAGCCGCCTGCAAATAATTTTGAGGCGGCTTCTTGACTAAGGTTCACTCTCCCAGACCGTTGTCAATTGCGTTTATTAAAGTCTGTAATGCCAGCTCTTCATCCTCGCCATCACAGATAAACTCAATCTCGTCACCGCATTTCACACATGCCCCCAGTACGCTGAGCACACTTTTGGCATTGGCTGTATTTTGCTTAAACACAAACGTTATTAATGACTTAAACTGCATTGCTTCCTTACATAGGATGCCTGCCGGTCTTAGATGTAGGCCGGTCGGGTTCTTAATAACCACCTTTTGGCTTACCATGGCCCGTTACCTCCCGTTCACAGATGTTCTTTCTTTTGTTCATCACTATATTTATTGCTCATTATATCATTTTTTTATTCATTTCTCAAGATTCTCATAAAAACAAGGCGTGAACAGCATCTCCCTCAAAGCATACTGTTCTGAATCAGTTCTGCCAACTTCCTGGCCTCATGATCAATCATTTTCTTATCTTTCCCTTCAATCATGACCCGCACAATCGGTTCTGTCCCCGAGGGTCTGATTAAGACTCTTCCTTCGCCGGCAAACCGCTCCGTCAGTTCTTTGATCGCTTCCGAAATCTCCGGATAATCCATATAATTTTCTTTTTTGTGGCTCGGTACCTGCGCATTGACCAATGCCTGTGGCATGACCTCCATCACTTTGGTCAATTCCGACAGAGTGCTTCCGGTTTCCACCATCACCTGCAAAAGATGCAGGGCGCTCAGCAAGCCGTCACCGGTGGTATTTTCATTTAAAAAGATGATATGTCCTGACTGTTCTCCGCCAAGACTCGCTCCCAGCTCCCGCATCCGTTCCAGTACATAGCGGTCGCCGACTTTGGTTTGTTCGATTGTAAGCTTATTCTTTTCGGCCATCCGGAAAAACCCTAGGTTACTCATTATGGTGGCCACAATGATATCCTTATTAAGCTTTTTATTTTTCTTCATATGCAGGCCGATGATTGCCAGGATCTGGTCACCATCCACGATATTCCCTTTTTCATCTACCGCCAGCAAGCGGTCGGCATCGCCGTCAAACGCCAGCCCGACATCGGCTTTCTCAAATACCACCCGCGCCTTAAGTTCTTCCATGTGGGTTGAGCCGCAGTTGGCATTGATATTGGTTCCGTCAGGATTATTATGGATCGCAATGACTTCGGCCCCGGACTCTTTCAATGCTTCTATTGAGGTATAATAACTGGCTCCCTCCGCACAGTCTGCCACGATCTTCAAGCCATCTAGGCTGACATTGACCGACCGGATGGCATGATTGATGTATTCCTCCCTAGCATCGGTCCGGTATTTGATTTTTCCGACCCTAGCACCGAGCGGCTGGCGGATCGGAGCCATGCCGTTCGCTATGATATTTTCAATCTCGTCTTCCAGTTCATCAGGCAGTTTGTAACCGTTACCGTCAAAAAACTTGATCCCGTTAAATTCCATGGAGTTATGGGATGCCGAAATTACCACTCCGGCGTCAACCTTATACTTTCTGGTCAGATAAGCCACGGCCGGGGTCGGTATAACTCCTACATATACGGCATTTGCTCCCACTGAGCACGCTCCCGCCATTAAAGCGCTGGCTAACATATCACCCGAGATACGGGTATCGCATCCTACCATGATGGTCGGCTTATGCTTATTCTGTCTGGTCAGCACATGGGCTCCCGCCTGTCCTAGCTGCATCGCCAGTATAGGTGTCAGCTCATCATTAGCAACCCCTCTTACTCCGTCGGTCCCAAATAATCTGCCCATATTATCCCTCCAATAATGTTATATTCAGCAGTACTTCTATCGGTTCCAAAACGAAGATATTATTACCTAAGTTAAGCTCCACTTCGGTTGTATAAAATCCTACTTCCAGACTTTCCATACTCCTGTCCGCCATCAGTCTGGCAATATCTATTTCACCGCTCAGCTCAGCTACCCTGACCTGATCCAGATTGCTCCGCAGGCCTACCAGCGTTACCGTAACGTCCTCTTCCATACCCGTAAAGCTTCCTTTGAAGCCTTCCGGCATATTGACGATTCTGACCCGGTTTTCCTGAAGCGTCACCGATCTGGTTACTTCCGGCTCAATATATATAGTAATCGTCGCCGTGCTATTTTCCTCATTGGCCAGCCGGATGCCTTCCGGAAGATATTCCTCCAAGTCTACGGTTTTTATAAAATCCTCTGTATGACCGGTGATATCCAAGATTCCTTCCGGTATTGTTATGGCATCAAAATTATTGATGATACTTCTTCTGCCGGCGACAAGCAGCGAACCGCGGCTGATTTCCTCGACACCGGTTGCCTGATACCCGGTCATCGGTTCACCGGTTGCCGAAAACTCTACCGGTACTTCTTTGATCTGTAGGATCGGGATGCGAACCCCCACCGCTTCGATATTCTTCGTGATCCGCACAGAATCCACTTCTGCCCCTTCTGCATCTAAGAGACGGACACTCACATCCGTATTGACATCTCCCGTAAGCTGGGTGACATCGGCAAACTGATTCATATCAATATCTGCCGAGGCCGAAACAACGCTGTCTACCAGCGATTCCGGACCGGTAATCCGCACTGCATTCTGATCCTGGGAAATATCCCCGACCATATATCCCTCCGGCAGCTCACCGGAAACATTCGTCCGGATCATCACCGTCTTTGGCGTCCGATTTTCAATCTTTAATTTTACTATGTCAGAACTTGACGCAATACTGCTGATGCTGGAAGTACTGACATTATTGATGCTCAGATTAATACTGATGGTATCTAGGCTGCTTAGGTCATTGATATCTGCCGTTGCTACGATATTATTAAACGATATGTTTTCCAGCACCGATCTTGGCGCCCATACGGTGACTCTGTTGATGATGTCGGTTTCATCCAGTACCTCATAGACCTTTTGGGATTCCTCTAGAAGTTCCGTATGCGTAATTCTTACCTGTACGTTGTCATAATATTGATAAGTAACCGGATCGTCTATATTCGTCACTATCATCCAAAGAAGAACCGCGAATACAATCGAACCGATTTTAAGACCCCAGTTTTGCGTCCACCTATTCTTCATTCTTATTCTTTCCCTTCCACCGCTTCAGTTTTTTCTCTTCCACCGGTTTATTCTGGATGCTGTTCAGACGCTGTTTGATCCCGTCCGCATCCAGATTTCTCTCCATTTCACCCTGATAGGCGATACTGATCCTGCCGGTTTCTTCCGATACGATAACCGTCATGGAATCCGATACTTCGGAGATGCCAATGCCGGCCCGGTGCCTGGTGCCAAGCTCCTTGCTCAGTCCCATATTATCCGAAAGCGGTAAATAACAAGTCGCGGAAACAATCCGGTTGCCGCGGATAATGACCGCTCCATCATGGAGCGGGGTATTATGCTCAAATATATTGATCAATAACTGGCTGGTAACGATCGCGTCGATATCAATGCCCGTGCGTTCGTACTCGTTCAGCGGATTATGCTGTTCTATGACAATCAGGGCGCCGGTTTTTTCCCGCCCCATTTCCAGACAAGCCTTGACAATCTCGCTTACCGTCCGGTCGGAAAATATGCCCGCCTCACCTTTTCCCGATTCAAAGGGAATCAGAGCAGAAATAAAGTTTTTTCTGCCAAACTGCTCCAGCGCTTTCCGCAGTTCCGGCTGCAATATAACGATAAGGGCGGTAACCGCTACCCCGATTACATTCCTCACGATCCACAAAATAGTGTTTAGATTCAATAAAATAGCAAACATAATAAATACGGCGATTACCACGATACCTTTAAGCAGCGACCAAGCCCTGGTATTTTTGATCCATGCCATAACACTGTATGCCAAAAAGGAGATAATCAGTATCTCCACAATATCGGCAAATTTAATAAAACTGGGTATAAAAAATATGGTCTGATCTATAAGAGATTCCAAATATTGCATATATAAATCTCCAATCTACAATATACGACGGATGATTTCAACGATGCTTGCCGCCCTGGCAAGCCGTCATCTGGTTCTTTTCTTGGAAGAATGGATCTTCTTCACTGTCTTGGAAGATGCCGCTAAGGTTATCTTGGGAATCGCCTTTACATAATAATAGTATTCGTCGTCCTCGAACTGAACCGATTCCGACCGGCTATAATCCACATGAAAGACAAAGAATTCCACTATCTTGACAATAGCTACCGAAACCGCCGTGCCGAGTATTGCACCCGGAATCGAAACGGTAGCATCCAATATCAGATCTCCCAGGAGCAGAACCATAATATTAATCAGAGCGCCGCTGACGGTTGCAATGATCCAAGCATGGTCTATCGCCATTCTGCGGATAAGATATACAATGATTACTGTTATCGAAAAGGCCGCTATCGTGACTATCATGGTCTTATTATTAATGATACCGTCGATCACAAAGCGAAATTTGGCGGCCATATCTTCTTCAGCAATGCCTGATATCGCCGTGGCATTATCCGCAATATAGCTGATCACAAAATGCACTGTTACCCCACAGGCAACGGAAACAGCCGATACCGGGGCTCCTATCAGTCCCATCGTCAAAGGCATCACATAGGGGATGCCAAACTGAAAACTTATCGGCGTTAGCAGCACCACCAAGGTATCTTTGGGTGAAAACCGGTAATAAAGGAGGTACATCAGTAAAAAAACAGCCAGCACTACCACTGCGCATTCCAAGGACACTTCATACACATGGAGTACCACAAATGCCGCCGATGCAATAATAATAAAGTTCATCGGCATAAAGGAACACATCAAAGCCACCACCAAGACAATGGCTAGATTATCCAGTCTGGCCATATAACCGATCTTGGAATTGATCATCAGTAGCGTTATCAGTGATATCATCAGTTTTCCCAGCGGCTGTAGATATATTTCATATTTAATGATAAAATTTTGGATATACTGTTTGGCAGCAAGCAAGCTAGTCATATTGTTTTCCTTTATGTTCTTGAAGTCTCATTGCTTTTATCTTCATACATCTGTGAAAGCTTTTTGAGATTCATATAGTAATTCTTCAGGCTTCTTCTGGCCTTGTGATAACGATAGGAATAAATCAGATAGGACAGTACCCCGTAAGCCACTATCACAGCTAGGTAAAGCTGTAAAACATCCTTACCCATCTCAATCATGTCAATGTTATATACTTCTTGCATGATCGTTTCAAAGTGGTAAAAGGCATAGATGCCAGCAACAATCATAAAAGCTATGGTCACAGAGATAATCGATTTCAGTACCTGGAAACCGATATAGTCACCTCTGAAATACTTACCTATCGCTACGTTTTTTTTGCCCGGCCCCTTTTCATAAGATGCCATCTTAGTCATCAATATGACTCTGTCTTCGTTGATCATATTCTGTCTCCATGCCGCACCGGCACTCTTCCTGCAAAGCGATCAGCGGTCCAAAAATCTCATCCGGTCACGCTCCGCTGTCTGTTTTTTCTTTTCCGGCAGCGGCGGAGCCGCTTTTTTATAAGCGCTGCTCAAGTTGTTTGCCATTTCATTTTTACAATTGTCACAGTATACACCCGCACGTATCATCGTTCCGCATTTTTCGCAGGCAACGCGGATCGGTGAATCCTCTGCAAACTGCAGCCGCTCTTCTCTGATCCACTGATGAATCTGATTGACCTCCACTTCACAGTCCTGGGAAACATCATTGATACTTGCCAGCCTATGATCCTGTATGTATTTTTTTACTTCTTGGAATTTTTTTTCTCTTTCTTCTCTGCATAATGGACATATTGCTGGTCCTACCACATGATTAAACAGCCTTCCGCAATATCGGCAATTACGTACATTCATCCTCATACCTCCTGTCCTTATATCCCCTGACCGATTGCTAAAGCAATAAAATAAATCCTGCTGATGCCTGATCTTCTCAATTCTTCTGCCATGGCATCAATGGTACTGCCGGTCGTATAGATATCGTCAACAATTATAATCGTATTTAATTTTACATCATTCTGGTGAATTTTGAAAGCCTTTTTCAAATTATTTTGCCTTTCCTGCCCACTCAGTGCCTTCTGGGGCGTCGTCATACGCTGCCGGCTAATTAGTTTTTCTTCCATTGGTATATTAAGCCCCTGCGAAACCGCCTGAGCTAGGACAGCTGCTTGATTATATCCCCGCGCCTGCTTTCTTTTCCGATGGATCGGTACCGGTATCAGCGCATCTGGCATCAGCCTTTTAATATCCGGGCCCAGATGCCGGCATATTTCCTCCCCGTAAAACTGGGCATACTCCCGGCGGCCCTTGTACTTGAAGCGGTAGATGGAGTCCGCTATACTATGATAGTCATATAGAGCCATCCCCCGGTCATAAATATGATGCTTACTGCCACAGTCATGGCAATATTCTGCATCCTCCGTCCTGAGCATCTTGCCGCACCGCATGCATACCGGCCCGGTTATGTATCTGAGCCGCGGAACGCATGTGCGGCAGACAAGGCCGTCCGCGGCTCTCACAACATCGTCACAGACCGGACACCGCCGCGGAAAAAATAGATTAATGATCCCTTCCAGCTTCTTTATTCCTGTTCCCTCCTAATTCCTGTCCCTTCTATTGCTGCCGACATGTCGATGCCGCCCACTTCCCGGATCCTTTCATGCAGGCTGGTACAGCGACTGTTCTGAGAAATATTCTTTATCATTTCACTTATCGTCTCCCGGCTGCCAAGTATTGTTACGCATTTCCTTGCCCTAGTGACACTTGTATACAGTAAGTTACGGTTGAAAAGCATCCGCGGTCCGGACAGCAACGGCAAGATAACTGCCGGGTATTCGCTGCCCTGCGATTTATGTATCGTAATAGCATAAGCCAGCTCAATCTCTTCCAAGTGGGCAAGCGGATAGGTCACCCGCTTCTGTTCATCAAACTCCACTGTCATGCTGCCAGCCATCTCATTAATTTCCCGGATAATCCCGCTGTCCCCGTTAAATATCCCCAGACCTTTATCAATGGGTATTCCATATTTGCTCAGCACTTCCCATTCCATACCGTAGTTGTTCTTTATCTGCATTACCTTATCGCCGACCCGGTACAGCTGTTCACCTGCCTGATACTCTTTTTTCTTCTCGTCCGGCGGATTCAAGTACTGCTGCAGGATACGGTTTAAGGTCTCCACGCCAAGATAGCCCTTGCGCATGGGGGTAAGAACCTGGATGTCGTAAGGCGAAGCCTCCACATAAGGCGGCAGTTTTTCGCTGATCAATTGGATCATATGCTTATAAACCACCTCGTGATCCTTTCTTTCTAAAAAGAAAAAATCGCGGCTCTTATTATCAAGACTGATTGCTTCCCCTCTGTTTATCCGGTGGGCGTTGACAATAATATCACTTTCCGCGGCCTGACGGAAGATTTTCTTAAGAATCACCGTAGAAAAACATGCGCTGGCAATAATGTCTTTTAAGACCTGCCCCGGCCCGACGCTGGGAAGCTGATCCATGTCGCCGACCAGGATCAGACGGGTACCGATACTGACCGCTTGAAGTAAAGCCAGGAATAAATGGATGTCTACCATGGACATCTCATCAATAATGATGACATCTGCTTCCAAGGGATTATCTTCGTTTCTTTCAAAGCGGGCATTGCCGCTTTCTTCGGAAACGGCTCCGTTTACCTCCAGCAGACGGTGTATTGTTTTTGCTTCATAGCCGGTGGCCTCTGTCATCCGCTTGGCCGCCCGCCCGGTCGGCGCCGCCAAGAGAATATCCTGGCTCTGTTCGGCAAAATACTGGATAATGCTGTTGATAATCGTTGTTTTCCCGGTTCCCGGTCCTCCCGATATAATGACCACGCCGCGCCTAGTGCTTTCGTAAATAGCTTTGATCTGCAGATCATCCGGCTCCATTGCTAGTACTTCGCTTAATTTCTCTATGCCTCCTCGGACACGCGCTTCTTCCTCGGCATTGTTATCCTCGGTAAAATTAAGGTCGCAGAGCAGCTTGGCGCATTTCAGCTCCGCATAATAATATAGGTAAGAGTAGACCCGCTGTTCCTTATCGTGGCGTTTTATTACTAGTTTCTTGTCCATGGCCATATTGTTCAGCTGCGAGGCAATCAATTCTCTGTCTACCGCCAGGATTTCCTCTGCCTTTGCCGCTAATGTGTCAGCCGGAAGATATATATGGCCGTCCGTGGAAGCCTGAAGCAGGGTGTAGAGGATGCCGCTGCGGATCCGGTATTCGGAATCCGTATGGATACCTACCGCCCGGGCAATCTCATCGGCGGTCCGGAATCCTACGCCGGATATGTCCTCGGCAAGCCGGTATGGGTTCTCGTTCATGATCCCGTAGAGGCGCGCGCCATAGGCATTATATATTTTGACAGCAAGCGTGTTGGATATGCCGTAGCGCTGGAGAAAGACAAACGCTTCCCGCATTTCTTTTTTGTCCCGCATCTGCTCGGCTATTTCTCTGGCTATGCGTTCACTGATTCCTTTTATCTCTATTAACCGTTCCGGTTCTTCTTCGATGATCCGGAAGGTGTCGGAACCGAATCTTTTTACTATACGGCGGGCCAGTGCTTCGCCGATGCCTTTGATGGCACCGGAACCGAGGTAGCGTTCCATTCCGTAGGCGTCATCTGGGATGACGGAGCGATAGGTAGAGATTTTTAGCTGGCTTCCGTATACCGGGTGCTCGATGAAGACACCTTCAGCTTCGATGTTTTCGCCTTCGTCGATACCCTTCAGCGTGCCGGTACAGGTGATTTCTTCGCCGTCTGCCACCAAAACCAAGACGGTATAGCCGTTATCCGGATTCTGATATATTATATGATCTACAAAGCCTCTTGCTGTATCCATTTCCTGTCTCCATGTTACTGGGGCTGATTGTGCTCCGAATCTTACGCTGATTCTATCCTTCTTTGTATTATAACGCTGAATCAGAGCATGTCAATAAAATCGAATGAAATTATTCGATTATATTGACATTAATAAATAAATTAATTTAAAGTGCGGGTATATCGCATATCAGAATACTATTTACAGATTTTTTTATTGGTATAATAAATTAACTCTATAAGTTATAATTTCTCTTCATTTGTTCAAATAACTGCTGCGCTAGGCCAAGGCCTTGTGTTTCTGTGGCACTGGAGGTAAGGCTCTGTAAGGTTGTGTCCTTAAAGTAATCCACTAACTGGGAACCAGATGAGTTTTCTGAATCACTGAGAGCATCGACCGACTTCTGCATTTCCTTAAAAACCATTTCCAGAAAGTAGGCTTCAAATTCCTTACATGCATCAAGGAGCTGCTCTTCTGAGGCATTGGCATAATCAGTGTTATTTAGAGATTCTTTTAACTTGGTGGCAGTGCCGCTTTCTTTGGTCGCATATTCATTATAGTTGGAATTAATTCCGCTGATATCCATTGGCTACCCCCTAGCTTTGTTTATTGGGTTCTCTGTTTGAGTGATGTCTTATCTTTTAAGATTATTGGCTGTCTGCATCATTTCATCTGTGGTGGTGATGGCCTTAGAGTTCATCTCATAGGCACGTTGGGCGACGATGAGGTTGACCATCTCATCGGCTACCATGACGTTGGAGCCTTCCAGATAATATTGATTGACCTTGCTTAATTCTAGGCCTTGTTCAGTCGCTTCGTTAAGAGGGGCGCCACTGGCTGCGGTCGGTGACCATACGCTGTTTCCTCTTCTTTCTAAGCCGCCGGCATTGTCAAACTGCCATAGACCGATGGTCATCCCCAAGTAGGCATCATTGCCTGTGTCATCGGGATAGTTAAGAGCTCCGGTGCTGTCAATGGATACTAAGTTAGCTCTGATGTTATCGGGTAGTTCTATCGGCTGGCCTTCTGTATCCAATACCGGGGAACCGTCACTGGCTGTTAGACCGATGCCGCCTTGCGTAATTGCCCACACGAAATCACCGTTTCTGGTATAGTAAGTCTCTCCGTCGGCACCACGGACAGCAAAAAATCCTTTTCCTTCAATAGCGACGGCTGAATCGCTGCTGGATGCCAGCATAGGACCCTGCGAAAAGAGGTTGTTGATGGATGATGACCGCACACCCAAGCCTACCTGTGAACTGGTCGGCTTGGGATTGCCGTTGGCAGTTGTCGTCGGTGTCTGTAATGTCTGATAGAGAAGTGATTTAAACTGGGCTACCTGGCTTTTGTATCCGACTGTATTGACGTTGGCTAGGTTATTGGCAATGGTATCCACGTTTACTTGCTGGGCATTCATACCGGTAGCTGCGCTCCATAAGCTCCTTACCATGTCTTTTCCTCCTTGTTATGTGTAAAGCTTGTTATGTGTAAATCTTACTATATACAAAAATTGTTATATTCTGCCTAATTGGTTAGCGGCTATTTCTAAGGTACCGTCTATGGTAGTAATGACTTTCTGGTTACTATCATAAGCACGGTTTACGCTAATCATATTGACCATTTCAGTTACCACCGATATGTTGGAGGTTTCCAAGAATCCCGCATATACTTCGGCAGCGGGGGCGACTTCCACGGCTCCTTCAATGGGTTGATAGTAATTTTCACCAAAATGTTCGAGGTAATTATAGTCTTCAAAATCGGTGACTTGGATCTGATTCACTACGATACCGTCCTGGATGATCTGGCCATAAACATTGATCTGTGTGTCGGAGGACTCCGGATTCAGTTCAACGTGCTCGCCGTTAGTATTCAGGACATAGTCACCGTCCTGGGTTACTAACTCGCCGTTAGAATTGACGGTAAAATTACCGTCACGGGTATATTTTACTGATGTCTCTCCGGCTTTATTGGTATATTCTATAGCAAAAAAACCGGCATCTGTCAGGGCCATGTCGTAGGTGTTGCCCGTAGATTTGAGCGGACCCTGAGAAAAGTCAGTGTAGCCTTCGCCGATCTTGACTCCCGGATTATTGACACCGATATATCGAGCCAGTCTTGCGCCTTCCGAATAGTCCTTGATTTTATAAGCCAGCGCGTCTTTAAAGGATTGGCTGGTCGCGCCTTCCTTCTTATATCCATTGGTGTTGACATTGGCAAGGTTGTTTGTCAATACATCCATTCTGTTTTGTTGATTGATCATGCCCGTGTAGGCCGCATATAAACCTTTTACCATGCTGATAACCTCCTAATTCGCGAAGAACCAGAGCTTGCTCGTTTTTTTATGTTAGTTTTCCCGGTATCCTGCTAAGAACTCGACATATTTTCCGGTTCCTACCGCTACCGCCGTCATGGGATCTTCCGCTGTCATGGTGTTGATACCGGTCTTTTCAGATATTAGTTCTTCCAGCCCGCGGAGCAGGCTTCCTCCGCCGGTAAGGACGATGCCGCGGTCAGCGATATCGGCCGCCAGTTCCGGAGGGGTTTTTTCCAGTACGCTGTGGATCGTTTCGATGATCTGCATAGTGGTTTCTTTTAGGGCTTCTTCGGTTTCTTCTGATGAAACCTTTACGGTTTTGGGAAGTCCGGTCACCAGATTCCTTCCTCTGACATCCATATAGTCCACTTCAATGCGTTTAAAGGCCGATCCGATTCTGATCTTAATGTCTTCTGCCGTTCTTTCTCCGATGAGCAGGTTATGTTTTTTACGCATATAACGTACTAAGGCATCGTCAAAATCGTCGCCGGCTATCTTGATGGATGCGCTTACTACCGTGCCTCCCAAGGAAATGACCGCTATGTCGGAGGTTCCGCCGCCAATATCTACGATCATGTTGCCACAGGGTTTGGCTATATCAATACCGGCACCGATTGCCGCAGCTATCGGTTCTTCAATAATGGAAACCTCTCTGGCACCGGCCTGCATAGTGGCATCTTCAACCGCCTTTTTCTCCACTTCGGTTACGCCGCTGGGAACACAGACTGCAATACGGGGCTTACGAAAACTTTTTCTTCCCAGTGCTTTTTGAATAAAGTACTTCATCATTTTTTCCGTCACTTCATAATTAGAAATGACACCTTGCCGGAGAGGCCTTACTGCGATGATATTACCGGGTGTCCTGCCAAGCATCAGCCGGGCATCCTCGCCGATTGCTTTGATTTTATCGGTATCCCTGTCAAAAGCCACTACGGAAGGTTCTTTTAAGACAACTCCTCTTCCTCTGATGTAAACCAGAATACTGGCTGTTCCCAAGTCAATTCCTATGTCTGTGTACTGCATTTTACGCCCCTTTCTAATAATATATAATGATACAGTTCGGTCATGGTGATTTTGTAGCCGAACTGTAATTGTCATTCAAACACACAAAATCATTATAACCTATAAAAGGGGTTTTTCAAAGCACTTTCACAAAAAATTAATATATTACCAATTTACTTAAATTATAGAAATTTTAACAGTTTTATCTAAATATTTGGAAAAAGCAAAGACACAAATTAGATCGCATCCTTGCTTTACTAGTAGTTATATCGGCAGTCGAGAATCAATACTTTATAGTATTACTTATTTTTTTTGAGAATTTTCTGGATATACTGTCCTGTGTATGAATGGCGGCAGGCAGCGATTTCTTCCGGGGTTCCCTGCGCCAATACTGTTCCGCCTTTATCACCGCCTTCCGGACCCATATCAATGATATAGTCGGCAGTCTTAATAACATCCAGATTATGCTCAATTACCACTACGGTGTTGCCGCCGACAGTCAACTGATGCAGGATCTCCACCAGCTTATGGACATCGGCAAAATGAAGGCCGGTCGTTGGCTCATCGAGAATATAGATCGTCTTGCCGGTGCTCCGCCGGCTTAGTTCGGTAGCGAGCTTAACTCTCTGGGCTTCGCCGCCTGACAGGGTCGTGGCCGGCTGTCCTAATTTTACATAAGAGAGTCCTACATCGTATAATGTTGCTATCTTCCTTTTGATGGAGGGCACGTTTTCAAAGAAAGTGTTAGCCTCTTCCACTGTCATATCTAGGATGTCATGGATATTTTTTCCTTTATATCTGACATCAAGGGTCTCGCGGTTATATCGCTTGCCGCCGCATACTTCACAGGGAACATAGACATCCGGCAGGAAATGCATCTCAATTTTAATGATGCCGTCTCCGCTACAGGCTTCACATCTTCCGCCTTTGACATTAAAACTGAAGCGGCCTTTTTTATATCCCTTGGCTTTGGCATCGGGGGTCGCGGCAAACAGATCCCTGATCTGATCGAACACGCCCGTATAAGTGGCCGGGTTGGAGCGGGGTGTCCTGCCGATCGGAGACTGATCGATAGCAATAACCTTATCAAGCTGCCCGATTCCTTTGATATCCTGATGCCTCCCGGCAATCGTCCTAGCCCGGTTCAGTTCTTTGGCTAGACGTTTATAGAGGATTTCATTGACCAATGAGCTTTTTCCCGAACCGGACACGCCGGTAACACAGGTCATGATGCCAAGCGGGACGGCTACATTGACATTTTTCAGGTTGTTTTCCGCACCGCCGGTTATCTGAAGAAAGCCGGTCGGACGCCGGCGTTTTCCAGGCACCGGAATCGCCAGTTCACCACATAGATACTGGCCCGTGATTGATTCCTTTATCGACATGATTTCGGCTGCCGTTCCGGCCGCAACTACTTCACCGCCGTGCGAGCCCGCTCCTGGGCCGATGTCCACGATATAATCAGCAGCCAGCATCGTTTCCTCATCATGTTCCACCACTAGGAGGGTATTGCCTAGATCCCGCAGATTTTTTAACGTATGCAGCAGCTTGTCATTATCTCGCTGATGCAATCCGATACTGGGCTCGTCTAAGATATAGCATACTCCTACCAGTCCGGAACCGATCTGGGTTGCAAGACGGATCCGCTGCGCCTCCCCGCCGGACAAAGATGCCGTTCCTCTGGCAAGTGTCAGGTAATCTAGGCCGACGTCAATGAGAAAGCCGACCCTGGCGCGGATTTCTTTCAGAACCTGCTTGCCGATCAGTTTCTGCTGTTCCGTGAGAATCATCGCTCCGATAAATTCATGGAGGGAACCAATTGACATCGAAGTTACTTCATATATATTCTTATCACTGACGGTTACAGCCAAAGATTCTTTCTTCAGGCGCATGCCGCCACATTCATTACAGGGAGTGATATGCATGAAGGTCTCATACTCCTGCTTGATGCCTTCTGAAGCCGTTTCACGGTAACGCCGTTCAACATTGCGGACAAGTCCTTCAAAAGCAACCGGATAGATCCCTTCGCCCCGTTGCCCCTTATAATGAACCGTCACTTCCCGGCCACCGGTTCCGTTTATCAGAACATGCTTTACTTGTTCGCTTAGCTCCTCAAATGGAGTATCCAGATCAAAATCATATGCTTTAGCCAGTGCCCTCAGGATGGCATTGGTAAAACTGCCGGCATCATTGCTGGACTGCCAGCCGATCATAATGATGGCACCTTCATTGATGCTCAGGCGCTGGTTGGGTATCATCAGATCCACGCTGAACTCCATCTTGTAGCCTAGGCCGGCACAGATCGGACAGGCTCCAAAAGGATTATTGAAGGAAAAGCTGCGGGGTTCAATCTCACTGACACTGACACCGCAGTCAGGGCAGGCAAAACTCTGACTGAAATTCATCGGCTCCCCGTCCACCACGTCTACTATCATCAAACCTTCCGCAAGCTCCATCACGCTTTCAATGGAATCGGTAAGACGTTTCTCAATGCCTGCCTTTACCACTAAGCGGTCAACAATGACCTCGATGCTATGCTTGATATTCTTGTCCAGCTTGATTTCTTCCGAAAGCTCATAGAGATTACCGTCTACCCGCACCCGGACATAGCCGCTGCGTTTGGCTCGTTCAAATATTTTACTATGCTCACCCTTACGTCCTCTTACTACTGGTGCCAGAAGCTGGAGCCTAGTGCCTTCCGGTAGTTCCATGATCTGATCCACCATCTGGTCAATCGTCTGTCTTTTGATCTCCTTGCCGCATTGTGTACAGTGCGGAATCCCTATTCTGGCATACAGCAGGCGGAAATAGTCGTAGATTTCGGTGACCGTTCCTACGGTAGAGCGGGGGTTACGGTTGGTGGACTTCTGATCGATTGATATCGCTGGGGAAAGCCCCTCTATCTTCTCCACATCCGGCTTTTCCATCTGCCCTAAAAACTGCCTTGCATAAGAAGACAGCGATTCCATATAGCGCCTCTGTCCTTCTGCATATATCGTATCAAATGCCAAAGAAGACTTCCCGGATCCGGATAATCCCGTCAAAACCACCATCTCATTCCTAGGGATATCTATATTCAGATTTTTCAGATTATGCTCGTTAGCTCCCCTAATCTTAATAAATTCTTTTCTGGGTAGCATCTTCTTCACTTCTTCCATGGTGCCGGTTTCCTCCTAGGTCTTCTGTCTTTATCAAATTGATCTGCCTACTCAAGCTGCTTAAGCTGCTTCTTCAGTTCCGTCATCTTATCCCGCAGTTCGGCGGCAGCTTCAAAATTAAGTTCGGCAGCGGCCTGACGCATTTTTTTCTGCACCTGTCCGATCAGCTTTTCTAACTCAGCACGGTCCATAGACTCAGGATCCTTCTCAAACTTCATTTCTTCCTTGGCTATTTCCCGTGAAATCGTAATCAGGTCGCGCACTGCTTTTCGGATCGTCTGTGGCGTGATCCCATGCTCTTCATTATACTTCTGCTGGATGGCCCGGCGCCGTTCTGTCTCATCAATCGCCTGCCGCATTGAATCGGTTACCTTGTCCGCGTACATGATTACATGACCTTCAGAGTTCCTGGCCGCCCGTCCGACCGTCTGAATCAGCGAAGTCCCGGAACGCAGGAAGCCCTCCTTATCCGCATCCAATACCGCTACCAAGGAAATCTCCGGAATATCCAGACCTTCCCGCAACAGATTGATGCCCACCAGCACATCAAAAACATCCAGACGCATGTCCCGGATAATCTCCGCTCTTTCCAGCGTGTCAATATCGGAATGTAGATACTTTACCCTTATTCCCACTTCCCGCATATAGTCAGTGAGGTCCTCCGCCATCCGCTTGGTCAGCGTCGTAATCATCACTTTATTCTTGCCCGCTACTTCTTTATTGATCTCGGCAATCAGATCATCTATCTGCCCCGCAACCGGCCGGACAAAAATCTGCGGATCCAGCAAGCCGGTAGGCCGGATAATCTGTTCGACCCGCAAAAGCTCATGATTCTCTTCATATACGGAAGGTGTTGCCGACACAAACAGCAGCTGATTTATCTTATCCTCAAACTCATGGAACGCCAGCGGGCGGTTATCCTTCGCCGAAGGCAGACGAAAACCGTAATCGACCAGTGTCGCCTTGCGCGACTGGTCCCCGGCATGCATCCCCCTGACCTGTGGCACGGTAATATGGGATTCATCGACAATAATCAAATAATCGTCAGGGAAGAAGTCCATCAGCGTATATGGCGTTTCCCCCTCCTCGAGTCCATTGAGATGCCGGGAATAATTCTCGATCCCTGAGCAAAAACCGGTTTCGCGCAGCATCTCGACATCGAAGTTCGTCCGTTCCGATATTCTCTGTGCTTCCAACAGTTTGTCCTCGCCTTTAAAAAAGCGGATCCGTTCCTCCAGCTCTTCCTCGATCTTACGTAAAGCCGGTTCCATAGATGCAGTGTCAATTACATAATGGGAGGCTGGGAAAACAAAAATAAATTCCAGAATGCGTTTGACCATTCCGGTCAACACTTCAATTTCCGAGATCCGTTCAATCTCATCTCCAAAAAACTCTATCCGTACCGCCGTATCACTGGCCGCCGCCAGAAAGACCTCCACCACATCCCCGTGCACCCGGAAAGTCCCCCGGTGAAAATCCATCTCATTACGTATATACTGGATCTCCACCAGCTTACGGACCACCTCGTCCCGGTCCTTCACCATCCCTGGCCGTAGCGACAATGTCATATCTTTATAATATTCCGGACTCCCCACTCCATAGATACAGGAAACGCTGGCGACCACGATCACATCCCGACGCTCGGTCAGTGAAGCCGTCGCCGAATGTCTGAGTTTGTCTATCTCTTCATTAATAGAAGAATCCTTGGCTATATAAGTGTCCGAAGACGGCACATAGGCCTCCGGCTGATAATAATCATAATAGGAAACAAAATACTCCACCGCATTGTCCGGAAACATCTCCTTAAACTCTCCGTAAAGCTGCCCCGCCAGCGTCTTATTATGCGCAATGATCAAAGTCGGCACCTGCAACGCCTGGATAATATTAGCCATCGTAAAAGTCTTCCCCGAACCGGTGACCCCTAACAGCGTCTGGAATTGATTCCCTTTGCGAAATCCGTTCACCAGTGCCTCAATCGCCTCCGGCTGATCTCCCGTCGGCTGAAAAGGAGCTTTCAGTTCAAACTGTTTCATGGCTGCACCTCCGTTCGCTCTGATCATAATAGAATATCTCTCCAGCTCATTTTTAAGATTATATCATAGGTAAATAAAAAAGTACAGACAAATATAGAACAATTGTTCCCCCCTGTCTGTACTGGTATTGGAGCTTCAGGTGACACGTCTTCTAATCTACATCTACATCTTCTCCTTCAGCACCTCAATCGCCTTCTCCAGCTGATTGTCAACCCCCTCATCATAAAGCGCATCCCGGTCCAGCTCTATCTCAACATCCGGTATCACCCCGACCCCGCCAAGGCTCCTTCCCAGCGGCGTAAAATAAGAGCTAACCGTCAGCTTCACTGCCGTCCCGTCCGAAATATTAATGATCTTCTGTACCACTCCTTTGCCATAGGTAGCCGTACCTATCACTGTTCCTTTCTGATAATCCTGAATAGCCCCCGCCATAATCTCCGACGCGCTGGCCGAATATTCGTTCACTAAGACCACCAGCGGGATCTGCAGTTCCTGTTTGCCGTCACAGCTGTATTCCTCACGCACTCCATTCCTGTCTTCCGTATATACGATCAGACCCTTAGGTAAGATCTTCCGGGCAATCTCGGTCAGTGAAGTAATGTTCCCGCCCGGATTGCTGCGCAGATCCAAAATCATTCCTTTAATATCATTTTCCTTCAGGACGGCCATCGCTTCAGCGTACTGGTCAATGGTGATATCATCAAACTCCGTTATCTGCACATAGCCGATTCCATCCTCGATGATGCTGTGATTGACCGTGGATTGCTCTAATACCGCCTTGCGAAGCAGGTCCAACTCTAAGAAATCAATCTCGCCTTCACGGTAAACCGTAAGATGTACCGGTGTATTTTCCTCTCCTCTGACTAAGGCTACCACTTCTGTAATGGAATAATTCTGGACATCCACATCATCAACCTTAACAATATGGTCACCTTCCCGTAAGCCCGCTTCTTCTGCCGGGCTTCCCGCCATAATCCCACTGATATATGTCATTTCCATTTCTTCATCATAGCCGATATAGGCACCGATCCCGTAACTAACCCCTTCGATACTGGCATGGGCCTGAATAAGCTCATCAGCAGAATAATACTCGGAATATGGATCATCCAAAGCGGCAACCAGTCCCTTAAACAGCCCGGTTTCCAGCTGCTCCCTAGAAACATCTGTTTTATAAAAGTTTTCGTCGATAATCTCCTCGATTGCCGTCATTTTCTCAAATGTCGATGAGTTGACAATACTGGCTCCCTCCTCTGTTAAGGCTCCCCTTTGTCCGCTCCTGTTTAATAAATCCGTGTTTATATATTCAAGTAATATCCTACCAAATACCACGATGCTTACTACGAATAGGCAGGTGGACGCTCCAAACAGAAATCCCGTCAAAAAGCCTTTAGTTATTTTGGTCTTATTTTCATTTTCCAATTTATTTTCTCCATTCATACTTGCCAGTTAAACGGTATGTTGGCAACACTAATTTCACCTCAGATAATTCCAAGGATTGACGTATTTTCCTCCGACACGGACGCTAAAATGCAGATGGTTGCCGGTCGAGCGTCCGGTAGAGCCGATAGCCGCGATCCTCTGTCCCTTGGTAACCTCGGCTCCCTCGGCTACATACATGGCTGATGCATGCATGTATATAGTATAGACACTGTCGCCGTGGTCAATCATAATATAATTTCCCATGCTGCCATTATAACTTGCCGCGACTACTTTTCCATCATAAGCCGCTAAAATATCCGACCCTCCCGGTGCCGCCATATCAATCCCGTTATGAAACTGCGGTACGTTTAAAATGGGATGTATCCTGTCCCCATATTCGTCCGATATCCTTCTATAAGCAGGGGCTGGCCAGGCAAACATACCGCCGTTATATCTGCGTCCCTGCTCGGCGGCCAGTCTGGCCCGTTCTTCGGCAACCGCTTTTTCCAGAGCTGCTATCGTGTCATTCTGCATCCGGATATCGGCTTCAAACTCCGCGATGGCTTGCTCTTTTTGGGATATATCTCCCATCACTGCAGCAATCTGAATCTCTTTTTCCGATATCAGCTCATTGACTGCTGCCTGCTCCACCTCTACAGCCACTTTAGCTTCATCCAGCAGTGCCTTTTCTTCCTCTAGGGCTTCCTTGCTTAAGGCCACAAATTCTGAGTGTAAGATGTATTCCTGAAGTTTATTTCTGTCATATTGAGAAAGCATCTCAATATAATCTGCCGTATTCAGCATATCCCCTAGTCCTTCCGAACCAAAGATCATCTCCAGATAATAAGTTCCTCCCTGCTCATACATGAACTTTATCCGGATTTTCATCGCCTCATACTGAGCGGTCTGCACGGCAATGGCTTCTTCCAGTTCCGCGCTTTTATCTGCTATTTCTGTTTCCTTGTCGGTGATCATCTGATTCAGATCGGCAATCTTCGTTTCTAACGCTGCCAGACTGGCATCCAGTTCTTCTATGTAGAGTGACAGATCTGCTTTAGACTTTTCTAGGCTGGCTTTGATGTCCTTGACACTGGTCAGATTATTCTGAAGCTCATCCTTGGCTTTCTTGGCATCGGCAATTTCCTGTTCTTTAGCTTTGATGCTGGCATTGGTGAGCGTATTAGCATAGGATACTTCTATATTACCGTTCCAGCAGAAAGCGAAGGAAAGCACCATAAATATGCAGAAATATATTTTACATCGTCTCATTCTGATTGACTCCCATACCGGCTTGCCTAAAAATATATAATGCAAACCGGTGCCGATCATACCCGTAAATGTTTTCTAACTGTCGTAATACTTCCCAGAAACCCGATACCCGCGCCCATGGCAATCGAAACCGGCACCAATGTCCGGAATAATTCTTCCACCGGCAAAAAGGCCAGCAACTGGGAGAGCGTAGCAAAATTGCCGACAATATATTCAATGACCCGGTTATAGAGCATATAAACCAGTATCAAAGGAATCGCCGATCCGACGATGCCGATCAGTATTCCTTCAATTACGAAGGGGGACCGCACAAAAAAATCCGTCGCCCCGATATATTTCATGATATTGATTTCTTCCTTACGGACTGAGATGCCGATGGCCACGGTATTGCTGATCAAAAATATCGATACCGCGAACAGGATGCCGATAATGCCGGCCGTCGCATAGGCAATCAGGGCATTGACGCCACTCAGCGTAGCAGCCGCCAGTTCGGAACGGTTTACCTTACGGATCTCTTGCATAGATTCCAAATAAGTGACCAAGGCCGGCTGCATCGACACATCACTAAGATATATCTGGTAATTCGCCGAATCAATTAAGGGGTTTTCCGAATAGCCGTCTGCATATTCACCCAGATATTCATCCCGGAATCCTTCCCAAGCCTCATCCGCGGAAACAAACTCTACTTTGGATACTTCCACCCGCTTGGAAATCTGATCGCCGATCTCCTGCATGCGAGCCTCGCTGGTGCCTTGCTGAAAAAATATTGTAACAGAAACCCCTTCCTGTGCACTTCTAACAATGTTCTGGAAGTTAAAAAGAACCGCATAAAAAATACCGAATAGGAACAGACAGGCGCCGATGGTAGCTATAGATGCCAAGGAAAACAATTTGTTTCTGGCGATATTCCTGATGCCCTGTCGTATGGTGTAAAAAAAAGTGTTAATCCTCATCTGCGTAACCACCTTTTTCCTCGTCACTTACGATGACGCCCCTTTTCATCGTAACGACTCTTTTCTGCATGGCATTTACGATTTCCCGGTTGTGTGTGACGATAATGACTGTGGTGCCGTTCTCATTAATCTGCTCCAGCAGTTTCATGATCTCCCAAGAATTCTTCGGATCAAGATTGCCGGTAGGCTCATCAGCCAGCAGGATACCAGGGCGGTTCACCAGAGCCCTTGCCAAGGCGACCCTTTGCTGTTCTCCTCCTGATAGCTGACGCGGCTTGGCTTTGTACTTTCCCGCCAGGCCTACGGTCGCCAGGATGCTTGGGACATTCCTTTTTATGTCTTTATTGGAAACCTGAATGACACGCTGGGCAAACGCGACATTGTCATAGACGGTCAGTTCTTTTAACAAACGGAAATCCTGGAATACGATTCCGATATTTCTCCTAAACTTGGGTATCTTCCTGTGACGTAACCTAGCAAGGTCATATCCCATGACGTTAATATATCCCGACGTCGGCACCAGCTCACGTAAAAGCAGTTTGATCAGGGTGGATTTCCCCGAGCCGCTGTCGCCCACGACAAAAACAAACTCACCTCTCTTGATATGCAGATTCACGCCATTCAAAGCGGGCGCACCGGTCGCATATGCCTTACTGACATTCTCCAGGGTGATGATAACTTCATTGCCCATCAACTGCTTTTTCCTGCTGTGCCTTCTGCTTTCTCTTCTCTCCAAAGTATTTCACCACCATTCTAATATTCAAAGCTTTCCATATACTTCATATATTTAACGACCATCAGGGCAATCCGGAAGGTAATCGCATCCTCAAAAATTCGCAGATCCAGACTGGTACTCTTCTGAAGCTTATCTAGGCGGTAAACCAGGGTGTTCCTATGAATAAATAACTGTCTGGAGGTCTCGGAGACATTCAGGCTGTTTTCAAAGAACTTGGCAATCGTGATCAAGGTCTCCTCATCGAAATCATCAGGGCTTTTCCCGCCAAATATTTCTTTGATAAAGATTTTGCATAAGGGCATGGGAAGCTGATAAATCAGCCGGCCTATGCCAAGCTGGTTGTAGGCGATTATGCTGCGCTCATCAAAGAAGATCTTGCCGACATCCAAAGCCATCTTGGCCTCCTTGTAAGAACGGCTGACTTCCTTTATCTCTTTAACAACTGTGCCATAGGAAATATGGACGCCCGACAAGCCCTCTTTCAGCAGAAAGCTTTCAACAGAAACGGCACATTTTTCAATGTCCTTACTGCCATCACCTTCCGACAGGTCTTTGACGATGATTACATTGTTTTCATCGACTGCCGTAACGAAATCCTTGGTGTTATTGCCAAAAAGTGTCCTGAGCATCTCCAAGGTGTTATTCTCCCGGCTGCCTTCTGTTTCTACCAGCAGGACTACCCTTTTCACCTCGGTCTGGACATGAAGCTTCTTGGCACGGCTGTATATATCAATAAGCAACAGGTTATCCAGTAAGAGATTCTTTATAAAATTATCTTTATCAAAACGTTCTTTATAGGCAACCATCAGATTCTGAATCTGATATGCCACCATCTTTCCTATGGTATATACACTTTCTCCGGTTCCTCCCACGATCAGGATGTATTCCAGCTGCAGATCATCAAATATCTTAAAATACTGATATCCCTTGATTTCCTGTGCATCTGCCATAGAATTGGCAAATTCTACCGCTTCGCCGGCACATTGTGACATGGCGGCACCTGTTGATGCCGCCTCTTTTCCCTCGGTATCCATAACACAGAGATCCACTCTGGCAATTGCCTTCAATCCTTCTATGGTATTCTGCAAAATCTGATTGGAAATCATTGATTCACGCTCCTTATGTCATATGTATAAGGGCACTGAGGAATAATTACGCCCAGCTTTTATTTTAATACAATTGTACATAAAAATCTACCTGAAAAATCGAAAATTTAAAGTTTTTTTGTGAATTATGACCAAAAGTAAAAAAGAATAAAGGGAAAACTTGCTTTTTAATATCCTTCTGGACTATACTGATAGTATGAAAATATAATTTAAAGGCGCACAATGCCAAGATAATACAAGGAGGTGTTTATGGATATTCCCGGTCTGTCAATGGACATGGCACAAATTGATTTAAGCACCAAAGTCGGTACCGCAGTTCTCAGCAAGGTCATGGATAGTGCTGAAGTATCCGGAGATGCTCTGGTCGGAATGATGAACAATTCCATGGAACTATCGGTAAACCCTAATATCGGTTCTAATATTGATATATCAGTCTGATGGCTGATATATCTTTTATTAAGCACTAATTAAACACCTTTCTGATGCTTTTTTCTGTGATTTCAATCTTGCCTTCTTTCAATAAATGTCCTACGGCACGCTTAAATTCACTTTTACTCATCTTTATTTCCTCACGGATCAGTTCCGGTGAAGCTTTATCATTAAATGGCAGTATGCCCTGATAAGCATCTATTATCCTCATGATGGCCACTGCATCGGTTTCAATCTGCAGATAGGCCTTTTGACGGTTACTGAGATCCAGTTTGCCGTCCGGCTTTACGGCAGTTACCCTAACTTCAATTACATCTCCCGTCTTTAGTTCCCCGTACATTTCTTTGGCCGGGATGAGGCCGGAATAACGGTTGTCTACAGCAATAAAAGCACCGAAATTGTCGCTGATTTCATAAATCTCTCCGGTGACCATGTCATCCCGCCGATAAGGACTGTCTGTTTCAAGATAGGGGTATATCTTCATGGTAGCACAAAGACGGCTGCTTTTATCAATATAAAGCGCGACATTTACTTCTTCGCCTTCTTGTACCTTCCTAGTCTGCTCCTTGAACGGCAATAGCAGATCTTTTTCCAGACCCCAATCAAGAAAGGCACCTATCTTTCCCACTTGAACCACCGGAAGCCGCGCCACCTTGCCCAGAGTAAGCGCCGGATCCTTGGTCGTGGCTATCAGCCGGTCACTGGAATCCCGATAAACAAAGACCTTCATCAGATCATCTAACCGGATTCCCCACGGTTTCTGTTTGACAGGCAGCAAAACCTTTTCGTCGGGGTCAGTGGCATCCTCCGGTGCGAGATAGATCCCAAATTCTACTTCTTTTACTACTTTTAATGTCTGCTTTTCACCTAATCGAATCATCAGCTGCTTTCCTCATCAATTCTACATTACAATAAGGGTTTCCAGAACCATCCTGCAGGGAAATAGTCAATCTGTCGCTGCCGTCTTCCATCATCACCGGGTATATCGTATCTCCCATCACCGCCGATTTACGGTATTCCGCCCGGAGCTGTCTGATAACCGGGTCTTCACCCGGTTCCCCTGAGCTTTTCTCATACAGCAGAAAACTTTCTTTCGCCATGCCGATATACCTGCCGTTATTTACATGGTTATTCGTATCAAGATGATGTGGCCTTACGGGAATCGGCGCAAGACCGGTTCCGGTTCCGGTAAGCTCTATCTTTCTGGCGGCATATTCCATCGGCAGTTTTTCCGCCAGCCGGTATCCGCTGATCATTTCCTGGGATGGCTTCGCCGGGATGCCTTTTTCCGTGTCCAGCAACGTCCAGATGGAATTGGCACAGGCCAGCTGCTCTCCCGCTTCCGTCTGTAAAAGGAAATTACGGTATCCTAAAAATCCCCGGAAATCATAAGGTGCCGTTCCCACAACAATCTTTTCACACAAATCCGGATAACGATCTATGACGATCTGCCATGCCGACAGTACCCAGCCCCGTTTACATTCCGTAAGATAAGTAAAGCCGAGGCCGATATCCTCCGAGTGAAAAGTGGAACAGTCCTGAAAATAATTCAGTAACGCTTCTAGTGACAGTTTCCCGTTCTTATCGATTTCGCTGTATCTGACTCTGCTCTTAAATGTATACATGATTTCCCCCTTATCCGCCGGATGCTGTTCCTCCTCTTCGGCGGCGCCATACCGCAAGCTTCGGCTATGTATGATATCAATATAACCTTATAGATTACCCCTGTGGCATAATCCACAGGGGTAATCTTAGCTGGGCTACAAGGATTCGAACCTTGAGATGACGGAGTCAGAGTCCGTTGCCTTACCGTTTGGCGATAGCCCATTACATTTTGTAATTATATCGGATTCACATTGATTTTGCAAGTACTTTTTGCAATGAATTTGTGATGAATTTAGGTCATTTACTTGGTTCGTTTACCGCCACCACGGATAACAATATTGAGGATTTTGGCATATAATAAGGTAAAATTACTGAAAGATAAGTATATGAACACTTGTCAATGTGTCTCGTCATGTCATAACGGACTGGACAGTCTGTACCGCCGTGCCTTGGAAGAAGGCGGAAATCTCATCGTATATGCCGGTGGCGATACCCCGACTCAACAGGATTATATCAGACAGGCATTTGAAGCTCAATTTCCTGGTATTGTGGCGAATATTATTGTTGATTTAAGTAAGTATCATAGCCCACGTATCGACAACCAGCTGGCACGCGGGGCATTACTGGCGGATGTCGCGCATCTGCAGACTAGTCAGGATTTTGACCGCTGGAAAAATGAAGGCCGTCTGCTTTGTTATAAGCCCTTGGGATGGGAAATGGTGTATCCGGAATATAAAGATCCTGCCGGATATTATACAGCGCTGAATATTATAGCTTTTAGCAACATTGTTAACAACCTCATGGTTTCGGAAAATCAGGTGCCCCGGGATGCTGTTGATTATCTGGCTCCGCAGCTAAAAGGACAGCTGGTTTTTACTTACCCCAATGATGATGATGCGGTCTTATTTCAATTTAAAATGCTTGTAGATAACTGCGGCTGGGATTATATCGACCGGCTGATTACGCAGCGGCCACAATGGGTAAGGGGAACGGAAGCCGCTTATCAGATGGTAGTCGATCAACAGAAAGCCGCCACCTTTACGGCTGCCGCCCCGCTGGTGTCGCCGCCGACTAGCCCGGTCCGATTCCTGCTGCCTGAACATGACTGCTTCCTTTCCTGGCCACAGCGTGCCGCTA
This sequence comes from Lachnospiraceae bacterium UBA938, assembly GCA_002293475.1. Taxonomy (GTDB): domain Bacteria; phylum Bacillota; class Clostridia; order Lachnospirales; family Lachnospiraceae; genus UBA935. The sequence goes on from DBDG01000066.1 coordinate 34,269, forward strand.
TCTTTAAGGCGGCTAGGCACCCCGCCGCGGCCATGCTTTATCTGAGCTGGTGGCTTTCTCTGCCGGTACAGGAAAATATATGGGGACAATGGCCGGTACGCAGGGACGCCCGTCCGCCCGGCGGTTATCAGTCAATATTCCGGTATAATACCGACCCCCTAGCCTTTGTTCGGTTCATGCGCGACCGGGCAGCGGCAGAACGCTTCCGCGGTCAGATTGAACAATATGTCGGACCCGTGGTCGGACCATCGCCAACTCAATTTAATTCTTGCCGATAATACTTTACGGTTCGCTGTCCTCCGTTGAATGGCAGCTAACTTAATTATTATTTCTCTCCGGCAAGATATCCTTGACATAACCGGCATATGCCTGCTCCCAAGCATCGCGGTCGCCCGGTTCATAGACCAGCGGTGTTTCCGAAGCGGCAACCACCTGTCTGGCCTGCTTAAGATCGGCAATCGCTCCGCCGGCCATCAGCTGAATCACCATATTGCCGTACACCGTCGCTTCTGCTGGTCCCGCGACCACGCGCGTTCCACAGGCATGTGCGGTAAAGCGGCACAAAAGCTCACTTTTGACGCCGCCGCCGACCACATGGATTGCCTCATATTCTTTGCCGGTACAGGCTTTGATCTCTTCCATTACATAGCGGTATTTGAGAGCTAGGCTTTCATTGATGCACCGCACGATCTCGCCCTCTGACTGAGGTACTTTCTGGCCGGTTTCACGGCAATAAGCGCGGATTCTTTCCGGCATGTTGCCGGCGGGCGCAAACACCGGCGCGTCGGGATCGATCAGGCACTGAAAGGGTTCTGCCGCTTCGGCAATATCTTCCAGCTGTGCAAAGCTATATTCTTTGCCTTCCTTGAGCCACTGCCGCCGGCTTTCCTGTATCAGCCATAAGCCGATAATATTTTTTAGAAAAGATGTCTTGCCGGCCATGCCGGTTTCATTAGTCAGATTGAGTTTGGCCGACTGTTTTGTCACCACCGGTTCCGCCAGCTCGGTTCCAAGCAAGGACCAGGTTCCGCTGCTTAAGAAGATAAAGTCCTCGGTCTGGGCCGGTACTGCCGCCATGGCACATTGGGTATCGTGGCCGGCGACGGCGACGACTGCCAGTTCTCCAACCGAGAGTTCTTCCTGAATCGCTGTCTGTAGCTTACCGATCACCGTTCCCGTCGGTACCACCTCGCCCAAGATCCGGCGCGGCAGTTCCAGCTTCGCCACCACTTCTTCGACCCATCCGCATTGCTGCGGATCGCCCATCTGGGTAGTCGAAACAATTGAGCGCTCGCTGGCTTTGACTCCAGAGAGAAAATAATTAAACAGATCGGGCATCATTAACATACTTTCGGCCCGTGCCAATAATTCTGGGCGTTGTTCTTTTAAGGCCATTAGCTGAAAGACCGTATTGATTTCCATAAATTGAATCCCGGTCAGCTGGTAGAAATCTTCCTGGGGAATCTTCGCAAAGCTCTTTTCTACCATTCCTTGTGTCCGACCGTCCCGGTAATGAACCGGATTATCCAGTAAATACCCCTGGCCGTCCAGCAAGCCGAAATCCACCCCCCAGGTATCCACGCCGATGCTTTCCGCCGTGCCGTATTCTTTTGACTTTAAGATTCCCTGCTTTATTTCATGAAATAACCGCAGGACATCCCAATACATAGTTCCGTTGACCACGACTGGATCATTGGCAAAACGGTGCAGTTCCTTGACTCTTATCCGCTGACCGTCATACTCACCCAGCATCACCCGACCGCTGGAAGCCCCGAAATCCACCGCCAATACTTTTCTTTCAGCCATAACCATTCCTCTCTAATAGTTGCTGTTTACACCAAAACATAATTAGTCTCTGCCTCGTTAACTCTTATTTAAATAGCGGTCCATAAGCCTGACAGGCGCGATAATCCTGTCCTTCTTTGTCCATGCCAAAGGCATTCCAGGCCGCCGGACGGAAGATCTTTTCTTCCGGAACATTATGCATCGCTACCGGGATCCGGAGTATGGAACACAGGGTTATCATATCTGCCCCGATATGGCCGTAACTGATTGCCCCATGGTTGGCGCCCCAGTTATTCATCACTTCATAGGCTGTCCGGAAAGCGCCTTCGCCCGTGACACGCGGTGCAAACCAGGTGCAAGGCCAAGTATAGTCGGTCCTCTTCCAGATAGCATCGGACACCTCAAACGGCAGCTTCACTGTATGTCCTTCGGCGATCTGAAGAACCGGACCGATTCCTTTTACCAGATTCAGCCGGATCATCGTCACCGGCATCTCGGCTTCCGTCAGGAAGCGGGAAGAATAACCGCCGCCGCGGAAGTATCCGTGATCGGCCGCATTCCATGTCGTGCCGTCCAAGATGGCTTGCTGGTCTGTTTCCGTAACCTCATACCATGGCTTAATCACCGGCTTACCCTGGGCATCCATTGCCCGGCCGTTCGCATCCAGACAGGCCGCCCCGGAATTAATCAGATGGATAAACCCGCCGGCTTCTTTGGCAAGGCCGGTCAGTTCATAGCCGGTTGCCTCTTTAACCGCTTCCGGGCTCCAGTAAGTCCGCACATCGGCAAATATCTGGGCACTGTTGGTCAAAAGCTTCATAAATAACATTCCCAGCCCGTTCAGCACGTCATTTTCCGTCGCCAGGATATAGGGTTCCCTGGCCCCGTTCCAATCAAAGGAAGTATTGAGCAGTGCTTCCGGAAAATCACAGTTGGGATAAAAATCGGTCCACTGCCGCTGTCCCTGGAAGCCGGCAACGATGGCATTATGACCGACCATTTCCTCTTCCCGGCCGACCGGCAGGTTAGGATTGCCGTTCATCAGGTCTTTTATGATAATCATCATCTTAACGACGAATTCCCAGTCTTTGTCCTTGTCTTCCCGTGACTTCTGGACGCTCTCAGGGTTCTTGTCGAAACCTTCCTGACATTTTTCCCTAGTCCAAGCCAAAGCCTTTTTATACTCATCCTGATCGTAGATCTCTTCAGATATCCTGCGGATGATTTCCACTTCGTCGATCGATTCTACGCGCATCCCCAGATATTCTTCGACAAAAGCCGCGTCCATGATGGAACCGCCGATGCCCATACAGATCGATCCGATCTGCAGATAAGATTTGCCACGCATCGTGGCCGCCGCGACCGCTGCCCGGCCAAACCGCAGCAGTTTTTCTACGACATCCGCCGGGATATCGGTCGCATCCGCCGCCTGAACATCATGGCCATAGATGCCAAAAGCCGGCAGGCCTTTCTGGGCATGGGTAGCCAGCACGCTGGCCAGATATACAGCCCCCGGACGTTCCGTTCCGTTGAAGCCCCAGACCCCCTTTATCGTCAGGGTGTCCATGTCCATCGTTTCCGCGCCGTAGCACCAGCAGGGGGTAACGGTCAAGGTGATTGAAACTCCCTCCTTGCGGAATTTCTCCGCGCAGGCCGCCGCTTCACCGACCCGGCCAATGGTTGTGTCGGCAATGACCACCCGCACCGGCTCACCGTTTGAATACCGTAGATTATCGGTAAACAGCTTAGCAGCCGCCCGCGCCATATTCATGGTCTGCTCCTCCAAAGATTCCCTGACCTTCAGATATCCCCTCCGCCCGTCAATGGTCGGTCTGATACCGATCGCCGGGTAATCGCCGATTAATCTGTTTTCTGCCATCTGATAGCCTCCTTATTATTTTTTTAGGGTAGTAATTATATTTATAATGCTATTTATGTAGTCATGTCATGTGGTTTTTTAAGTATCATAACCATAATAATGGCAGACCTGTCCAAAGAAAGTACTGCTTACATACTTTCCCCGGACAGGCATAGGATCATCACTTCATATGTCCTTTACTGCTAATCCCCGTGCATACCGCAGGCGGTACCTGCAATCCTGCATTATCGGGTTAATTTTGTTTATACTTCTTTGATTATCCCTCATAGAGACAAGGAGCAATTGAGGGATCGTCCATGTTGGCTGCTGTATACCATTGGCATGCGGTTCCTACATCAGAAACGGCTTCGCCACGAGCTGCTTTCACACAAAGTTCAACTGTAGAATAACCGATCTGAACCGGATCCTGAGTAACTGCACCGGCCAGCTTGCCTGATCTGACTGCGTCATTAATCGGGGTACCGGAGTCAAATGCAATCCCGACCACATCGGTTCCTAATTTGCCCAGGTTAGCATCACCGTTAATGATACCCTGACCTGAATGTTGGTTTGAACCATAGATACAGATAAGATCCGGCTTATTCAGCAGATTCTGTGCATCAATGGCAGAAAGTTCAGCCGTTACCTGAGACGGAACAGCTACATCAATAATAACATTGGCCCCGTCAACCTGATTGAGCCAGCGATCATGGCCTTCTACAGAAACAACTTTACCGTCGGCTTCCATTAATTCTTTGATTTTGTCAATAAATCCGCTGCCGCGTGAGGTAATGGACTCGGAGGTGGCATCCTGATTCATGACGCCGATTCGGACCGTTTCCGTTGCTGCTGTTACGGTGCCTTGGATGAGTTTATAAGTCTCGGTCGCTGCCAGTTCGCCGGCTGCATAATTATCCGATGCGACAGTGGCATAGATAGCGCCATCCGGAGCTCCCGGTACGCCGGTGTCAAAGCCGATAATGGGAATGCCGGCTGCCTGCGCGTTAGCAACGGCTTCCAGGCAAGCTTCCGTGTCTAGTGCTGCCAGACCGATAGCGGGCGGGGCATTGTTAACGGCGTTGTTCAGCATATTAACCTGCTGGGCAATATCCGATTCGGTATCCGGACCCTGAAAATCAATCTTGACGCCATATTCTTCTGCGGCTTCGTTAGCACCCTGTAAAACTGCCTGCCAAAATTGATGCTGAAATCCCTTGGAAACCAGATAGATTGTGTCCATGTCGTCTGATGCTTCAGAACCGCTATCATCCGCCACATCGGCTGTCGTATCACTTTCTGTTGTCGTATCAGTGCTGCTGGACGTTGTTTCCTGTGTGTCGCCACCGCAGCCAGCTAGGATGACGGTGGTCATTGCTGTTGCTAATAGAATACTGAGTAACTTTCTCTTCATGTTTTTTCCTCCCTTAATTAGGTTAAGATTAGGTATTTATGTAATTTCCCGGATGGGAATTCACACCAATGATATTGTTGTTTCTTTATTTCCAATTATTAATTTCCATATTTAACCGGTCTTTTTCGCATTAACGACCGCTTTTGCGATGCTCTTGACTGGCCGGGCACTGCGCTTTGTTCTCTGGCCATTCTTACGGTTAACAACATCCATGAACACCGCAAATACCAGCACGATACCGGTCGCTACCTGCTGATAATGAGTCTGCAGCTGGATAAACGGCAGCCCGGTCTTTAAGACCGACATAATAAACACACCGATCAAGGTTCCGGATATGCTTCCGTAACCGCCGCTCATGGAGGTACCGCCGATAACCACGCCGGCTATGGCATCCAGCTCAAACCCGCCGCCGCCGCCAGGTAAGATGGTGGAATATATAGCTGCATAAGCCAGACCGGCCACACCGGCCAAGGTTCCGCTGATGACATAAGCCAAGGTACGCCATTTGGCCACGTTGACGCCGGATAAACGGGTGGCTTCATCATTACTGCCCAGCGCCATAATATAGCGCCCTGGCTTGGTCTTATTTAGAACCACTGCCGCAACGACAGCGATAACAATCAGCAGGATAAAACCGGTCGGTACTAGCGTCCCTTCCTGATTAATTTTAAAAATACCACGGAACCAGCCCTGCGCCTCGGTTGCCTGCGGCCATGTAACGCTTTGCGCCTTGGTAAAAATAGAGCCCAGACCCTTGGAAAGCATCATCGTACCCAGCGTGGCAATAAATGGCGGGAGCTTCATGTAGGACACCATAATCCCGTTCACCAGACCAAACAGCGCACCGATCAAGATACAGACCACCAGCCCCAGCCATACCGGCATATTATATTTCGTAATCAGGCTGCCGGAAATCAAAGCAGAGCAAGTCAGAACCGTACCGATGGAAAGGTCGATCCCGCCGGTCGTAATGGCAAAAGTCACCCCGATCGCCATCAAGCCGATGTAATAAGAAGCATCAAAGATACTGACCAAGGTTGCATAAGAATGAAACGCCGGATTAATCAACCCAAAAATAATATAGAGCAGAACCAATGCCAGCAAAGCGATTAGTTTCTGAGCCCCGATGGCTCCAACAATGGTCTTGAAAATACTTTTTTTATTTTCTCCCACTTTCTTTTCCTCCCTATTCATTTCTCAGCGTCGCCGCATACATGATTTTTTCGGAAGACGCATCTTCGATGGCGATGTCCCCGGTTTTGCGACCTTCGCACATGACGATAATACGGTCGCTCATGCGTAGGATCTCCGTCATCTCGGAAGAAATCATGATAATCGATTTCCCCTGCTTGACTAATTCGTTCATTAGATGATATATTTCACTTTTTGCCCCCACGTCGATGCCACGGGTGGGTTCGTCAAAAATCAAAATATCGCAGTCTCTGGTCAGCCATTTTCCGATGACCACTTTCTGTTGGTTGCCGCCCGAAAGACTGACAACCTTGGTAAGTACCGTCGGGGTCTTGGTCTTCAGCTTGTCCACATACTCCTGGGCGGTCTCCTCTTCCTGCTGACGGTTGATAAACAGCCCCCGGCAGAACCGTTCCAGCGTGGACATGCTGTTATTTTCCGCAACGGTCTTATCCAGAACCAAGCCGTAGCGCTTCCGGTCCTCCGAAAGATAGCCGATGCCCACTGCAATAGCATCCTGCGGACTGCTGATCGTCACTTGCTGCCCGTTTACATATACAGAACCGCTCTCCTTCTTATCCGCGCCAAAAAGCGCTCTGGCTGTTTCCGTCCGGCCGGCCCCCATCAGGCCGGAAAAGCCTAATATCTCGCCCTTACGCAGTTCAAAGCTGATGTTCTGGACCATGTTGCCGGCGTTCAGGTTCTCTACCTTAAGCACGACCGGCGCATCGGCGGGAACATTGCTCTTTTCCTTCGGGGTTTCATAGATGGTCCGGCCGACCATCATATTAATAATGTCGTCTTTGGTGCATTGTTCGGTAATCAAGGTACCGACATATTCGCCGTCGCGCATGACCGTCACGCGGTCGGTAATCACCTTGATTTCATCCATCCGGTGGGAAATATAGACGATGCCCAGCTGGCGTTCCCGCAAGTCACGGATGATCTTAAATAGTTCCGCGATCTCGGTTTCCGTCAGGGCAGCACTTGGCTCATCAAAGACGATCAGTTTGACATCTTTGGAAATCGCCTTGGCAATTTCACACATCTGCTGTTTACCCACGGTCAGATTGCTCATAGTTTCCGCCGGGTCAATATAGATGTTCAGTTTCTCAAAAAGCTTGGCGGCTTCTTCCCGCATCTTCTTATCATCGATTATTTTGCCCTGCATGAATTCGCGGCCGATAAAAATATTCTGTGCCACTGTCAGGTGGTTCATCATATTTAATTCCTGATGGACGATGGCAATCCCCGCGTCCTGTGCCTCCTTGGGGTTCTGAAACCCCACTGACCGTCCTTCATAAGTTATTTCCCCGGCGTCGCGGGAGTATATTCCCGTCAGTACCTTCATCAGGGTCGATTTTCCCGCACCGTTCTCGCCCATCAAGGCTAAGACCTCACCCTTTCGGACTTCCAGATCTACGCTCTTGAGTGCATGAACCCCGGGAAATGATTTGTCAATGCCTTTCATTGTCAAAATTACTTCGCCCATATTATACCTGCCTTTATTCCGCTTCTCATTCTGGTGACATATTAGCAACAATATGACATCTGACTATAATATTTAATTATAACGATGAGCAAGGGTTTTTTTAATTGAAATTCTTACTGAAAAAGGTTAAAAATCTACTATTATGTAGAATTTTAACCTTTTTTGTAATCTGTTTTTTTGTTTTATGTATTGCTTGCCCTATCCATATATCTTTTTCTATTCTTTTTTATAACTATTCTTTTTGTGACTATTCTTCTTTGAACGGAAATAAAAGCTTTTGATTTTCTTCCGTATATACATCTTCACGGGTGATCAGCTCACAGCCGGAATCAATCATGGGTGTGACTTCTTCCCCACGCAGGACTCTGGCGGCCGTCTCCGCACCCATATAACCCATCTTAAAAGGGTTCTGGATAACAATTCCTTCAAAGATTCCTTCTTCCAGCAGTTGAATCTGTTCCAGCGAACTGTCGATACCAACCACCTTGATCTGTCCGCCCAGATTAAGATCCTTTATGGCTCTGGCAGCACCGACGGCTGAGTATTCATTAGTCCCAGCCACCAGCTTAATATCCGGATAGCTTTCAATCAGTTCTACCATCAGGTCATAGGCCTTATCATAATCGGAATCGCAAAAGACCACATCGACGATTTTCGCTTCATGTTCCGCCAATCCTTCCCGGATGCCCGCTTCTCTTTCAATGGCCGTGGAAGTGGTTTTCATATGCCCGATAATCGCAATTTGCGCATCCTCTGTGACAAACTGCCGCATAAAATCACCTTCCACCCTTCCCATCCGGATATTGTCGGTCGCCACACAAGATAGCGCCAGTTCCTCATCCAAGGCCGAATCAATTAAAATCAGCGGAATACCTGCCGCTACTGCTCTGCGGGCATAGGGCGTTGTTTCCGTATAGCTGCAAGGAGAAAGCAGGAGTGCATCCGGTTGCTGCTCAATCGCCCATTGTATCAGTTCATTTTGGCGTTCGATATCTTCCTCGGTTTCCGGTGCGACCACCGTCAGCTCCATACCGTAATCCGCCGCCGCCATCTCCACCCCTTCGATTAATCCGGTCCAGAAATCGCTTGTTTCATCAATTATCTTAGGTATATATATTATTCTATGAGCTTCACTTTCTTTGCTATACATGTTAAAGTATAACAACACCGCCGTCAGAACACCCATTATACCTAGTATCCCAAGGGGAAGGTATTTCTTATGATTCTTCATGCCGATTCTCCTCGTATTCTTAGATCAAGTGAGCGTAGCAGCTTAAACAACACATATAAATCAGGATCGTGAGCGGGGAATGGTAATAATGGCAGTGGTGCCTGATCCCAGCTCGCTTTCAAAGCGCAGGCCGTACTCTATGCCATAGTATAGCTGGATCCGAGTGTGGACATTATAGACACCGACCCCGTTGTTCTGGTCATTATAACGCGATTCTTCAAAGATATGCCGTAAAGTTTCCGCGTCCATGCCCTTGCCGTTATCGGTCACCTTAAGGATCAGCCGATCGCCCTGCCCGGTGGCGGTGATGTTGACCAAGCCTTTTGCCCCTTTATATTTTATTCCATGATAGATGGCATTTTCCACCAGCGGCTGGATGATCAGGCTGATCACCTCTTCGTCCTTAAGAGCCTCATCCATCCGGATCTCATACTCTAGCTTGTCCTGATAGCGCATCTGCTGAATGATGAGATAGCTTCTGGCATGGGCTATTTCCTGCTCCAACGTGATCCGGTCATTTTCATGGCCGATGCTCTGCCGTAGCAGCCGCGCCAGCGCGGCGGTCATCAGCACCACTTCGGTGTTCTTGCCCCCCTCCGCCATCCAGATAATGGAATCTAAGGTATTGTAAAGAAAATGCGGGTTTATCTGGGAACGTAAGGCTTTCAATTCACTCTTACGTTTTTCTTCCTGCTCATAGGTGTTTTGCTCCATTAATTGTTGGATACGCACGGTCATCAAGTTAAAGGAGTTGCCAAGACTGCCGATTTCATTGGCGGAGCGGGGCGAGACGCCGGCGGCGCCGAAGTTCCCCTTTTCCACTTCTTTCATGGAGTCCTTAAGCTCTTTGATCGGTCTAGTGATGGCACGGGCCCAAAAAGTCGTCAGCAGCACCGTAACCAGTAATAAGGCGGCAGCCGTAAAGACATAGATATCCTGGGTCTCCCGGCGGTTTTTCATCAAGTCGGACAAAGAGACCACCCCCACAGTCAGCCAGCCGGTTTTTTTCGATGCCGAGATGGTATAGAGCCGGCTGGCCTCACCTTCGTCAGTTACAAAAAAATTAGTCGGGCAGGAAAGCACCATCGCGATATTTTCTTCTTTAAGGCCACTGTATAGCAACTGCTGCTGCGGATGGTAAATGATTTTACCCTGTTCGTCGATGATAAAGACATAGCTGTTGGTGGCAAGGCTGTTGTTTTCACATAAATCCTTTATCAGTTTATAGTTAAGATCAATAAAAAAAACCGCTTCTTTAAAACCGCTGTCCGGATTTAAGATGCCCTTGCCTAAAGTCACCACCCATTTATAGTTATTCCGGATCAGATGCTGGACATGGGAAGCCGTCAGCCGGTGATTATTCCCGCGCAAGGCATCCATATACCAGTCCACCTCATTTAGGGCGATATTTTCGTTTAGCCGGTCCCCGCCACTATTGATGATGTAGCGCTCACGTGACGATACGACGGCAATATTGGAAATATCCTGCCTAGTCTTCACTACGGTCTCAAACTGGGTTATGATGCGCTGCGCCAAGATCTTCCGCTCCGCTTCATCAATATCCGTAAAGAGATATTTTTGGACATCGCCGCTTTCGGTCACCATGGCCGAGATATTCTCCATATAACCGATGTAATAATCAATATCGCGGTTCACCTGACTGATGATCTGCAGGGTATATTCCATGGAATTCTCCATAACGGTATTTTCCGTATACCGGATAGAAACCAGAGAAAAAATAAGTAACGCAATTACAATCAGCAGACTGAACCAGAAAATCATGGAGGTTCTGATACTCTTAAAGGGCTGTAAGAGATTGAATCTTTTTAAACTTGACATCATCATACCTTTTCATCCTTTGCGTATTCCGTCGGTGTCTTACCGGTTATTTTCTTAAAGGCGATCCCGAAATAATGCGGGTCGTTAAAACCGACCCGTTCCGCAATTTCATAATTTTTCATACTGGTATGGAGCAGAAGCTCTTTAGCCTTCTGCATTCTGATGCCGTTAAGCACCTCTAGAAAAGTCGTGTCCGTGGCCGCCTTAAATATCGCGCTGAAGCGGCTGGGGCTGATGTTCAGATATGAACAGACCGCGTTTAAGTTAAGTTCGCTGTCGGCGTAGTTTTTTTCGATATAATCCATCGCCAGATTGACGTATTTCCGATTGACCGGGCTTCTTTGGCGGTCAAGGCACTCCGCCAGTTCCCGGCAATAAACCGCCAGCATGGCAAAGGCCGCCGTCAGACTGACGGCATTTAGCACCTGGTGTAGGACGGCTTCTTTATTAATATTCTCCGGCACCTCCGTTATCTCATAGCGTTTTAGGATATCATCCGCTGCATCGACTATCCGCTGCAAGACCGTACCCGTGCTCTGCCGGTCATAAAAGCAGCCACGTAGCATTGCCGCCAAATCAATGATATCTGCCTCCATCTTCTGCCGGTCATTTTCTTTCAAGTGAAGCATCAGGGTTTTAATGGCTTCTTCAACGGCGGCCGGTTTCTTTTCCGTCCTGATTTTTTCTAATTTGATAATATGGTTTGTGTCTGAAATATAATGATAAGCATAGGCCTCTTCCGCTTCTTCATATGACTGCGGGATATCTCCCAGTCGTTCTTTGAATCCGCCCATGCCGATATAGACCTTCAAATGAGCCGCCCGCTCCATCTGTGCCACGATTTCTTCGCAAGCCTTATCGATGATCCCCTGAAATTCCCCCGCTTTATCAGCCATAAATAAAAGATAAGCCTCGGCGTCTTTGCCCTGACATACCACGCCACATTGATAATCAGTAACGATTTCCTGGCTGATATTATGCAGGATAAAAGTCATCAAGGCAATATCGACTTTGATTACCGGCTCAAACTTAACTACCGCTACACAATATACCTCGGCAGCTAGGCTGATACCGACCGCTTTTAAGTCATGACGGCTTTCTGCCGTCGTCTTATTGCCGGTAATCAGATTGTATAGGGCATCTGAATAAAGGAGTAATTGCCCTTTATGGGAAGCTGTCTTTATCAGCGAAATATTTTGCTTTATCTCCTGCTCTTTATCCATTTCCTGCTTGAGCCTGACCAGTACTTCACCCACTTCCTTAGCGGTGATCGGTTTCAGCAGATAATCTCTGACGCCAAAGCGGATGGCTTTTTGGGCATAGTCAAAATCGTCATAACCGCTTAAAATGATTATCTTAATAGCCGGATATGATTCTTTTAATCTTTCGCTGAGCTCCAAGCCGTTCATATAGGGCATACCGATATCGGTTATTACGATATCGACGGGATTTCGGCTGATAAATTCCAAGGCTTCTTGCCCATTTTCACAGCTGCCGGCCAGTTCGTAGCCATATTGATGCCAATGGACATTTTCACTTACCCCTACCCGGATCAGAGCCTCGTCGTCAACAAATAACAGGCGATACATTCTTTTTCCCCCAAAATTAGTGCAATCGCTTGGTTACTTAAGACTGATTTACGGTCACAACTCCCTTTTGTAACATAATATTTGCATAAAGTGCCGCTTCGCCCGTGGCAATGATAACATATGCCTGCTTAGCTTCCTCATAGAAAGCAAAGCGTTCTATCTGGCCGATGGCTCCGGCTCCACGGTCGTCATATCGGCTGACAATGGCTTCATATTCCTGCCAGATCGGTGTCGCCACCGGATCGCCGGGCATGACCGCCATTAAACTGACGGGAGCCGCTACATATGTATCCAGTGGGAATACCTGCAGGATAGCAGCCAGCAGTTCCGCGGTACCGTGTCCGTCCATGCGGATGACTTTCGCCCCTTTGCCCATTGACTCAGCCGGAAAATTGCCGTCGGCTATAACCAGCCTGTCGCTGTGTCCCATCTCGCATAATGTTTTCAGTAACTCTGGTGACAGTATTGCGGGAATCCCTTTTAACATTGGTATCTATTTCCTTTCTTCAAATTATGTGCCATTTGTAATATTGGTATTTCTTGTTGACTTATATTTTATAATCATTAATTAATCCAAGTCATTTTCCGGCCAAAGGCATTCCGTCTTAGTTTCCGCAAATAGACGCTGCCATTTTTCTTCCGGCGCCACATCGGTAATAATCGTGGATATGTCATTAAAACCACCGATGCGGGCAAAAGAAATATTGTCGAACTTTGAACTGTCCACCGCCAGAATCTTATGGTCGGCCCGCGCCAGCATGGTTTGTTTATTGCGCGCATGCAGTTCATTGGAATCGGTAATCCCGTTTTCCACTTCGAGTCCCTTACAGGAAATAATCGCTTTATCAACATGATAGGCAGAAAGCATCCGGTCGGTCTGAGGTCCGACCAGCGCAAGAGAACCCTCCATTGCCACTCCTCCGGTGGAAAGTATCTGCCAGTTTTGGGTATCGAACAGTTCTATGATGATTTCAATGGAATTGGTGATAATGGTCAGGTTGTTTTTCTCTTCTTTTAATGCTTTGGCGATGAATACGGCAGTGGAACTGGAATCAAGCATCAGGCTGTCGCCGTCTTTTACCATGCTGCTGACCAGCGCGGCAATCCTTTGCTTACCGGTGACATTGGCTTTTTTACGGATATTGAAAGGCATTTCCGTGCTGGTGCTTTCGTTCAAAACAGCTCCGCCGTAGCTCTTGATGACATAGCCTTCCTTTTCCAGTTTTTCCAGATCACGGCGAATAGTTTCTTCGGAAACCTTGTAAAATGCGCTGAGTTCGCCGACCAGCACCCGCTTTTCCTTCTGCAGTTTTTCCAGTATTTCATTTCTTCGCTCGATTGCCAGCATGTCGCCTCCCTGATATGTGTTATATTAGAAATAATAACATGTTGTTCACAATTAATCAAATAGAATGATTATTATTATAAAACTGCTTGGCATATATTTTCATCTGGGCGAGCAATGACTGTTGAGTCTAGATACATGCCTGAGCGGCTGATTTCTGCTTTGGCTTTGTCTATGGCGGCCTCCACGGCGGCAACTTCCCCAGTCAGCATCAAGTAGGATTTACCGCACATTCCGCGGGCGATCCGCAGCTCGATCAGTTCTACGATGGCGGACTTGGCGGCAGTATCTGCTGCTACGATGATTGTGGCCGCGTCATAGGTTTCCAGAATACCTAGTGCGGCTACGGCCTGGATATCGGCGGTGCCATAGATGGCTGGGAAGATGCTTTCGTGTGGATTGCCCAGTACGAAACTGCCGATCAGGTATTCACCGGAAACGGCCTGAGCTGCCGCAACAGCTGCGTTGACCGCACTCAATTCCCCGGAGATTACGGCAATATATTTACCCGGACATACCGTCTGGGCGGCGATGATCTCCACTTTGGCCGTCTTGACCATTCGGTCGGCGGCGGAGACGCCGGAGGAGACCGTTTTATATTCCACCATTCCAATTGCCTGATTCATAAGTATTTGCCTTTCTATGACTTTTTTTGATATCGCTTGGATTTACCTAGATTTTTATTAATTAATGTAAATCGCTATTATTTAGAACAGTTATTACTTCTGAATAATTATGTAACGATCGGTTACTGCGGAAACTTGTCCGTCAAGCGAGGCATGCAGGGCAACGCTTAATCCCGTTGCCGGTTCGGCCAGCATCTGTCCGACGGCCACCGTGTCACCAGGGCGGACGATAGGCACTGCCGGAGCCCCGATATGCTGTCCTAGGGGCAAGGTGACCCGCGTTACGGGAAGCAGTTCTTCGTTAAGCGGTGCCGGCTTTTCATAGCGGACTAAGTCCAGACGGGCAGTCAGCCGCTTAAGCGGTACCTGCCGCAAATCTCTGGCAGCCGGAACCGGGGCTGCTAAGACGTCGGTCGGCGGCTTGATGCCATGTGCCTTTAAACCCGCTTTGCAATCAGCAATCAGCGTACGCGGCGACAGTCCTTGCATACAGGAATAGTTTTCGCACAGGCCGCAAGAAGAGCAGAACATCGTATTAAGAAAGATGTCTGTATCCTGGGTATCATGGCAGATCGCGGCACGCATAAATTTATGGGGTTCTATCGGATGGCCCAGCAATTGCCGCGGACACAGATCGGTGCACATGGAGCATTGGCAACAGGCGGCGGCCGCCCGTTTTAGGTCAATGGCTGCCGTCCGTTTTTTTCTCCGGACAAGCAGATGATCCGGCGGCAGGACTAGGATGGCGTTGGTGGTCTTTAATACCGGCTGGGTCGCCGTGCCGATATCACCCATCATCGGCCCGCCCAGCCAGTAGACCGGCTGTTCGCACCGAGAGCCACCGGCGGCCGCCACCGCTTCGGCAATGGTACTGCCCAAGGGAATTCTGCGGGTGACCGGAGCCGGAACTGCACCGGCCACCGTTACCAGTTTATCGGTAACCGGCTGGCTTTGATTTAATAGCCGGTGAATATTGTAAACTGTCTCTACGTTAAAGACAGCTATTCCGCCAGCAATCGGAAACCCGCCGGGCGGAACTGTCTTACCGGTGGTTTCATAAATAAGAATCACCTCATCGCCCGCCGGATATACGCTGTCCAGCAATCCGAGCCTTATCTCCTGATAGACGGCTATATGCTCATGCAATGTAGCGATGGCCTCTTGATAGGCTTTTTTAATGCCGATAACGACTTCTCTAGCTCCCACGCATACTGCCATGAGATGAAGCGTGTCAATAATTTCCCGCGCATATTTTTCCAATAACTGACGGTGTAATTTGAGCAGGGGTTCACATTCCGCGCAGTTCAGGATGATGGTTTCCGTCCGCCGGTCCAGTTTCGCATAGGCAGGAAACCCGGCTCCACCGGCTCCAACGATGCCGCCTGCCCGCAAAATAGCACTTAGTTCCTGAATGTCCATACTTTGTGCCTCTTTCATATATCCTGCTCAAACTGGGCACCGTTGTCGATAATGCCGACAATAGCCGCATCCACGGGCGCATCCGCTTGGTCACAGCCGATCCTGGCCGCACTGCCGGTAGCCACCAGCACATACTCGCCGATTCCGGCACCGATGTTATCAATGGCAATAATATTGCCCATATCGTTGCGCCGCGGAGCCGGCTCCACGATCATGAATTTATGGCCGGTTAATTTTTCACTTTTTCGTGTCGATACCACACTCCCGATTACTTTCCCTACAAACATGACAACCTCCTGCTTGCTTAAATAAATTATCTAACCAGTGTCACACAGTCGCCTGTGGCGATCCCGGCGGCATTGGCTTCATCCGTATCGATATGCATTTCCAGTGTGAAGCTGTCATCGACGCGAATCTGGACATTATGAAAAACGGTTGCTCTTTCACGGTCAGTAGTGACGGCCACTCGGTCGCCATCGCTGACCCCAGCCGCGGCCGCATCTGCCGGAGACATATGAATATGCCTTTTAGCGATAATCAAGCCTTCATCCAGATAAAGGGCACCCTGCGGCCCGACCAAGGCAATTGATGCGCTCCCCGCGACATCGCCCGATTCACGGACGGGTGCCTTAACCCCTAGCTTTATCGCGTCGGTGGCCGATATCTCCACCTGTGAGCGGTGCCTGACCGGTCCTAAGATACGGACATTTTCTATTGCTCTGAGCTTCAGGCCGACAATCGTCACCGTTTCATTGGCCGCATATTGCCCGCCCATCAGCTTATTTTTCAAAGTTAACTGATAATCATTACCAAATAAAATATTGACATGTTCCTGGGTCAGATGCACATGTCTTGCCGAGACGCCGACCGGAACCTGATATCCGCCGGCAGACTTATCCTGAGCCGCGTTTTGATACGTCATCTTCTGCTGCTTAGAGCTGTTATCCCCATCGACTGTATGACCGATAATTGTTTCCATAACAGCCTTAGTAATCATCTCAACATCATAACCGCTTATCTTGCCGTTCATTATATGTCTGCTCCTTTACGCTAACACCTGTGCGCTTCGCGCACAGTCATACAGTTAGTTGAAAAGACGGGAAGAATGGCTCCTCTGAGCCATTCTTCCGCATGAAACACCTCGCTTTGTGAGGTGTTTCATGCTATTACTTTAAAACGGGCAGTATTTTCTCAACATCTGAATGAGGCCGGGGAATTACGTGTGAAGCCACTAATTCGCCCAGTTTGGATGCGCTGGATGTACCTGCTTCAACGGCAGCTTTTACGGCACCGACATCACCTCTGACCATGACGCTTACCAGACCGGAACCGATTTTTTCCGTCCCGACCAACACGACGTTGGCGGCCTTTAACATGGCATCAGCCGCTTCGATTGACGCTACCAGACCTCTTGTTTCTACCATTCCCAATGCTTCCTGTGACATTTTTTTCTCCTCCTTTGGATTTACAGTGATTTCTGCGGTTTTATTTTGATTTGTTTTTTGGGGATTTGCTTTTTTTTGATCCGCCATCTTCCGCTCCGTTCCTATCATTGTTACTGACACTATTGCCAGCCGGGTTTAGTCGTGTGGCGCTTCTTTGCACCAATCTGACGATTTCCTCATGGGGATTGGCAATCACCACCGTCGCCGCCGGCGGCTTAATGGCATTATTGGCGGCTGTTTCAACGGCCTGGGTCACATCGGAGATACTGCCCTCTATGATAAGCGTTACCAACCGGCCGCCTAGCTTTTTTTCCCATGTGACCAGTTCCACTGCCGCTGTCTTACACATTATGTCCAAGGCATCAATCGCCGCCGACACACTTGGTACTTCAAAAAAACCATATGCATTTCCCATGATCCTGCTCCTTATACAAATGCGGGTAATTACTTTTAAATAATCAAAAATGCGGTAATATTTTCTCCACATCACTATGGGGGCGGGGAATCACATGAGCGGCAACCATCTCCCCCAAACTTTCCGCTCTTACCTGTCCGGCTTCCACCGCGGCCTTAACAGCCCCTACATCACCGCGCACCATTACGGTTACCAGGCCGGAACCGATTTTTTCCGTGCCGATCAAAGTAACTTCCGCTGCCTTAATCATTGCATCGGCTGCTTCAATCGCCGCCGTCAGACCCCTGGTTTCAATCATACCCAATGCCATTTGTGTCATTTTCATATCCTCCTAGCTTTTATTTTATGATTTATCCATGCCGCTCAGTTTGAGCATTTTTTCCGTATCTTCTTCCGGACCGGCGATTTCATGAACGGAAACGATGCCGGCCAGTTCCTCAGCCTTTTGTTTAGCCGCTGCCAATGCCGCCCTGACATCGGATATGCTGCCCCGGAACTTAACCATCACAATCAGCGGTACCGGTAATGCCTCCGCATTGCCCGGCTTATTCTTATCAAAGGTTTCAATCGTGACATTGGCTGCCTTGCATCCCGCATCCGCTGCGGCAAATGCCGTCGCCAATCCAAAAACTTCGATCATTCCCACTGCATTACCGATTTTCGTTGCCATCCTGCTGCCACTTCCTTCCAAAACTTTATGTATATATTAATTATAAAGTTAGCGATTAACAATTGCTATTTTCAGCCCTTCCATCTTCAGGTTGGTGCGGTGTGCTTCATTAATCTGCTCAAGCGGATACTCATGGGTAATCAGTTTCCTTAGAGGAAGCCCGATTCCTTCCGCCCGCTTCAGAAAATCAAAGGTCGTCGCATAATCCCGTAAGGTATATACCCATGAGCCGACAATAGTCAATTCCTTGGCGCAAATATCCAGATGCGGGTTAATCGTCGCGTCACCGTTATTAATGAAGAAGCCCAGCTCGCATAACCCGCCGCCATGGCGGATAAATTTATAGATATTGGAATGTCCGCCCGGCGCACCGGTACACTGGAAGGCAAAATCAGCCGGATGCCCGTCAAACGCTTCTTCCACTGCCGCGGTCAGCGCGGCGATTCCTTGATGATTCTTAAAATTAACCCCGGTTTTAGCTCCCATTTCCTTGGCAAAATCCAGCCGTTTCTGCTCGCCGTCCACTGCCACGATGGTCTCTATGCCCATGGTGCGCAGGATGGCGATACAAAGCAGACCAATGGGACCGCAGCCTTGCACCGCGACACGGCTGTTAAAGCGGAGGATCCCGGTAGACTTAGCTCTTTCGACTGCATGAATCAGAACCGCCGCCGGCTCAATCAGAATCCGGGACTTAAGATCTAGGTCGTTCACTTGGAAAACCGTGGAACCTTCCCTGATCAGGATATAATCGGCAAACCATCCATTCAAATGAATGTCATCGTCGGGAAGGAGGCCATAGACATCCGAGCCGCCGATATTTTGTTTATTCAGATCAAACATGGTGATCTCCGGATTGTCCTTAAAAATCATACAGGTGACTACCTTATCGCCCACCCGCAGCGGTTTGCCCGCACTGTCTTTGGTGACATTTTGCCCCATGCTGACAATTTCACCGGTTCCTTCATGGCCCAATACCACCGGGATCAGGCCGAACGGATCCTTTTTAAATTCATGGGCATCGGTTCCGCAGATGCCACACCCTTCTACTTTGACCAGGATATCCCCGGCGCCGACCGGCGGAATCGGATATTCGTGAATCTCATATTGTTCCAAAGCTGTTAACATTGCCACGCGCGATGTACGCGGGATGGCCTGGCTGGCAGCCGGCTGGCCCGCAGCGGCATACAAACCGGCCGAGGGCTTTGCCATCATATTTTCCAGCACCTTTTTTACGATCGCTTCCACATCATTGGCATTGATCGGGCTGGTTTTGTTGCTTAAATCTATATTAGCCATGATATTTTGTACTCTCCTTATTTTATTCTGATTAAGCAAGTCTAAAGTGGCGGCCAAAAGATCGGCTCGGTTACTTTTGCAGCGGTTAGCGGATACAAAGACTATCGGACATTACACAGCGCCTTTTTTTGGTGAAAGTACTGGCACTGGTCAAGCCTTCTCCTGTCCGGCTGGCAATGGTAAAAGTGCAATAGCCTTCACCGCCGTAACCTAAAGCCGCATAGGACGGCGCGTTCTTGACTAGGATGGCCGTGTCGATCGCTTTGGCATATTGGGTGATGTTAATGACATTTTTGGAGTGAATATGAGCAGAATGTCGGTTGCCATGCTCCAGCCAAACCGCCTGAGCCACAGCATCATCAAAATCTTGGGCCCTGACCAAGCCAAGAATCGGCATCATGAGCTCTTCGGTAATCAGCGGATGTTCCTTGATGCCTTCAAAAACAATACACCGCATGGTTTCGGGAACCTTGACGCCAATTAGAGCCAGCAGTTCCCGGGCGCTTTTCCCCACACATTTACGGTTCAGCCCTTTCGGGGTCAGCACAACAGCGGCCAGACGTTCTATTTCTTCCGGCGAGGCCGCATAACATCCCTGCTCCGTTACCATATAATGCAGCAGTTCATCTGCCACCGCAGCTACCGCAACAATTTCTTTTTCAGCGATGCAGGGCAGGTTATTGTCAAAAGTACAGCCGTTAACGATATCCTCTGCCGCTTTCCGGATGTCTGCGGTTTCATCCACCACTACCGGCGGGTTGCCCGCACCGGCTCCGATCCCCCGCTTACCGGAAGAAAGGACAGCAGTGACCACTCCCGGTCCGCCGGTCGCCACCAACAGGCCGATCTTAGGATGTTTCATCATCACATCGCTGCTTTGCATGGTCGGTTTCATAACTGAACAGGCAATATTATCCGGACCGCCCGCCGCCAAAGAAGCTTCATTAAGCAGATTGACCGCCATCAGCGAGGTTTCGATCGCCGCCGGATGGGGGTTAAAAACCACCGTATTGCCGCCGGCCAACATCCCGATGGTATTGCAGATGATGGTCTCAGAAGGATTGGTGCAGGGCGTAATCGCGCCGATCACACCAAAGGGACCCATTTCCACCAGCGTAAGTCCGCGGTCTCCCGACCATGCCACGGTCGTAATATCTTCGGTACCCGGCGTTTTTTCCGCGACCAGATGGTGCTTGATAATCTTATGACCGACATTGCCCATGCCGGTTTCCCGGACACCCGTCTTGGCCAGAAGCTCCGCATTTTCTTTGGTCTTCTGACGGATTATTGTTATAATCTTTTCGCGCTGATCCATTGTCATGACATGAACCTTTTGCTGGGCCTGCTCCGCCGCGGCAATCGCGGCGTCCATATCTTCAAAAACGCCCCGGCGTCCCGTTATGACCGGGCTCGTCTGCAGTCTGGATATTACCTCTTTGACAACATCCATGACCATTTGTTCACTGACCGGCATATTCTGTCCTCCCCTTTATAATCCCAACTGTTCCATGACTTTTCTGGTAATAGACGCTATCAGATCGGCATCGGCACTGCTGCCCGAAGCACTGGCCGCCGAAACCTCAGCTGAACGGCAGGCGTGGCAGGAGTGACCGCCTTGGCCGTTGTTTTGACATAAATCGGCCGGATGTTTTCCGGACAAACCGAATTGGCTTCTTAAACTATATAAAGTCTGTACCTGCGCCGGCGATAATTCCTTCGGTCCGCCCAGCACCTTGGACTGGTAGAGCAGTTGGGCGTAAAATTCCACTGACTCCATCTTGTGATAGGCAGCCAGCAAGGAATCGGAATAGGCTAGGGCTCCGTGATTCTCCAGCAGCACCGCGTCATAATATTGCAGGTATTTTGAAACCGCATCGGGAATTTCCTCGGTAGACGGCGTGCCGTATTCCGCGATCGGCACACAGCCAAGGGCAATGACGGCTTCCGGCATAATTGGCTGAGTCAGCGGAATGCCGGCGATGGCAAAACTGGTTGCATACAAAGGATGGGCATGAACGACCGCTTTGACGTCCGGTCTTTCTTTATAAACCCGCATATGCATTTTAATCTCGGAAGACGGTTTGAAGCCTTTGTTGGCCTGAAGAACCTTGCCCGCCGCATCGACCCGGCATATATAATCGGGGGTCATGAAACCCTTGCTGACACCGGTGGGGGTGCATAAGAATTCATTTTCGCTTAATTTGACAGAAAAGTTCCCGTCATTGGCGGCCACCATCCCGCGATTGTACACGCGTTTGCCGATCTCGCACATTTCTTTTTTAATTTCGTATTCGTTGAGCATTTCCACATTTCCTCCTTATGTGCCTGTAACTTATATAATATCGATAATGATTGATAAATTGTAATTTGCCCTTTAAGGGTTATCTTTACTTATTTGCTTATATTCTTGTTGTGATATGTGGTTTTTATTGTTTTTTGTTTATAATATCACACAATGCCACATATGTCAAATATTTATTGTATTACTTTCTGGCAGTTATCTTACGTTTTGGTAATTTCACAAGACGCAAACCCCATTTTCTCACCGGTATACGCTAATATGGCTCTTAGTGACGCTTCGGTCTCCGATACAGTACCGGTAACAATCAGCGTTCCGCTGAACCGATCAACAAAGCCCAGTTCCACGTTGGCGGCCTTAACAGCAATATCGGCAGCAATCACCGCAGCTTCCGCTGGCGTAATCGTAATAATACCAATCGCTGACCGACTGGCTGCTTCATCTGGCTCAAGGCCGATTTTCTGATATAGCGACCGATCCGGATTGGCAATCAAGTGGGCAATGGTAATCTGCTTGCCCGGCACCAGTTCCTGGACAATCCGCGCCTTATCTGCATTTCCTAAATAATCCCGAACTTCCATAGTTTTTATCTCCTGTTCCTTCTTGGTTAGCCGCCTCGGCAGCATTTAGTCAGAAGCCCTGTCAACCGCCCATCTGACATTCCAGCCCGGAAACCCGCGCCGCTGCCCTCATTAACTCCGTCATCAGTTCATTCGTCGGCGGCTTCATATCCTTCATCAAATATTCCCGGCCCAAGCCTTCATATTTATCTTGGCCTAGGCGGTGATAGGGCAGCAGATGGATTTTCTTGACCCCGGGCAGGCTTTTGGCAAAACGGGCAATATCTTCGATTTCAGCTGCCGTGTCATTAAATCCCGGGATCACCGGAATCCGGATGCTCAGCTCTGTCTGCCCGGAAGCAGCGATTTTATGGGCATTTTCTAAGATCAAAACGTTGTCTTTTCCGGTATAGTCTCGATGCTTTTGCGGATTAAGATGCTTGATATCCAATAAATATTGATCCAAGCAGGGTAATACCCGGGCAATTACCGGAAAGGGAACCCCGCCCATGCTTTCCAAAGCCGTGTGAATGCCCGCCGCCTGTGCGGTCAGCAACAGACTGTAGGCAAATTCCGGCTGGCATAGGCTTTCACCGCCGGACAAGGTCAGCCCACCGCCCGAACGGTAATAATAAGGCCGATCCCGTTCCACCGTCGCCATCACCTCCGCCACTGTCACATCCCGGCCGATGATCTTATCCTCACCCTTAACTTTCATCGCCTGAATGGCATATTCCTGTGATTCCGGATTACAGCACCAGCGGCACCGCAGAACACAGCCTTTTAAGAAGACAATTGTCCGGATGCCGTTACCGTCATGAATGGAGTAGCGCTGGATGTCAAATATACGTCCTCTGGTCTGTAAATGGCCAAGCCGGTTGACTCTAAAATTATTTTCTATATCATTCTCTATTCCTTCAATACCCATGCCCTTGATATCCATGCCTTTGATATCCATGTTTTTAATTTCCATAATGTTATTTACTATGCCTTTAACTTTCATGTCTTCTGTGCCGTTATGGTTTTCATTAAATAACGTTGTCATTTTAAGTTTATTATACCCCGCCCTCAGGCTCCGAAGCCCTGCTCGGTCCGGTTAATAATATCATCCTGCAGCGAACGGGACAGGGTGGTAAACAGCGCGCTGTAGCCGGCCACTCTGACCACCAGATGTTTGTATTGTTCCGGGTTCTTCTGGGCATCCAGTAAAGTGTCGCGGCTGACTACATTGAACTGCATATGGCTTCCTTTCTGGTCAAAATAGGAGCGGATCAGTGCTACAAACTTCTCCAGCCCGGCCCGGCCGCTCAAAGCAGAAGGATGGAATTTCTGATTAAATAATGTCCCGTTGGAAGCAATACAATGATCCAGCTTAGCCACGGAATTGGCGGCAGCGGTAGGGCCTGCCACATCCTTTCCGGCCGAAGGCGATACCCCGTCCGCAATCGGTGTGCCGGCTAAGCGGCCGTCCGGAGTCGCGCCGGTCTGAGCGCCCATCGGCACATTGGCCGAGACCGGATAAAGACCGGCCTGAAAGATCCCGCCGCGGGGATTGCGGTAGGTCTCTAACGGTCTGGTGTAGGCGTAGGCCGCGTCACGGGCCAGTGCGTCCACTTCCGGAATGTCATTGCCGAATTTGGGTACCTGGTCAATCAGTTTTAGCAGGCGGGCACCGCGCTCCTTAATCTGTGGCGCTTCGGCTGTCGCTATCACGGTTTTCATGATGGCGGTGATTTCCTTTTCCCCGACCACTTGACCCGCAGTACGGAGTTCCTGAGCTATCTGCGCAGTAATTCCGGCAATTTTATCCGGTGATAATCCTTGACCATAATTTAGGGCCAAGACTTCCTTATATTCTTTTAAAGTTACCTTCTGTTCGTCAAAGACCAGCTTCTTGATGGCATACAGCGAATCGGCCACATTGGCAACGCCAAAACCCTGCGGTCCGGTAAAGTTATAAATCGCCCCGCCATCCTGTACCGAGCAGCCCCGTTTAAGACAGTCATCCACCATTCCTGAGAGAAAGGGCAGCGGGCAGCGGTCGGCATGAGCTACGTCAATGGCATTGTCCGCATTGACCAGCAGCTCGATCATATAATTCATCTGCGTCTTATAGGCATCGTAAAAAGCTTCAAAAGTGGCCAGTTCTTCCACCGGCGGCGTCATGACACCGACTTGCACCCCACGGTCCCGGCCTTGAGAAAAGACCAGTTCCATCGGGCGGCACATATTGAAGAAGGCCGCATCGTGCCATCCTTCCGTCTTCCCCGCGATCTGCGGTTCCACACAGCCGATAATGTTATAGTCTCTGGCTTCCGCCAAGGTAAGCCCACGATTCAACAAAGCGGGAATAGTCACTTCATCATTAAAGTAAGCCGGGAGTCCGACCCCGGTCCGGGTCAGCTCCGCTGCCTTAATCAGAAAGGAATGGGGCGATCCGTTCCAGACCCGCACGGATAAAGACGGCTGGGGCAGCTGAACATGCATCGAAGCCTGCAGAACCATATAGGACAGATCATTGGTCACATCACGGCCTTCCACATCCTGTCCGCCGGCGATCAGGTTCTGGAACAGGCTGTAACCGGCAAACCCTTCCGCCGAAACGGCATCCCGGCATTTATTTAAGTCGTTTAATTTGACCCAGAGACAGTCAACCAGTTCCTGGGCAAATACGGCTGTAAGCTTTCCGAGACGTCGGTCTTCTTGATAATAAGGATACATGTACTGGTCAAAGCGGCCGGGGGAAATCGAATGGCCGCTGGATTCGATCTGAATCAGCTGCTGGACGAACCAGAACGACTGGCAGGCTTCATAAAAATTGTCAGCACCCTTAGCGGGCACCTTCCGGCAGTTCGCGGCAATCTGCTTGAGCTCCGCCTTTCGTGCCGCCTCGTGGCACCGAGCTGCCTCCTGCTCTGCCAGCTCGGCATAGCGTCCGGCATAGGTCACGGCGGCCTCGCAGCAGATCATCACTGCCTGCAGAAAGCGCGATTTGGTCACATAATTCCCGTCGCCCGGCCGGCAAGCAGCCAGTTCGGCTTCCGCCTCCCGGCAAATACCGTCATAGCCGATGGCAATTACCTTGTCATAATGAACGGTGATATGGCCTACCCCGTTATAAAAATAATTTCCCGGTGAAAACATGTCATGTTCCATCGCCAGCAACGTTTCCGGCTCCATATAAGATGTAGCCAGCTCGCTAGTGGTCTTCCCCTTCCAATAGCAATTGGCTTTCCGCAGCTGGTTTTTGGTCTCTTCGCTGATATAAAAAGGATCGGCGCTCCGGGTGGCCACCGTGTCAAATTCCGCTTCCAGCCATTCATAAGAAAATTCCGGATAGGTCTGGCATCCCCGCGGCGCAATGGTGGTACTGCCGACGATCAGCTCCTCCTCCCGGATTGTTATCGGTATATTTTTCAAAATATGCGCAAACGCCTTGGCCCGGCGGATAATCAGCGGTTCTTGTTCGGTGGCCTGGTAGGACTCGGTAACCAGCCTAGCCCTGGCCGCTTCGATCTGCGGCATGTCCCGGTATAAATGCTCAACCAGCCGGCCGATCCGGGCGGTTTTCGGGATGTCGGTTATGTCGATCATGTCATCTTGATAGGTTCCCATGCGTCTGCTCCTTTGTTATTATGGTGGTTTATGTAGTTTTTGGCGGTATAGTAATGGTTAAGTAGCTGTTTATGACGGCTTAGTAGTCATTGTTGGTTTTTTAGCTTCTGTTACTAATATTAAGTGAATCTCAGTTTTGTATATAGGTTTTGTATATGGGTTAATTATATTGCTATCGTTATCATTATAGAGGCTAAAAAAATAAAAGTCAATATAATCAACATATTTTATATTGTTTTTTTGTTGTTTCTATGCTATTATTATGTTGTTATTATTGTTATTATTGTTATCTTATAAAATTGATCCTTATAATATGGAGAATTCTCTATGCTTTCAACAGAGCTTGACGTCCATACTCACACAATATCAAGTGGACACCATACCGCCGATACGATTTTAAGTTTGCTGAAACAAGCTAAAAAAAAGAATTTGAAGCTATTAGGCATCAGCGAACACGGCCCCGCTATGCCAGGATCATGTACTGCTTCTTATTTTAGAAATATTGTCCTCGCCCCTCCGGAGCGGTTGGGGATGCGCGTGCTTTATGGTGCCGAGGTAAATATTCTGGATGTGAACGGAACCCTAGACTTAGATAATGATATTATGCAGTGCTTAGATTACTGCCTAGCAGGAATGCATATTCCCTGCTTTCAGCCGGGTACCCGTCAGGAAAATACGACTGCTTATATAAATGCCATGAAAAATCCTCATATCAAGATTATCGCCCATCCCGATGATGGTCGCTTTCCTGTTGACTATGACCAATTGATTGCAGCCGCTATGAATTATCAGGTATTGATTGAAATCAATAATGCTTCGCTGGCTCCCGGCGGGTATCGCTATGAAGCAGAAAAGAATAATCAGATATTGCTAGATTTGTGTGAAAAATATCGCTGTCCGGTGCTGCTTTCCAGCGACAGTCACGGATATAAGCAGGTCGGAGAATTTACTTATGCTTTGGAACTAATTAAAAAAACAGGATTTCCGGAACAGCTTATTATTAACAGCTCAGTGCGGCAGTTTTTGACTCTTATAAAATCCTAAAGATGTCTGTGATATCGAAGATGCTTTCAGTATACCGTAATTCTTGCAGGAAAGGCGCGACTGTAAAAATATGCCGCGCCTTCAGATTTATCTGTCACTTCTGTATAATTGGTCATTTCTTGCTTTCCTGACTGTACATAATTTTTCGACAAATTCATCTACTTCCTTTTCTGTCGTGCTGATTGTATAGACAAAATTGAAAATAATATGTACTACTTCATGCAAAGTGAGGTTTCTCAATTTCTCTTTTGACTCCCTCATTTTGTCACTCCATACATTAGTATCTAAATTAATATTATCTTTAATAATATTTCGGTGATATTCTGGCAAAAGTATAATAATAATATCATCTTTGATAATGTGCCTAGCTGAATTTTCATCAACATCTTCATAATCAACAACGATTTTTATTCTATCATGGTTGTCCAACTTTTGCTTAATACTGTCCATTTCTTCTATTAATTTTTCACATGATCTCTTATCATCTTTTTTTATCGCCGCAACTAAATCATCTTTAATATCATTAATTCTTTTATTACATTTATCATGATAGCTATCTCTTAACAGTGCCTCGGTTGCTTGTATTACAGATGCACAATGTACATCTTCCGATGTTAATTGTATTTTTTCAAGTATTTTGCTTAGCTTTTCCACTGACAAATTTTAAATACTACCTCCGATTCTTATTAATCACTGCCGAAAGACATGCCAAATAATCATCTTGAATGACTTTTTCTTCGGAAACCTCGCTGCCAAATTTTCTAGGACCCAGTTGTATATCAAACATTCCCCTTAAATATGCAATCTTTTCTGGAGTCCTCTTAATACCGGTGTATTCTTCAAGATAACCATTGGCCTCTTTTGTCGAAGATGACATTTCTAGTAATCCTTTGACTATTTTCCTCTCCATTTTTCCTCCTTTCATGAACCTGCTCCAGATATGTAATTAATCTATTATATGCAAAATGATTTCACATATAATACTAAAATTAAATGAATTGTATCATTAATGTAATAAAAAATCAATATAAATCTTAACTGTTACAAATAAATTTTAAACAATTCATATGTAACTTTCAATAGTTTTGTCTAACTTACGGTTTTTTTGTCTATTCTACTGTTCTTTATTTATTTTATGTTGTGATTTAATATATGTGATTCTATGTTTAGTACGATGTAATTATTTATTGCTACTGCACTAGTGTATCAATTAAATTGTAAATCATCAGATAGCTGATTGGCGAGATGCCAAACGCTTTGATATTCTCTTTATAATGCTCGTCAATAAATCGCTTGGTCATGCCGCAAGCTCAGCTGACTTCGACGGTCTCAGACGGATACTACGTTCCATGTGCATAATCTGGGCGTTGATAATTCTTACTAAAAATTCCTATATTTAAACAACTCATAACTATGGATATCTTGAAAATCTTGTGGCTGAATATATAATTCCTGTGCCAATATATATATTCCGGCTATCCACATGTCATCATCTTCTAAATAGGCCTGCTTAAGATATTTTTCAACATAAGGAATAATATCACTCCTCCTAATGAGTTTCAGTGCTTCCACAGCCGCCGGAAAAACAGGCCAGTTGGCATCTTGAAGTATTTCAAATAAAAAGGGTAAGCCCCTCATCTTTTGGGGATACTTCATGGCATTTATTATTTTAATCGGATTTATCCAGCAAAATTTTGTTCTAAATTTACTTAATTTAAAATAATCCTGGAGATCAATATTTTCTGCTGAAAATTCTTCGGCCAGCTCGCTTATTCTAGCCATTTCTAAATCATCATGATTGTAAATATCATACGGCTCCATAGCTAATAATTCCTTGATCATAATTTATTCCTCCTTCATATGCTACCTTTTGTTCATCAATCATGATATATTCGCGGCCACCTTTAAGCATTGAACCGATGGTATTTTGGAGACCTTTGATGGTCTTATTTTTCCATGATCTACTAAATAAATTTTCCCATTGTTTAAGTTCAACAATCACTATTTCAGGATCATTATTCTTATTTTTAACTACTACAGTATAACATACTCATTTTTCTTTTTGGTAAAAAATGTTGCGGTTTAGGTCAAATCAATATAAATGATAGACAGTCTGCCATAAAGTATTGCATGAGCAACCAACAGAACCTGCCGATCTTATTTTCTGTCAATAATAATGAGGACATATCCGATGATACACATGCCCGATCGGATATGTCCTTCATTCAAAGGGACCGCTACTACTATTTCAGTGTATCATATATTTTGTATTTTCACAATATATATTTTATAATATTCTGATACTCCTGTTTTCCGTTCCATAATATATTTGCTTTATCATCGATCTTACCTTCTTCAATGCTGTATAAAAAATATTATCCACAAACGCGGTATATTCGTCCGCCCCGCTCATACAGCAGATACTGTATTTGCCTCCCTTTGCTTCCGAGAAGCAGCCGACATCAACCCATACGCGTGCCGTGTCGCGCGGCATCAAGCGTATGATAGCGGTAATCCAGCAATTCCCAGCTGATTTCCGGAAAAGTATGGGTAAAAACCGGCAAAGCATAGATTTCCGTATCCCAGAAATAATACCCCTCGTAACCTTCCCCGGTGAGACCCTTAGCTCCCATTCCGACCTTTCCGCTCTCTACCTGCCCCCTGCATGATATGAAACAAATTAAAGCGCAACCCTTGTGACAGTGCCGTATCTCCCGTTATCTCAATATCGGGGCAAAGTATGATGAGATGGTCGAGAAGATTATCAGTCGGCGTTACTGTATCTTGCCGAAATCATTTAAGCATGTCTGCAGCAGGTGTGTAGCGGCTTTTCTTGATTCCCGTGCGGCAATGGACATTACGGCCCTTAGTACTTTTAAAAAAATCACGGGGAAACTCCGACCGAGTATAAAAACCGGAACGTGTGAGTCTAGGCCGTCAGTGGAGGGCCACTCAATCCGAACAAGTATGTATATTTCTTCATAAACTCAACGGGAAGGTGGGTCTCTCGATGCCACATTGGAAAGCGGTGATGTAATAGCACAGGATGTAAGTAATAAGGCCTACGGAATGCTGATTCTTATAGAGCCATTTGTCAAATGGGAATTATTCGATACTGAAGGAAAACTAATAACCGAGGGCATATCTTATTAAGGATTTCTGATTTCCTGTCGAAGATAATGAGGACATATCCGATGATACACATGCCCGATCGGATATGTCCTACATTCAAAGGGACCGCTACTACTTTTTCAGTATATCACATATTTCGACTTTTCACAATAACTATTTTGTAATATTCTGATAATACTGCTTTCTATGGCTTTTCATTAACGAATGTATATGGTGTAAGGCAATAAGTGTTTATTTAATATCTTTTTTCGGAACTAACGTTTTTATTATTTTCACTAGTTTAATAGGTAAAAACAGTGACATAAAATACTTGATTATTATTTTGATTTCTGTAAATCTTAGCTTAATTTTCATAATATTGGCTACAATGGTTCTTTCCATAACTATTAAAAAGACGATGACAGCAACCTTAATGGGTTATTGTTCATTCGTGATTATGAATATTTTAAATTTTATTGGTTTTGGTGTGACAAATCCTGCTGATGGAAATAGTATTTCATCTGTAACAATACGTGTTTTGGCAGGACGTGCTGTAGAGCATTATTCGTTAAAAACATTGGATATTGATTTTGAAAAGTATGGTTTTATCCTTGCAACATTACCGGTAATAATATGGGACTTGATATTACTATTAGTAGTAATAATTCTTATTAATAAAGAGACAATATGAAGTGACCTCAC
>DBDG01000057.1 GCA_002293475.1 Lachnospiraceae bacterium UBA938
TTTCGCCTCCGTAGGTGCCAAAGCATCCGCAGCGAGGCCATGCGTACCGGAAGCCTGTCTGTTAGCGGTGACGGTTCCAAAACCCGCTTCGTTTACTTGTAAGTTTTAGGTAACCTGTTTGAGAGGTAACCTTTATTGTTATGTTTTGGGTGTGGCTTTTTGGGGGGTAGGAGCGGGGGCCTTGGGGGCGGGGGTGGTGAGGCCAAAATGGGTGCGTACTTTTGCTTCGATTTCCTGGCATACGGCTGGGTTGTCTTTTAAGTACTGTTTGGCGTTTTCACGGCCTTGGCCGATCTTGGTGCCTTCGTAGGAGTACCAAGCACCGCCTTTGTTTACGATGTTTATCTGGGTGGCGAGGTCTAGGATGTCGCCTTCCTGGGAGATGCCTTCGCCGAACATGATGTCGAACTCGGCCTCTTTGAAGGGGGGGGCGATTTTGTTCTTGACTATTTTTACTCTGGTGCGGTTGCCTACTACGTCACCGCTTTGTTTGAGGGACTCAATTCTTCTTACGTCTAAGCGGATGGATGAGTAAAACTTGAGGGCACGGCCGCCGGTGGTGGTTTCCGGGCTGCCGAACATCACGCCGAGTTTTTCACGGAGCTGGTTGATGAAGATGACGGTACAGTTGGATTTGCTGATAACGGCGGTCAGCTTGCGCAGAGCCTGGGACATCAGACGGGCTTGCAGACCCATGTGGGCATCGCCCATGTCACCTTCGATCTCCTGTTTGGGAACAAGGGCGGCTACGGAGTCTACGACAACGATGTCGATGGCGCCGGAGCGCACCATAGTTTCGGCGATTTCTAAGCCCTGTTCGCCGGTGTCGGGCTGGGATATGTAGAGATTGTCGATGTCTACGCCGATATTCTTGGCATAGACTGGATCCAGCGCGTGTTCGGCATCAATAAAGCCGGCAATGCCGCCGCGTTTCTGGACTTCCGCTATCATATGTAAGGTGACAGTGGTCTTACCGCTGGATTCCGGGCCGTAAATCTCTATGATCCTGCCCTTGGGGATGCCGCCGGAGCCTAAGGCGATATCCAAGCTAAGGGAGCCTGAAGGCGTCGTCTCTACGTTGAGCTGGGCCGCCGGGTCGCCAAGTTTCATGACGGCGCCTTTGCCGAACTGCTTCTCTATATGGCCTAATGCCGCATCTAGCGCCTTTAATTTTTCTTCTCTTTCCATAATTGCTCTCCTTGTGTGAACGTTTGTTCTTATTTTAATATAAAACAAACGTTCGGTGCTGTCAATGGTTATTTTGTAGTTTTGAATTAGTTTTATTCTGATAACTTATTGGAATTAAATTTTGAATGTAAAAAGCGGTAGAAGTCAGCAGTTTAGAATTGGTTTACAGCGGGCAGATGCACTGATGGCCATAAGTATGGATTTCCAACAGAAACAACTTAACATACTTCCCATTAAATTGCAAGGAGATTCTTTTTATGTCAGGCTTTATGCGGTTTTAGTCCTTTACTGCTTGCCCATAAGCCATGTTTCTAGGCCTTCCGGCCCGGACAATATGAGGATGACCGTATAACAATGACCGCACAACGATGCTGTCCTTTTTCTTATTTCTTTTCGCTCATCACTGCTTTGTTTTGGTAAAGATAGTCAATGAGCGATATTACTGTCAAGGCAACGGCAATCCATGCGCTTACGGCGGTGACTGTCTGAAGTCGTTCCACGTCGGCGATCATCAGGCATACCATGATAATCTGAAAGACGGTCTTAAACTTTCCCCAGTAACTTGCCGCTATCACCACCCCTTTATCTGAGGCTACCAGGCGGAAGCCGCTGATGATGAACTCGCGGGCAATGATCAAGATAACCATCCATGACGCGATCCTGTCAAGCTCAATCAGGCAGATCAAGGCCGAGCATACTAACAGCTTATCGGCAAGCGGATCCATGAACTTGCCGAAATTGGTAACCAAGTCGTATTTTCGGGCTATCATACCGTCCAGCAGGTCGGTCAGGCTGGCAACGATAAAGATGGCCAAGGCAATGTAATTATGGTACGGAATCGTCGGCATCAGCAGTGCCACGACAAAGAAAGGAATCATAAACATTCGCAGAACGGTCAGCTTATTCGGTAGATTCATCGCATATTTCTCCTGTCAGGTCATATTCATATGAGCCGGTAACCTTTACTTTGACAAAATCCCCGCTCATCAGGATTCGGTCCGTATCAATAAACAGAAAGCCGTCCACATCAGGGGCGTCGCGCCATGTCCTGGCCACATAGGTATGGATGCCCAAAGCTTTAATAGCCGCGGCGGCATCTGCTGCCGTTTCGCTGTCATAGTCCGGTTCGGTCTCGATCTGGCCCTCGACCATGACCGTTATTTCCCGGCCGATCAGCTCATCAGCCGCCATAAACGCGATGGCCTGCTGCAGTTCCATGATATCCGCCCGGCGTTCCTGTTTGCCGGCTTCTGATATCTGTCCGGGCATAACGGCGGCCGGTGTATCTTCTTCGGGGGAATAGGTAAAGACCCCCAGCCGGTCAAAATGTACTTCCTCGACCAGCTTTAAGCTTTCTTGATGTTCTTCCGGCGTTTCACCGGGGAAGCCGGCGATCAGCGTCGTGCGCAGACAGATATCGGGAATCTTCCGGCGAAGCCGGGCAATCAGCGTCTTAATCGCTCCGGAGTCGGTTTTCCTGCCCATCCGTCTTAATACCGTATCAGCTCCGTGCTGGATGGGGATATCAAGGTAATGGCATATTTTTTCTTCTTCTACTATTACATCGATCAGTTCATCGGTGATTTCTTCCGGATAACAGTAAAGGAGCCTGATCCAGCGAAGGCCGCTGATCCGGCAGAGCCTAGTCAGCAGTTCCGGCAGGGCTTTATGGCCGTACAGGTCCGCCCCGTAGAGGGTGGTCTCCTGAGCTACCAGGATCAACTCCTTGACGCCTCCCTCCGCCAAGGTCTGGGCTTCTTGCAACAGCTGCTCCATGGGGATGCTGCGGTAGCTGCCCCTTATCTGCGGGATGATGCAGTAGGTACAGTGCTTATCACAGCCTTCGGCAATCTTGAGATAAGCATAGTGGCCGCCGGTGGTTACCACCCGCTTTTGGCCGCCGGCCGGCGGTGTGTCCAGCTCCTTAAAATAATTGGCCGCCCGGTGTTCCAAGACTTCTTCAATGGCAGCGGCGATCGAATCAATGGCGGCCGTACCGATGACGGCATCCACTTCCGGGATCTCTTCCTGTATTTCATCCCGGTAGCGCTGCGCCAGACAACCGGTCACGATCAAGGCCTTCAGCTGGCCGCTTTTTTTCCGTTTGGCCATTTCCAGGATCGCATGGATGCTTTCTTCTTTAGCATCATGAATAAAACAGCAGGTATTGATAACAATAATATCTGCTGTCTCCTCATCATCGGTAAATACATAGCCTTTATCTACTAGCATGCCGAGCATTACTTCTGAATCCACAAGATTCTTGTCACAGCCCAGCGAAACAAATAAAATCTGCATGTCCCTGCCTATTCTTCCGCCGCTTCCGCCAGATCGGCAGCCGTCTCTTCTTCGGTACCTTCCGTCTCGCCGAGGTCAATGATAATTTCCTCCGACGCAGCCTTACCGCGGGCGGCTTCTTCTTCGGTTAAAATTTTGATTTTTCCTTGATTTAATTCTTCTACTGCCATCGACAGCGGTTTTTTCCTGGCGGTGCCGACTAAGGCATCATCGCCCGATATCAGCTGCCGGGCTCTTTTGGAAGTAGCCATGACAATCGAATACCTGCTGTTGACTACCGGAGCTTCACCGGGCTCTACCTCACTGTTGACTACTTTCATTAGGTCTGAGTATGACGGATGTAACATTATTCAAGCTCCTCTCGCATTTTTTTGATAAAATCACGGTTCCGTGACGGAGCGGCATGCGCCGCAGTGATTATGGAATGAAGCTGGCACACGCATTGATCCAGATCATCATTGATCACGATATACTCATAGCTTTCGATTCCGGCGGCTTCTTCTCTGGCACGGCTTAAGCGTTTTTCGATATTCTCACGGCTTTCGGTTCCCCTTTGCTCCAGCCTTTTCTTAAGTTCGGTGATGCTGGGAGGCATGACAAACAAGAGCAGGGCGGACGGGAACTTGCTTTTAACTTCCAAGGCTCCCTGGATCTCAATTTCCAGAACCACGTCCTTGCCTTCTAAAAGCTGCTTTTCCACATATTCTACAGGTGTTCCATAGTAATTGTCAAGATAATTTGCATATTCTACCAGTTTATCTTGTGATATGGCGGTTTCAAACTGTTCCTTGGTGACAAAATAATACTCCCTGCCATCCTGTTCCCCTTCTCTGGGAAGCCGCGTCGTCATGGATATGGACAGGGCATAATTATCATAATCCCGCACCAGTTTCTTCATTAACGTCCCTTTTCCTGCCCCCGAAAATCCCGATACCACGATTAAGATTCCCTTACGTTTCATTTTGACTCCTGTCCTCTGTGAATCCCCCCATTTATTTACTCAATGTTCTGTATCTGTTCGCGGATCTTTTCGATTTCTGTCTTTAGCTCGATGGCGCTGTTGGTGACTTCAAGGTCACCGGCTTTGGAAAGGATGGTGTTCGCTTCCCGGTTCATCTCCTGCGCCAGAAAGTCCAGTTTCCGCCCGATCCCGCCGCCGGCCGACAACGTCGCCCCGGTAGCTTCGATATGGCTGCTCAGGCGGACCAGCTCTTCATCCACACAGGTCTTGTCGGCAAACAGGGTGACTTCCATCAAAAGCCGGTTTTCATCAATCTGGCTGCCCTCCAGCAGCACCCTGACCTTTTCTTCCAGCTTCTGCCGGTAGTCGGCCACGATCTGCGGGGAACGCTTGCTGATAAATTCGACATTGGCCTTCATGCCTGCCAGTTTAAGCATGAGATCATTACGCAGATTTTCCCCTTCTTTGATCCGGCTTTCCACGAAACTGCCGGCAGCCCCGGTCAGCGCCTTATTCAAGAGGTTCCAGAGCTCTTCTTCGTTGACCGTCTGTTCTTCCATGGTCAAGACCTCGGGATAGCGTGACAGAGTCGATACCCTGATATCATTGTCGAGGGAAAAGTCTGCCGCTATTTTCTTCAGATGGCTCATATATTCTGCCGCCAGCTCGCGGTTATATTTTACGCAGAGGTTGGCTTCGGTGCAATCTTCGTAGAAAATAAAGATGTCTATCTTACCCCTCTGGACATATTTTTTTAGCTCGCTTCTGATACTGGTTTCAAAGAAATTCAGTTTCTTGGGCATCTTTAAATTGAAATCCAAGTATCTGTGATTAACCGCTTTGATTTCCACCGTGATCTTGCGGTTCCCCTCCTGTATCTCGCATCTTCCGAAGCCGGTCATGCTTTTTATCATTCTTATCTCCCATGTCCGCTATAGCGGACTCTAAATCAATAGTTGAAATTCATGTCCATTATTATAAGCTAACCGCTGCACTACGTCAAGATGAACCGCTTCTTTTTACGGCTCAGGATATCAAATTATATAAGGACTTTATGAATCGGCAAACCTGGCCGTTTCAAATACATACTTGGCCAGTTCGGCGCCCATGGTAACACCAGGGTCATCTACTCCGATAACATAGTACATATAATCG
This sequence comes from Lachnospiraceae bacterium UBA938, assembly GCA_002293475.1. Taxonomy (GTDB): domain Bacteria; phylum Bacillota; class Clostridia; order Lachnospirales; family Lachnospiraceae; genus UBA935. The sequence continues at coordinate 5,603 of DBDG01000057.1, forward strand.
CCTTTATACCCTAGATATGTTGTCTGGCTTAATTCGATTTTTCCCTCTGTACTGATGTGGCTGATAAGTTTAACAGCATAATCAAAATTACCTCTGTCAATTTCCGATATTTCCGTATATTCTACCACTCCTGTATCTCTTGCCTGTATCTCGTCTAAAATCATGTCACCCATACCTGCTGCGAAATAATCTTCAAACTCACCCCAGTCATATACCGAATATTGTTTTGACACAGTCAGAACAGAATCATACGTCACTCCTTTTGCATGTACATATGTAGGACCCAACTCTTCAGTAAAAACATCATTTTTTATCCAGCCGTCCGGAATCTCAAACATCAGCCCCGCTTCCTTAACGGTAACCCAGACTGACTGCGGATCAAAGCCATCCAGTCTCTGGGCAGCGGCAACAGGATCCCAATCAATATCAAAACCGTAGAATGATTCCAGTTCCCGTACTAATTCTTCGGTCTGTTCGGTCGCCTCTTCCGAGTGAACGGATATCTGAATCACGACGATCCTTGATGCCGACACTTGTTTCAGGAAATAAGTATTATACCGGACATTGTATTCATTACCGACATCATCATATTCAATATAAGACACCGTGGCCCGGTAAGCCGGCCCGCCGGTTTCTTCTACCGCAGAACTCGTTATATCTCTATAATCGTCATTATAATTGACTGTAAATTCTGACTTTACTATGTATTCCAGATTTTCTTTAGCTGTTTTGTCTTGATAGTCGTTTGGTAGCTGAAAGCCGTTCAGGCTGACATTTAAGTATAATCCCCAGGCATTGGAAGACGCGAAATTGCCGCCCAGATCACTGTAGTTTGAGCGTGGTATGTATACCACCAGCCGCTCCCGCTCCGTTGCCCCGGTTTCGGCATTTTTACCCTCGGTCATTAACTCATCTGCATACAGATAGGTAAACCCTTCGTAGTCCGCATTGCCGTCTCCCAGAACCGGTTTGGCACTTACCGCTCCTGCCACGGCCGGGTCTTCCGCGGCAATTATATTTTCCTCAGCCGTAGCTCTCTCTTCCTCACCGGAAATACTGCCTTCTAAAGTACTTGTCTTATCAGAAGTCTCTCTTTCGGCTATTGACTCTAATGCCTGCTCCCTCGCCCGCTCTTCCATCCAGTCACATCCGCTCAATGAAAATAACATGGCAATTATCAGTAAGTAGGCTATCCGTTTTTGTTTCATGAACTCCTCCTCAGCAAACTCACATGGTGAGTATATATTATCATATTACCAAATAAAATGCCATAAAAGTAATATAAATTATCATAAAAGCAATTATCAACAGCTGACTGCTTTAAGTTGAACATGAAGATCATCTCTTCTGGCTGGCGCAGTGGCGGAGAACAAACCGGTAAATGGCCTTAATTGCCGGAAAAACAGCTTACAGCAAAAATAATTCCTTGTATGAAAGTCTTGTCTTGGCACTATAAATACTGTACAATCGTATTATTCGAATCTTACATAATTAAAGAACTGAGGAATCCGCCATGGCATTCGACGGCATCACTATTGCAAACATCGTAAAAGAACTAAAAACCGAACTATCAGGAGGACGCATCTACAAAATTGCGCAGCCGGAAAATGACGAGCTGCTGCTAACCGTCAAGACCGCCCAGGCCGGCCAAAAAAGGCTGTTTCTATCGGCCAACGCCTCGCTGCCGCTGGTCTACCTGACTGCCAAGAACAAACCGGGGCCGCCCACGGCGCCCGGCTTCTGTATGCTGCTAAGAAAACACCTCCAGAACGGCCGGATCACCGACATCACCCAGCCCGGGCTGGAACGGATCATCCATATCCATGTCGATCATCTGAATGAACTGGGCGACATGTGCTCTTATAAACTGATCATAGAGATCATGGGGAAACACAGTAACATCATCTTTGCTGCCCAGGGCAAGGATACCATGATTATTGACAGCATCAAACATATTTCCGCTATGGTAAGTTCAGTCAGGGAGGTCTTGCCTGGACGCCCTTACTTTATTGCCACGACACAAGACAAGAAAGATCCCTTGGAAACTTCATATCAGGAATTTTACGGCCTGCTTACAGCCAAAGGACTTCCGCTCTTCAAAGCATTATATAACGGCTACACCGGACTTTCTCCAGTTTTTTCTCAAGATATCTGTTTCCGCGCCGGTATGGACGGAGATGTTTCTGCTATGCTGCTACAGGATGAGCCGGACAAAGCCGCTGTCCTTTACCGGGTCTTTTCTGCCAGCATGGAACTGGTCAGATCAGGCGAATTTTCACCGATCCTTTATGCCGAGGCGGGGAAACCGGTGGAATATTCATCGCTTCCTTTACAGATGTACAGCGATCGTCAGCCTACCTGTTATGATTCGGTTTCCGCCCTGCTGGAACGCTACTATGCCGAAAAGAACACCGTCACCCGCATCCGGCAAAAATCTGTCGATCTGCGGCGGATTGTGCAAAGCGCTTTGGAACGCAACCGCAAAAAATACGAGCTGCAGCTCCTACAGATCCGGGATACGGAAAAAAAAGACCGCTTCCGGGTCTACGGGGAACTGCTGAATACTTACGGCTATGACGTCGCCCCCGGTACCAAGGCTCTGGAGGCCCTGAACTACTACACGGATGAAATGATCACCGTCCCTTTGGATCCTACCCTTACCCCGGCCGAAAACGCCAAGAAATATTTTGACAGATATGGCAAACTGAAACGGACGGCAGAAGCGCTTTCTGCCCTGATCATAGAGGTTCAGGATGAAATACAGCATCTGGAGTCAGTTGCCGCCGCCTTAGACATTGCCCTTCTGGAAGAGGATCTGGTGCAGATTAAAGAAGAACTGGTAGAAAGCGGTTATATCCGCCGCAAAGGCCATGTGGCGAAGGTAAAAACCACCAGCCGGCCTTTTCATTATATCAGCAGCGACGGCTATCATATATACGTGGGTAAAAACAATTATCAGAATGAAGAACTGACTTTCCGCTTTGCCGAAGGCCAGGACTGGTGGTTTCATGCCAAAGGGATACCCGGTTCGCATGTGATTGTCAAATCCGGCGGCGAAGAACTGCCTGATGCCACGTTTGAAGAAGCCGCCCGGCTGGCGGCTTATTATTCCAAAGGACAGGGCGATGAAAAGGTGGAGGTCGATTATACGCAAAAGAAGAACGTCAAAAAGCCCGGCGGTGGAAAGCCAGGCTTTGTCGTGTATTATACGAATTATTCCATGCGGATCGAACCGGACATCGGCTCAATCCGGATGTCAGAAAATTAAGAATGGGTACGCTGTACTAGTGTGCCGATTCGGTGAACAGTGACTTTACATGCTCCACTTCCTGTTGCGTTGCCTTGGAAGCGGGAACGTAATAAGATTTTTCCCGGGCGAGCTGATATAGCTCTTCCTGTGACTGTTCACAGGCATTCCGTATCTGTTTCAAGGTCTGTTTCAGTTCTTTATTTTCGGTCTGGGGGATCATTTCCCCAAAACGCATCAATTCTCCGTTGATACCGGCCAAGGTATCGGCTACCATTGTTTTTTCTTCCATATGCATTTTGATGTCCTCCTACTGCAAAAATTTCATTAACTGCTGCTTGTTTTCCATTGCTGACTGCGCGCCTTTTTCAAAAAACTGTTTTATATTGGAATCCTCTGCACAAGACGCATATTCCTTTAATTTGCAGTGGGTTGTTTCATATCCGCCCATCAGGTGACGGAGATTCTGTAATTCCAGCTCTGATAGATTAGCCATTTTTATTTATTACCTCCTAGGTTATTCGATTGGTTTCTTGCAATTTAGTTTGCTTTCAGTATTACCAAAAATAGCGATAGTATTCTGGTTATGAAGCGAATTTTGTTATGGCGTTCATTGTTACCTGTATGGTCATTGTTACCTGTATGGGCACTATGTTCCCGCAGTGAAAACAGGAAACAGCGGAACAATTAACTATTTATCAATCATCCAGCCAATAGTCCTCTTCGCTGTAAGCATCTTGGTTGTGGATTTCCTCGTTATGATCTGTGTCTACGTATTCTGCGTTGTTGGGATTTTCTTTGCTTTCAGCTTTGGCAGCACGTCTGCTTAGGCGGTGGGTACCGTTTAGGAACCGAACTAGGGATATGCTGCCCGGCAGCCAAGAAAGCTCATCTTCCCCGACTGCTTCCCATATGATAGTCAGTATGAAATAAACCGTCACCCCGGCGGCGACTGCCACGACGAGGGAAACGATATTGAGGGAACATAGTTGATAGATGCCGTGATAGGCACCGAAGGCAACCGCCCCCATCACAATAGAAGCAAGCAGCGGACGCAGGAAGGTCCTATCCCATTCCTGCCGATATTCCAGATGCCTGCGCACGGATATGGCGTTCAGGATGCACATCAGCAAAGCATAGAAGACGACCGCGGCGGCCATGGCATAAATACCCATGTCGGTAAAAAAAAGGGTCGCGATCAGGACCACCGTCTGAATCACCAAGGCGACCGTAGCATTGACGACCGGGCTGTTGATCCTGCCGATGCCCTGCAGGACGGCACTTGACAAGGTGGAGAGGGAATAAAGCACCACCCCGGCCGCCATGGCTGTCAGCAGATTGGCACTCAGTTCTAGGACTTCGGGCTGAGGATAGAGGACCGCCATAATGGGTCTGGCCAGCACGCCGATGCCGACGGCAGCGGGAATCGCGATATACATGGTCGTCCGGATGGCGCGCCCGACCTTTTCCCGGCATAACTGCACCCGTCCCTGTGAAAAATCGCCGGCGATACCCGGTATCAGCGCCGATGACATGGCCGTGGAGATGGCGATAGGGATGTTGGATATCTTCGTTGCCTTGCCGATCGCGCTATTTAACGCGGAGACCCCTGCTTCGGTCATGTCCTTGAGCTCTAGCATGGCCTGGTTAAATATTGTCTGATTTAAAAATGTATTGATGTTATAGATAAATGTACTTAAGATAAAGGGGGTTACCACCAGCAGGATCATCTTGAGGATAGTCCCGTACCCTTCATCTTCCGGTGTTTTATCCCGTTCGATCCGGCGCCTTAACATTTTGCGGTTAAGCCCGTATATGCCGCCCATAAAAAGCAGGCCGGCCACTACGCCCATGCCGGTACCGACGGCTCCGCCGACGGCTCCGTAGACCGCCCGCTTCGTACTTTCGCCGGCCGCCACCATCCCGGTCAGGATATAGGCCAGCCAGATACTCACCGCGGCGTTAAAAAACTGCTCGATAATCTGGGAGACAGAAGTCTGCACCATGGAGCGGTGCGCCTGAAAATAACCCCGCAATACTCCCATGATGCCGGAAAGGAAGATCGTCGGGGCAAAAAACCGCAGTACCGTGACCGAACTGCTTAGATTAACCATTTTATCGGCAAAAAAGAAAAGCAGGATGCTGGCCGTCCCGCCGACAGCCGTCACATAGATCAGCGCCCCCTTAAAAATCTTATGGGCATTCCGGTATTCCTTGGCCGCCAGACGCTGGGCAATCACCTTGGATATCGCGGAGGGGATGCTGTAAGAAGATATCAGCAGCACGATCGTATAAGCCTTGTAGGCATATTCATAATAGCCGTTGCCTTCATCCCCGATGATGGCTGTCATCGGGCTGTTATAAAGCAGACCTATAACGCGGCTAAGGATTCCGGCTACCGCCAGAATCCCTGCCTGTTTAATAAATCCGGATTTCTCTCTGCTGCTGTCAGCCATAATCCTTGCTCCAAATCACCCTAGCCGATTAGCCAGTCATACATTTCCTGATATTTCCGGGCCGATTCCTGCCACGAAAAGTTGGCTGCCATGGCTCTGTCCACCATTTTATTCCACTCGCGCTTCTGATCGTAATAGATCCGCTCCGCAAAGCGGATGGCGGCAAGCATCTCGTGGGCATTATAATTGGCAAAGCTGAATCCGGTGCCGGTGCTTTCCATTTCATTATATGGCACTACTGTGTCCCTTAGTCCTCCGGTTTCCCGGACAATCGGCAGCGTCCCATAGCGCAGGCTCATCAGCTGGCTTAATCCACAGGGCTCGAACAGGGAAGGCATCAGGAAAGCATCGCTGCCGGCGTAGATTTTATGGGACAAGGCTTCCGAATAATAAATATTGGCCGATACCCTGTCGTTGTATTTCCAGTCATAATGGCGAAACATATTTTCGTATTTTTCATCACCGGTACCAAGGACGACCAGCTGGATCTGATCTAAGCAAAGCTCATCCATCATATAGGCAATCAGGTCAAAGCCTTTTTGATCCGTCAGCCGGGAAACGATACCGATCATAAATATCTTATCATCCTGCTTCAGGCCCAGTTCCGCCTGCAGCTGACGTTTATTCTTGATTTTCTCCTTACGGAAATTCCTGGCATTATACTTGTGTGAGATATAAGTATCCGTTTCCGGGTTGAATTCGTCATAGTCAATACCGTTCACAATGCCGCGCAGGTCATTGCTTCTGGCACAGAGCAGACCGTTCAGGTGCTCCCCGTAAAATGTCGTTTTGATCTCTTCCGCATAATTCTCGCTCACTGTGGTAATCGCATCTGCATATACCAGACCGCCCTTCAGCAGATTGGCGTCCTTGAAGGATTCCAGCTTATCCGGCGTAAAGTAGTAGGGCGCCAGGCCGGTGATATCCTGTACGCTTTTTACATCCCATTTCCCTTGGAACTTCAGATTATGTATCGTCATAACAGATTTGATGCCCCGGAAAAATTCATTGCCCTGAAAACGTTCTTTTAAATATACCGGTATCAGGCCGGTCTGCCAGTCATGGCAGTGGATCACGTCCGGTTTGAAACCGACAAGCGGTAAAATCGACAGGGCGGCTTTGGAAAAAAAGGCGAACTTCTCAATCTCTTTGTAACCGTCCTTTCCATACGGAGTACTGCCGTCAAACATCTCTTCATTGTCAATGAAATAATAAATAACGCCGTCCTCTTCTGCCTCCAGTATGCCTACATATTGATTTTTCCAATGAAAATCCATATAAAAATGGCTCTTATATGTAAGAAGACTCTTCATTGGCGCCTGCATACAGACATATTTGGGTAAGATAACCCTCACGTCATAATATTCCTTATCAATGCATTGAGGCAGCGACCCCACCACATCTGCAAGACCCCCGGTCTTTATAAAGGGAACGCATTCCGATGCAATAAAAAGAATATTTTTCATTTGTGTATCCTCCGATGTCGATTTTTGCAAATACAATATTTTTATTATACATCATTACGGGGGCTATTAAAAGTAAAATTTTATGACGGCAGCCGATTAAAGATTGCGGTACTGCAGCCGGATTTTGTCGGCGATCAGCGCGATAAACTCCGAATTGGTCGGCTTCCCCTTGCCGGTATTGATGGTATAGCCAAACAAAGAATCCAGCGTTTCCATCCGCCCCCTGCTCCATGCCACCTCGATCGCGTGCCGGATTGCCCGCTCCACGCGGCTGGGCGTAGTCTGAAATTTGTCCGCTATCGTAGGATACAGCACCTTGGTAATGGAATTCAGCATTTCCACGTCTTCCACGGACAGCATGATGGCATCACGCAGATACTGATAGCCTTTGATGTGGGCCGGAACGCCGATCTCATGGATCATCTCGGTGACATCACGCTCCAGGTCGTAAGTCATGCTCCGGCTTCCCAGTTCCGCCTGCATGAGTTCTTCCCTTTTCGGGGCATGGGACGGGACGGTAATCATGATCTGGAATTCCTTATTGGCGCTCATCAGATCCCCTAGGATCCGGTAAATATTTTCGTTATCTTT
>DBDG01000033.1 GCA_002293475.1 Lachnospiraceae bacterium UBA938
GTTAGCCTGCGCCAGCATCGCCTCCTGAGTTCCGAAGTTTGATATAATCCGAAACATCCGCAACCCCTTGAGGTATGCGGAAAATTTTTGTCAATATTTAGTATTTTATGTATGGCTTTATATGGATATATGTGGTATAATGGAAATATACGGAGGTTAATGCCATGTATCTGAACAAACAGAAAAAGCCAAATGGAGATATTTATCTGTCGCTCCGCGAAAAATATCATGTCCCCAAAATCGGTTCCAGAGAAAAGACCGTCGAAAGCCTTGGCTATCTCAGTGAACTGAAAAAGACGATAGACGATCCTATCGCCTATTACACTCAGTACGCAAAGAACCTGACTGCTGAAAAGAATTCAGAGAAATCAAGGACTATCTCGATTGACACAGACGAAAAGCTCGCCGTCGGCACCAACGATATTAAAAATGTCGGCTACGGCATCCTTAAGCTCATCTATAAAGAGCTGGAAATCGATAAGTTCTGGAACTGGAAGACGAGGGACCGGAAGATGAAGTTCAGCACAGACCAGATCTTCCGGCTGCTTACCTTTTCAAGGGCGCTCCACCCCGGTTCCAAACGTCATACGCTGAACCATAAAAACCTTTATTTTGAGCCTTTTGACGGATTTGACCTGGACGACATCTACCATGCGCTGGATGTGATCGCCGAGAATCAGCTGGCCTTGCAGGAATGGGTCTACGAACACTCCAGGAAGCTCTGCGCCCGTGACATGGCCGTCTCCTACTTCGACTGCACGAACTACTACTTTGATATCGGCAGGCCGGATGTAGACAGGCTTAATGCGGACGGCAGCCCGGTAGACATGGAAGGAAACCCCGTCCCGGCCAAGTACAGGAAGCGGGGGCCGGAAAAGAACCACCGCCCAGACCCGATCGTAGGGATGGGCCTCCTGATGGACAGGAACGGCATCCCGGTCGCTTACGACCTCTTTCCGGGGAACGAATCCGAGAAAGTACACATGCGCCCGATAATCAACCGGGTAAAAGAGCGTTTTGAGGACTGCCGCATCATCTATGTAGCAGACAGGGGTCTTAATACTTCGGACAATATCTACTGGATCAACGGCAGCAACGAGGGGGATTCCAATTCCCGTGACGGGTATGTTTACGGCCAGTCCGTGCGCGGGGCAGATGCCGAATTCAAGTCATGGGTGCTAAGCGGCGGCTACCTCGCCGACAAAGTGCCTTCCGGTGACGGCAGCCTGATTACCTTCCTGCATAAACACCGCATCCATCCAAAAGAGCTGCAGGTCAATGTGACAAAGCCCGGCCAGAAGAAGCCTGTCAAAAAGAAGGTTGTCGTCGACCAGAAACAGATGGTCTATTATTCCGATAAATATGCCAAAAAGCAGAAAAGAGACCGTGCCGCAATGCTCGAACGGGCGAAAGACCTCATAAAGCATCCGAAAAAATATGACCGGGCCACAGCAAAAGGCAGCGCCTCATATGTCCTGAATATCGCATTCGATAAATCAACCGGAGAGATTGTCGAGGGGAAAACCCTTGAACTGGACATGGACAAGATCAGGGAAGAAGAAAAATACGATGGCTACTATTCTATCGTCACCAGTGAGCTCGGAATGGATGACCTGGAGATGAGGGACGTATACAGGGGACTGGCCAAGATCGAGGATTCTTTCAAGGTAACCAAAACATACTTTGAAGCAAGGCCTGTTTATGTATGGCTCAACGAACACATAGATGCTCACTTTGCCACCTGTTTCCTGTCATTGGTTCTGGTCCGCCTGCTGGAAAACAAACTTGATCACGCCTTTCCGACGGGACAGATACTGGATGCATTGCGAAACTATAATTGCACGCACTTAGATACGAACACATGGAAATTTACTTATTATGACGAAGTCATGGATGCATGCGCAAAGGCTTTTGATTTGCCACTCAATGATAAGTACAAAACCCAACAGGAAGTCCAGCGATTATTGCGATATTAAATATTTAAAATTTTTTCATTTACAAAAAATAAACCTCAATAAGCCATACAGATGGAAAGGCTCTAGGCCTTGTATTTACTGGGCTAGAGCCTGTTTTGCTTCGGAACTTGAGATTATATTACACGAGGGCGCTTTTCTCAAGTGAATTCGCCGCACGGCAGGAACTAATTTTACAGTTTAGCGCGCTGAAATCGCCGCTCAAATCTGAACGCCTGCGCCACAGCATCCGCGGCGGCCTGTTTCTCGCGAATCGTAACTTTCCGCTCCTTTTCCGGCAAGTATGCCGCATAGTTTTTCCGCGTGATACTCGTGCGGGTTTGCCCTAAAATATCCGAAAGCGTGCAAACGAAGGTGTGGCGGAGATCAAGGAATCGGATGTGATGTAGCCCGGATTTACGGAGGATTTTCTCATGCATGAGCCTCACCATGTTGGGCGAATACGGCTTTAGGCTCACCGGATGAATAAACATCCAGGGACTGCTCGGATGCTTTGTATGTTCTGCGTTGAGCAGATTGACGATAAGCGCAGGAAGAGGAATTGTCCGGCTCTCTGGCTCGGGGTCTGTGTTGCCGGTAATGGTTTTGCTATCCGTACTCCTGTGCTTTACAACTGTCAGCGTCTGCTTATCGGCGTCAAGATCGCTCCACAGCAGGGTCAGCAGCTCGCTCTCTCGCAGACCGGTCGCCAATTCCAAGGTGAACATTGGCGGCATATGTAGGCTGTCAGCGGCGGTCAAATATGCCTTAATCTCATCGGCAGTCAGTATATTCTGCGTCTGCGCCGGTTTCATTGAACCGCAGGCAAGACCGCTCGCCGGATTCTCGGCGATCAGGCAGTCTCGAACCGCTTGTGCCAAACATTGATTTAGCAGACAGTCAATATGGCGCATGGTTTCGTCCAATAATCCCGGATAGGCGGCGCTGTTCGGGCGATGACTGCCGGAGGCGCGACAGCGCTCTAAGAATCGGCGTACCTTTGCCGGCGTCAGGTCAGTTAATATGACCTTTCCAAGACCGGGGATGATGTGGTTTTTCAAGAGGTATCGCTGTGCGGCAAGCGTTGAGGCGCGGACGCTTGGCTTGCTGTAGATTTCCGTCCAATATTCAGCCCACTGCTCTACGGTATAATCGGCGTTCATGAAATCCCTCCCTATCAGCAAGCAACAATACCACAGGAAGACCTGAATAGCTACGGTCAAGGAGTTTAGATTTGTTGTCCTGCGTCTTGTTTATATATTTCCCCTCAATCTGGTGGAGTAGGGCGGCGCAAAACTAAGCGGTGAGCTCGCTCTGGTTTTCGTTGTAATTTCGCGCGTTTTGCGCTATAATAATAGCGTGAGGTGAACCATCATGGCCAAAGATTATTCCGTGCAGGGCACGACAAAACTCCAGCGGGAGAAATATATCAGCGACGCCATTGCGCTTTCAACGCTCGACGCGCCGGAGCCGTCCGATACTGCCAAAAAGCTCATGGGAGAGTATATTGACGGGAAGTGCGAGCTTTCTGCCGCCCGCGAACGCATGATAGAGCATTATAAGGCAGAGGCCGCCAATGCGTGATCCATATCTTTATGATGATGTGCCGGTTTTAAAAAACCGGCTGAATATCAAGGACAAAGAACTGCTGGAGCGCGCCGAGGCGGACATTACCGCTTTTGCATTAGCCGATGTAGATAACGCCGTCGCCGATCTGCCATTTGAGTTGCCGCGCCTGCTGGCGATTCATAAGCATATATTCGGTGACATTTTTGAATGGGCTGGAAGCGTGCGCACGATCCCGATTGTCAAGGGCGAGCGTGTCCTCGGCGGCGATACCGTTCGGTATTCTGGTCCGGATGATATTGAACGTGATTGTGTTGCGATTCTTAAAAAACTGAATACGACCGATTGGACTAATCTCGGCGTTCACGAGACTGCCGAGGCTTTTGCAAAGCTGACTGCCGCCCTGTGGCAATGTCATCCGTTCCGCGAGGGCAACACCCGGACGACCATCACTTTTGCCACGCAGTTTGCGGAGGCGCACGGCTTTCGTATGGACAAGTCGCTGCTTAAAGACAGCGCCGCCTATGTGCGCGACGCACTCGTCAAGGCCTCGGACGGCGAGTATTCGGAGTATGAGTACCTTGTCAAAATCTTTGAGGACGCCATCCGCAGAGGGTAAGGACGAGGCTATAATTGTTGTTCTGTGTCTTGTTTATATATTTCCCCACCAGCTGGTGGAGTGGGGTTCTCCATAGAAAATACTATCGAGCGAGCGCTTATAACTTGCGACAGCGTTGCGAGAATTTAAAAAGTGCCAACAGTGTCGGCACTTTTGTAAAAGAGAAAAACGCAACACGTTCTTTTCGCCCCCTGTTCCTGACCCAGATTTCGACCCAGAATAGGATAGCGCGGGGTGGAAAACCCACCGCTAAAGACCGCCGGAGAGAAAAAGGACGCGCTGTAAACAGGGCTATTCAGGGCAAAACACCGCCGTTTGAAAGCTGAGAGATTACTTTGGGAACAAGTGCGGTAAAACTGTTACTAATGGGTGGGAACGGCAAGATCCATAACAGCCTTTGCTTTAAGGGACTCCCTTGAAGTGGCCAGGTCACTGGGAATCATAATAGAAAGTACCAGAATCTGCGGCGGCGGTGCCAAAAGCGCCTTGTGGAAAAAAATGATCGCCAATGTCCTGAACCTGAAAGTGGAAGTGATCGCCAACGAAGAGGGACCGGCCCTTGGCGGAGCCATGCTGGCGGCGGTGTCCTGCGGGGAGTATGCCGACGTGGCGGAAGCCGCCGGGGAAATTGTCAAAGTGGTGGATACCATTGAACCGGAGCCTGAACTGACGGCAAAATATGAAGAGCGGTGCGGAATGTGCCGATATGATTCATGAATTCATTCCGATTGCCCGTGCCATCGTGGGTCTGAAGGATCTGAAAATCATCAGCTTCGGTCCCCGTCCGCTGAATTTCCTGGCCTGCAATGCCCCCATCAAGCAGCTTTATAATCTTGGTGTGGAGATTGAAACACTGCGTCCGCATATCACCCTTCAACGCAACATCTCACGTCGGATGTCATTTGAGACGTGAAAAAAACGATGAATTATAACCAAATGTCGTTTCTCATCTATGCTATAAAACAGTAAATACTCATCTATCACCATTCGCCGGAAAACGGGTCTTCTTCATAGGTTGGACAGATATATGGCATTTTCTCCAAAGTAGCCACTTGTTTTTCCAATCTGAGAAAGAAGTTCCTGACGGTACTGGTATAAAACTGTGACAAATATTCCTCAATTGCGTCTATATCACGATCTGCTGTAGGTAGAAATGCAGTACGATAATTCATAGGCCACGCCCAGCTATCTTCTTTTTAACTCTATCGAACACGTCTGCAGCATCAACCAGCGGGGTATTGGGGTCAGTCACCTCATCCTTGGATTTCTGTAATTCATTATAGATAAAACGATGATGCAGAAACTCCTCATAGGCAGCATAGTCTTCAATATTAATTAAAACTGATTCACCTACGCCATTGTTAGTAATTATGACGTGATCGTGCTGTTCAAGTGACCGCATAATCTCGGCATAGTTATTGCGTAAATCTCTGGCTGGTCTCACTTGGGTTTTCAACATTTACTTATCCTCACCTTCACTTTTACAAGTATTGTATCACGATTTGACTACAAAAACAACTGGAAATTATTATCGTTAAGTGTAATTTCATAAGAGCTATTGACTACGATATGAGGATACAATTAACAAAGATATAATCGCGTAAAAAAATAAATCTATCAGAATCCTGATGGTATATGATGCCAATTTTTCCTGCCAATCAAGTTAGCTAACTTATGGCAAAATTAATGGAGAAGAAAGCGCAAGGACATCCCGTAGACGGTATGAAATGATCCGTTTACGGGATCTGGCATTGTAAGCGTTGTTTGTGCAGAATAGATAAAAAGAAAAGTGGCGAACAAGTAAAAATGCTGAAATAATTAATTCCCATTGACAGAATATTGGAATAAGGATATAATTAAAATAATTTAAACATCCTACGTATTATGTTTACGATTGTGGAATATGGGAATAGTTACAAGCAGCGGATAAAATAAGAGAAGGAGAAAGATGATGGGTGCCAAGATTAAGAAACTTAAGCGATATCTTCCGTTATATCTGATGTTTCTGCCGGGAGCAATCTATTTGCTGATAAATAATTATGTTCCGATGGCTGGGATTGTGGTTGCTTTTAAAAAGTATAACGTGAGAAGCGGGATATGGGGAAGCGATTGGTTCGGCTTGAATAATTTTAAATTTCTGTTTGCTACATCGGACGCCATGCTTATCACCAGAAATACTATTTTATATAATATGGCCTTTATAATCATCAATATGGTGCTGGGGATTACCTTTGCCATTTTTATCAGTGACACGGTTAATAAGCACCTTCGGAAAACATATCAAAGCATCATTTTATTTCCTTACTTAATGTCTGCGGTCATCATTGGCTACATTGTATATGCATTTTTGAGCCAGAGTAATGGGATAATTAACAACAGTATCTTGAAATTGTTTGGCAGGGAAGCAATAAGCTGGTATTCGGAAGCGAAGTATTGGCCATTTATCTTGGTTTTTGTAAACACATGGAAAGGAATCGGTTATGGCTGTCTGATTTATATATCGACGATTAACAGTATCGACCCTTCCCTGTATGAGGCGGCTAAATTGGATGGAGCCGGTAAATGGCAGCAGATCAGATATATTACTTTACCGTCACTGACTGCTACGGTAATTACCCTGACCCTTCTCAGTATCGGAAGAATTTTTTATTCTGATTTCGGATTGTTTTATCAGGTGCCGCGTAATTCCGGCTTGCTGTATTCTACGACTAACGTCATTGATACTTATGTTTACCGGGGCTTAATGGAACAGTCCAATGTGGGTATGGCGGCAGCGGCAGGATTTTATCAGTCAATAGTTGGGTTTTTACTGGTCATTACGGCTAATCTGATTGTTCGTAAAAGAAGCGCCGAGCATGCATTATTTTAAATAATTTAGAAAGAATGGGAGCAAAGATGAAAAAATTCCAGTATTTATCAAATACGGTCATGATCATATGGACAGTGTTGATCATCCTTCCGTTTATCCTGTTATTTATGTCCTCTGTTACGGAGGAGAATGTGCTCGTGGCCAATGGTTATTCCTTTTTTCCGGATCGGTTTTCTCTGGAGGCATATGGCTATATCATTCGGTCAGGGCGAAAGATTTTGCTGGCCTATGGAATCAGTATTCTGGTCACAGTGATCGGAACATTATCCAATGTACTGCTATCGTCATTGATGGCATATCCTCTTACCGTGAAGACACTGCCAGGCAGAAAGATTATGATGTTCTTTGTCTTCTTTACGATGTTGTTTCATGGCGGAATTGTTCCTTCGTATATTATGTGGAGCGGCACTTTTCATATTAAAGATACAATTTTTGCTCAATTGCTGCCTAATCTCTTGTTAAGCGGTTGGAACATTATGATGATCCGTACCTATTTTCAAACCAGTATTCCCGACAGTCTGTATGAGGCGGCCAGAATCGACGGTGCTTCGGAAATGAAGATTTTTACCGGCGTTGTGTTGCCTCTTGGGAAGCCGATTCTGGTAACTATGGGAACTTTTGCGGGTCTGGCTTATTGGAATGATTGGACCAATGGTCTGTATTACATTGCCAGAAATAAAGACTTATACAATGTTCAAAACCTGTTAAATCAGATGATATCCAATATCCAATATCTGGCGACAAGTTCTGACTCTAATGTTGCGGCGGCGGCTTCTAACCTGCCGGCCACCGGAATTCAGATGGCAATTGCTTTTGTGGCTATATTGCCGATTATGTTGATTTTTCCGCAGTTCCAGAGATTCTATTCCAAAGGAATCACACTGGGAGGCGTGAAAGGTTAAGTAGTACACACTATAAATTAAAATATTAAACTAGGAGGAAGTAAAATGAAGAAGAAACTGATTACATTTTTGTTGTCCATCGTGATGACAACCACACTGCTTATGGGATGTGGCAGTAACCAAACCGGAACGGACAGTGCGCAGTCGGAAGATGTCGGTGAGGCGGAAGATTCCGCAGAAGGAAATTCACAAGAAGCCGCGTCAGAAGAGGATGGAGCGGAAGCACTGCTTTCAGGCGACGGGTATAGTGAAGAGAATCCCTATCATCTGACATTTGCTTATATAGAGTTTTACGAGCAGGATGACGCGGCTCGTCAGGCGGTTCAAGATGCCATGAATGAAAAGCTGATTCCGGAACTGCATATTGAGGTAGAATTGCTGCCCTTGGCATATGCCGAATATCAGAACACCATTCAACTGATGTTATCCGGTGGCGATGCCCTGGATGTGATGCCTGTTTTCAACAACTTTGCATCAAGCTGGATCAATATGGGCGGAGTGTATGATATGAATGAATTTATGGACTCAGCCGAAGGACAGGCTGTAGTTGACGCATTGGGGGACAATCTTGCTTATGCCGGAAATATGAATGGTGTCCTCTATGGTTTCCCGGCCAATAAAGAATATGTGGCCTTAGGCGGTTTGTGTTTGAGGGCAGATATTTGTGATGAATTGGGTATCACCGAGGAGTACGGCCTTGCCAAAAACAAGGATGAATACGATGGGACTATCTATGACTGGTCGGTTGCGGGTGATATTTTTGCCAAGGTGAAAGAAGCTTATCCGGACATGACACCTTTTTACCTCAATACTTCCAGCCAGATTAACCGCTTTTCAAACTTTGATATCTTAAGTGACAGCTTTGGTGTTTTGGATTGGGAAGAGGACAATAACTCCACGCAGGTGGTGAATAAATTTGAAACCGATACTTACCGCAATACAGTGACCATGTTGGCTGACTGGTATGATAAAGGGTATATATTTAAGGATGCCCAGACCGATACCCAAGGGTCGGCGGCGATGATGAGAGCTGGTAATACATTTAGCTATACGACGGCAATAAAGCCCGGTTTTCTGGTGGAAGCGGAAGCGGCCAATGGTTTTGAATGCTATGCGATGTATTTCGGCAATGGCAATGAAACGGCAGAGGGGACCAGAAGTGTGCTGTTCACTGGAAACGCCAATTTATATAATACTGGTATCGCCACCAACAGCGAGAACCCGGCGATGGCGTTTAAATTTATATCGGCGCTTTATACCGATTCGGAACTGATGAATCTTTTCCAATATGGAATCGAAGGTGTTCATTATCAGGTACTGGAAGATCAGACCGCGTATTTTGTTGACGGAGAAGACGGCAGTAATTATAAATACCACCAGAATACCGGTTGGGCAACGGGTAATCAGTTTGTCTCTTATGTTTGGAATGACGGATCCAAAACAGCGGACTATTGGAATAAGCTGAATGATCATAATGCCTGGGGAGATCCCAACAATGCATTTGGTTTCATGTGGGACAGCACCAATCATTCCACGGAAATCACTGCCTTGAACAATGCTTTGAATACATACCGTGCCGCGCTGGAAACAGGAAGTGTCGGAACAGCCAACGTGGAAGCAACACTGGATAGTTTGAATCAAGCCCTGTATGATGCCGGCCTGCAAAATGTAATAGACGCCAAACAGGAGCAGCTGGATGCCTGGCT
Organism: Lachnospiraceae bacterium UBA938; assembly: GCA_002293475.1. Lineage (GTDB taxonomy): Bacteria > Bacillota > Clostridia > Lachnospirales > Lachnospiraceae > UBA935. Next base: position 9,615 of record DBDG01000033.1, read on the forward strand.
GGCTGCAAATTAAAAGAAGTAACTTAAAAGATGTAACATAGAAGAAACAAAATAAATAGAAGGGATATAGCAAATGGGGACGGTTTTATCAATCAAAGACACCAGTTTTTTCATAAACGATGTCATCACTTACCACGAGATACCGGAATGTCCGCCAGCCTGTCAGGGCCTTATGATGAATGCCCGTTTTATTCAGGGTGTCTTTGATGACAGTGAGAATCGAAACCGGTTTCAGCGTTTCGACAGAACCTTTGATGCGGAAGAAAATACCTTGGAATTGATTGCGGCACTCCCGGAATGGTATGCACATGGCCTAAGAGCAATTACAGTGGGATTTCAGGGAGGTGGCCCATGCTTTACCATCAACAGCAACAGCATAGATAATAATCCCTTCAGTGCCGATGGACGGCACATTGATCCGGCCTATCAGACACGTATGCAGCGAATTATTGAGGCCGCGGACAGACTGGGGATGGTGGTGATTGTCAGTTATTTCTATGGACCGCAATCCCGGTTTCTGCAAGACGATAATGCGGTCATTGAGGCGGTCAAAACGGTAAGTAACTGGCTGCGGGAACATCGTTTTACGAATGTAATCATTGAGATTGCCAATGAACATGATATTGAAGCATATAAAATCCATCCGATTTTGTATATGGACAGAGGGATCAGTGAACTGATCGAAATCGCCAGAAGAGAATCGGGTGGGATGCCGGTGGGATGCAGCAGTACCGGTGCGTATTTTTCGGATATTATTCCCAAAGCATCGGATGTGATTTTAATTCATGGAAACAATATGTCCCGTCAAATTTTTTACAATCAAATCCAGAAGATAAAAAACCTTGGGTTAAACCGACCGATTCTTTGTAATGAAGATTCTCAGGCGCTCAGTAATATGCAGGTAGCACTGGATGCCGGAGTGTCCTGGGGGTATTATAACAATATGACAAAACAGGAGCCGCCTGTTATCTGGGGCATAACAAAAGGTGAAGACACCTATTTTGCGGTTCGTATGGCGGAAAGTCTGGGCATTCGGGCAAATACCATGAAACCGGAGGAACAGTTTTATCTGCAGGGTCTGGAAGCGGATGCCTATTGGGAAGGTAAGCGATTTATCCGACTGGCCAGCCTTTACGCAGAGAGAATCGACAGGGTTACATTTTACCGTAATAACAAAATGTTTTGCATGGCCTATGACGATCCCTTTAGTATTAATTATGCTTTTAATTGGCTGCAGTTCCCTGTGGAAGATATTGAAAAAGGTGAAAAATGGAAAGCGGTCATTACCATGACCGACGGAACGGAAGTTATCAAAGAAACAATTGCAGGATAAGGAACGAGGATGTGATGAAAAGATTATATACAATCAATACGGTTAATAATTTTATGGATATTATTTATACCCCATTTGTGAAGCCTTTTGAGAAAGCCAATCCTGATATCAAAGTCTATAATATCATGGATGACAGTCTGCTCTCAGATACACGGGCATATGGCGGGATGAATCCTGTGATTGCCACCAGAATGATGCACTATGCCAGGGCGGCAGCCGAATCCGGAGCAGACGGTATTTTGGTTACTTGTACTTCGGTCAATCAGGCGACCAAGTGTATCCGTCCTTTTCTGCAAATACCGATTTTGAATATTGAGGAGCCAGTTGCCGAATCTGCGGCGGCAGCCGGCCGACGGATCGGAATTTTAGCAACTTTACCCACCAGCCCCGCAGCTATCGGTCAAGTGATTCGGGAAAAAGCGTTTGAGCAGGGACGGGAGATCGAAATAGTGACATCAGTGGCAGAAGGTGCTTTTGATATGTTATGTAATGGTGACCGACAAAAACATGATGAAATGGTATGTGAAGCATTATACAAATTATCCGGGAATGTGGATGTGATTGTTTTTGCCCAGATATCTATGAGCCTGATCCGCTTTGAGCCGGTGAAAGCTCCGGTGCTGATGATCGGGGAATCGGGTCTTGCCCAAATCAAAACTATGATGCAGTAGTCAGTATCGGGAAGATATGGTATAATGTCGTCAGGCAGTTTAAAACAATCAAAAAGCAGGCATATTATGAACGAACATCAGAATAAATCATTTGCGCCGATCCGGCAGGGAACGATAGTGGAACAGATCATACAGAGCATCGTTGATGCTATTATCAGTGGGAGATATAAAGCCGGTATGAAGCTTCCCAATGAATATGAACTGATCGAAGAATTTAAAATCAGCCGTAATTCACTGCGGGAGGCAATGAAGATATTATCAGCAATGGGAATTGTTGATATAAGGCGGGGAGACGGTACATACGTATGTTCCCAGGTTAATCCTTCTATATTTGATTCGGTTGTTTACAGTATGATTTATAATCTGAGCACGAATGATGAATTACTGGAACTGCGGCAGATTGTTGACGAGACGATTGTCCGGTTGGCTATGGAGAAGATTACATATGAAGAACTGCGGGAGTTGTACGAAAACGTGGAGGCCATGGAGAAAGCCATTCAAAATTCCGACATTCTGCTATCTCAGCATTATGATGTGATTTTTCACACTCGCTTGATAGAATGCTGCAAAAATACCTTTTTTGTAAACATTATGAAAGGGGTATACAGTGTTTTTGAAAAATCCATATCCGCCAATGTGGAACTAGAAAAAAAGGATTCATTGGCGGCTTACTATCATAAAAACATCTTATTGTGTATTGAAAAAAAGGACTATGCCAATGTCAGTAAGATTATATCCGATTCCCTGATTACATGGATAGAGCGGGCTAAGGAGAGTAAAAAGTCTTAAGAATTGAATGGACTAGAGAAAAGTTTTAGTCTAAAACATACTACGTAGTACAAAAGGTGAGTTAAAATGGAAAAAACAAGGGAAATCAAAGAACTTGAGGAAAAAGCCCGTCAACTAAGACAAATGGTGTTGACAATGATTTACCGGGCTCAGTCAGGGCATCCGGGGGGTTCACTGTCGGCGGCAGATATTATTACCGTCCTTTATTTTCATACTATGCGTGTGAATCCAATGAGTCCACAGTGGGAAGACCGGGATCGTTTCGTACTGTCGAAGGGGCATGTCTGTCCGGTGCTATATTCGGCTTTGATTATGAGGGGTTTTTTAGAAGAAAAGGAGATCAATACGTTACGGAAACAAGGCTCACGGCTTCAGGGGCATCCTGACATGAAACGCTGTCCGGGGATCGATATATCCACCGGATCATTGGGGCAGGGAGTTTCCTGTGCGGTAGGCATGGCCATTGCCGGCAAGCGGGATCGCAAGGATTATCGTGTCTATACCTTGCTGGGAGATGGGGAGTGCAATGAGGGTCAGGTGTGGGAAGCCGCACAGGCAGCCAATAAATATCAGTTGGATAATTTATTGGTCATCATAGACCATAACGGCCTGCAAAATGATGGTTATGCCGCCGAAATCATGCCGTCCGAAGATCTGCGGCTTAAATTTGCCGCTTTTGGTTTTCAGGCAGTGGAAATTGACGGACATGATCTGGCCGGGATTGTGGCGGCTATTGATTTTCTGATGACTCAGAAAAATGGATGCCCGAAATGTCTGGTCTGTAAAACGGTGAAAGGCAAAGGGGTATCATTTATGGAAAATGTTCCGGCCTGGCATGGCAAAGCTCCTGATGATGCGGAATATGCCCAAGCTATAAAAGACATTGCTCAGGGACGGACAAGACTGATAATATAAAGGAGGGTTTACAGTGAAAGCCATACCTACCAGAGACGCTTTGGGGGATGAAATATTAAGATTGGGCAGGGAGCATCAGGATATCTATGTGATTGACTGTGATGTGGCAAAATCCTGTAAAACCTTGGATTTTGCCGCAAGCCTGCCAAAGCAGCATATAAATGTGGGGATATCCGAGCAAAATGCAATCGGCATTGCCGCCGGTCTCGCTACCACCGGCAAGGTTCCGTTTGTGGTGACTTATGCTATTTTTGGCAGCATGCGTGCCTGTGAACAAATCCGTCAAGAGGTTTGTTATCCGAAGCTCAATGTCAAAATCCTTTGTTCGCATGGCGGGTTGACGCCGGCAAATGACGGCGCTTCCCATCAATGTATTGAAGATATGGGAGTTTTGCGTACCATTCCTAACATGACGGTCATTATGCCGGCTGATTACAGCTCGGCCCGCAAATTGATTGCCGCTGCCTATCACTGGCCGGGGCCGGTGTACTTACGCTTTACCAGAGATGCGGTTCCCTGTGTGTATGGTGAAGACGATGAATTTGCCATAGGCCGTGCCGGGCAGTTGAAGGATGGCAGTGATCTGACTATTTTTGCCAACGGTGACACGGTTGCCATTGCCTTGACAGCAGCGGACACTCTTAGCAGGGAGGGAATAGAAGCCGCCGTTTTTGACATGCATACCGTGAAACCGTTGGATGTAGCCTGCGTAAAGGAGCAGCTGGCCGCAACCGGTAGAATTATTACCGTAGAGGATCATAACATTATCAACGGTTTAGGTTCCGCTGTGTGCGAAGTGGCCGCCGAATCCGGAAAGGGCCGGGTGATTCGGATCGGTGTCAGGGATCGCTTCGGTGAGTCGGCACCGTATGAAGAACTGTTAAAAATAAATGGTATAACGTCAGAACATATTTGTGAAAAGGCCAGAGAATTGGTAACGGGGTGATGCCGTGGAACATTTAAAGGTGGTAATTGCAGTTGATTCCTTTAAAGGAAGCATGAACTCAATAATAGCCGGACAGGCAGCGGCTGCCGGGATACGCCGGGTTTTTCCACAGGCTGGTTTAACTGTCCGGCCCCTGGCCGACGGCGGGGAAGGAACTGCCGCTGTGCTGACGGCCGGTCTGGGCGGCAGGATGCGGCAGATTACGGTAACCGGTCCGTCCGGTCGGCCGGTGGTATGTGAATATGGGATCGTCATGCCAGCTGCGGTTGCTATGATTGAGATGGCCAGTGCCGCCGGTCTTACTTTGCTCTCGGAAGAAGAACGCGACCCTAGGTTGACTACGACCTATGGGGTGGGAGAAGTTATCCGAGATGCCATCGGTCAGGGCTGCCGGAAGTTCATTATCGGTCTTGGCGGCAGCGGGACCAATGACGGCGGAATAGGGATGCTTCAGGCATTGGGGTTTGGATTGTTTAATACCGCCGGAGCTCCGGTTCCCCGCGGTGCTATCGGCTTGGCCGAGTTGGCAGTCATTGATAGCTCAAAGGTTTTGCCTGAACTGGCCGAATGCCAATTCAGGGTAGCCTGTGATGTACACAATCCGCTTTGCGGGGAAACTGGCTGCAGTGTGGTTTTTGGTCCGCAGAAAGGAGCTGCTTCCGGACTGATCGCTCAAATGGATCAATGGTTATCGGCATATGCGGCTTTGGTTCAAAAACAATATCGCTGGGCCGATCCCGATCATCCCGGCGCTGGCGCCGCCGGTGGAATGGGCTTTGCCCTTATGGCATTTTTACAGGCCCGGCTGGAACCGGGAGTGAAGATTATCATCGAGGAAACCGGACTTGAGGAAGCGATTAAGAATGCCGATTATGTAATCACCGGTGAGGGGCGTCTGGATGGTCAGACAGTCATGGGAAAGGGACCGGCTGGGGTGGCGGCACTGGCTCAAAAATATCAGCGTCCTGTTATTGCGCTGGCTGGCAGTCTTGCCGACGATGCGGCAGTTTGTAATCAATACGGTATTACGGCCTTTTTTTCCATTATTCCCAAGATCATGACCCTTCGAGAGGCTATGGATCAGGAACGGGCAAAGCAGAATATGTCCGATGTCTGTGAACAAATTTTTCGTCTTCTGGCAATTAATAATATTTAATGATAAACAACACGAAATCATTTAAACAGGTAGATAGGAGTAATTATGAAAATTGTAATTTTAGACGGTTATACGGAAAATCCCGGCGATTTAAGCTGGGAAGGATTTGAAGCGCTGGGGGAAGTGACGGTATATGATCGGACATCACCGGATGATATTGCCGAACGTATCAGTGGTGCCGAAGCGGTCATTACAAATAAAACCGCGATTACCAAAGCGCATATTGCCGCTTGTCCTTCTCTTTGTTATATAGGGGTACTGGCAACCGGTTACAATGTGGTTGATGTCGTGGCTGCCGCAGAGAAAAATATCCCCGTGTGCAATATTCCGACTTACGGAACGGCCGCAGTGGCACAGATGACTATGGCGCTGTTGCTGGAAATCTGTCATCATGCCGGGGCACATTCTGATGCGGTAAAGGCAGGTGAGTGGACCAATAATGCTGACTGGACATTCTGGAAGTATCCTCTGATTGAACTGGCCGGGAAGACCATGGGGATCATTGGCTTCGGCCGTATCGGACAGACGGTGGGAAAGCTGGCCGCTGCTTTCGGAATGAAGGTTCTTGCTTATGATGGGCTTCCGACGGCAGAAGGCCGGGAAATTGCCGAATATGTTTCCTTTGAACAATTACTGGCACAAGCAGATGTGATTTCCCTGCATTGTCCATTGCTGGCGAATAATGCCGGAATGATAAATCAGGATGCCATTGCGCAGATGAAAGATGGAGTAATTATCATCAACACCAGCCGCGGTCCCCTCATCAATGAAGAAGATCTTGCCGTAGCCCTGCGAAGCAAAAAGGTCTATGCAGCCGCCTGTGATGTGGTTTCTACTGAACCCATCCGGGAAGATAACCCGCTTCTGGGTTGCTATAGTACCATTTTGACGCCTCATATTGCCTGGGCACCCAAAGAAAGCCGGCAAAGATTAATGAATATTGCCGTTGATAATTTGAAAAATTTTATTGAAAATAAAGTCAGTAATCGCGTAAATTAAGCTGGTATTATTTAAAACGGTTTGGACTGATATAACCAGGAGTACGTAAAGGAGGTAACACGCGATGGCAAAAATATTTGCATCAAAGAGTCCGCAAATCAGCGAACGCGAAAAACGCAACACCGGCCGCTCCCGCAATATCGCGGCACAGGGAATGGTCTTACTGGAAAACGACGGCATACTGCCGTTGTCTCCCACAATAAAAAATATTGCGCTTTACGGCAGCGGTGCCCGTCGAACCATCAAGGGAGGAACCGGTTCGGGGGATGTCAACAGCAGGCAGGTCATCACGGTGGAACAGGGGTTGGAGGAAGCCGGTTATACGATTACGACCAAACAGTGGCTGGATCGATACGACCAGAAGGCGGAAAGAACCAGACAGAACTATGATGACAAATTGCGGCAGGCATTCGCGGAACAGGGAAGTAGTGCTGTTTTTTTGTTGTTAACCGATCCTTATCAGGAACCGGAAGTCATACCGGTGATGGATGAAGACCTAACTGTGAACGAAACCGACACAGCTGTTTATGTTCTGGCTCGCAGCTCCGGTGAGGGCAGTGACCGCAAGCCAGTGCCGGGAGACTATGAACTTTTTGAGAACGAAAAGTCGGCAATCAAGAAACTAGCCGCGGTATACCGCCGCTTTATTATTGTTCTCAATATCGGGGGTATTATTGATACCAAATTCTTTAGAGAAATAACAGGCATCGGTGCAATCCTGCTGATGAGCCAGGCCGGTCATGCCGGAGGGAGTGCTTTGGCCGACGTATTATCCGGACAGGCATTTCCCGGCGGGCGTCTGACAGACACCTGGGCCGAACATTATCAGGATTATCCCAGTGCGGACACGTTCAGCCATATGAATGGCGATCTGGACGATGAATATTATCGGGAAGGTATTTTTGTTGGCTACCGCTATTTTGACAGTTTCAACATTACGCCAGCCTATCCCTTCGGCTATGGATGTTCTTATACCACATTTGATATAGAACCACAGACAGTAGCTGTTGACGGACAAGCGGTGAAGGTCTCTGTTAAGGTGACAAATACCGGAGCGCAGTATTCCGGCAGGGAAGTGGTGCAGATCTACTGTTCTGCCCCCGATGGCATTCTGGAAAAACCTTATCAGGAATTAGTAGCATATGCCAGGACCAGACTTTTAGAGCCCGGTAAAAGTGAACGATTGACGATAGCCTTTCCAACCAGACAGTTGGCTTCCTACAATCCGTCCGATGCCGCCTACATAATGGAGAAGGGCTTGTACTATATTCGGGTGGGAAAACATTCCAGACAGACCCGAATTGCGGCTGCTATTCATTTGACAGAGACAGTGACGGTGGAAACATTAACCAATCGCTGTATCGGTATCGATCATGATGCCGGTATGACAGGGCAGGATGTCAACGGGAAAGAGGGTATGTTAAGGGAAATAACCGCCAAGGGGATTGTGCCTTTTGGTTATGAGGGCGAGCAAGAGCAGAAGGATAGCGCCTCGGTTATCAGACTAACGGCAGCTGATCTGAGTAACTGCGAGGCAGTTTATTCATGCCATAATAAAATTATCCCGTCTCCGGCCATATCAGACAAAATCAAGCTTACAGAAGTTATAGCGGGCCGTGCCACGTTGGATGAACTGGTAGGGCAATTGACTGTGGCTGAAATGGCCGAGCTATGTGTCGGGACATCACGCGGAGGTTTTGGCAGTGAGTCAATCATCGGTGCCGCCTCTGCGGCCTGTCCGGGTGCGGCCGGTGATACCACATCGTTGCTGCTGGAGGACAGGGATATTCGAAATATGATTCTGGCAGACGGTCCGGCCGGGTTACGTCTGTCAGCTCACTTCATGGCCGATCGGGACGATCAGATCATCCCCGGCACAAGCATGGCGCCGCTTCCGGGGATGGAGCAGATGGCAGATGCCAAACCGGTTATTCCTGAGGGAGCTTCCCATTATTATCAATATTGCACGGCAATTCCCATTGCCACCTTACTGGCACAGACTTGGGACCCGGATTTGATTCGGGAAGCGGGGGATATTGTCGGGGAAGAGATGGAAGAATTGGGCGTACAGTTATGGCTAGCTCCAGGAATGAATATTCACCGGAATCCGCTGTGCGGTCGGAATTTTGAATATTATTCGGAGGATCCGCTGATTTCCGGCATCAGTGCCGCCGCCATAACTTTAGGGGTGCAGAACCATCCGGGGGTGGGAACGACCATAAAGCATTTTGCCTTTAATAATCAAGAAGATAACCGGATGCATAACAATGCTCATCTCGGTGAACGTGCCATTCGGGAGATTTATCTGCGTGGCTTCGAAATAGCCGTAAAAGCGGCGGCACCGATGGCTATTATGACCTCTTATAATCTGTGCAATGGTGTCCATACAGCCAATAGCTATAATTTGCTGACAGCAGTTGCGCGCGATGAATGGGGGTTTAAGGGATTAATTATGACCGATTGGGGTACCACCGGCAGTATAGAAATGAATCCGGATACTGTCTTTAAATATGGTTGTTCGGATCCGGCTGTCTGTATGAAAGCCGGCAATGATTTAATCATGCCGGGTTGTGACGAGGATGTTCAGGGAATCATCCAGGCGGTGGAGCATGACGATTCGGAATCGGCGGACAGCTTGACATTGGGTGATTTGCAAGGATGTGCGCGGAGAATATTGCGTATAGTCATGAAGTCCTCGGCCTATCCTAATGCTGAGCCTTACAGTAGCGACAGGATGGATAATCATGGCGGTATTGAAGGTTATATAGAAGTCAGAAAAGAAGAAGTTAAGGAGGATAATGTCAATGGTTAAACACATAGTAATGTGGAAGCTGCTTGAACAGGCAGAAGGCAATTGCAAACAGGAAAATATTAATATTATTAAGGAAAGGCTTGAAGGGTTAAAAGTAAAAATTCCTCAAATCCGCTATCTTGAGGTAGGAGTCAACAAGAACCCCGATGGCTATGACGCAGTCTTATATACAGAGTTTGACTCCTTCGATGATCTGAATATCTATCAAAATCATCCCGATCATAAGGCAGTCTCAGCGTTTGTCAGTAAGATCCGCTCGGACAGGGTGGTCTGTGATTATATTGCATAAGCATTTGTGCAGTATAATGAGTGAACAAGAAAGCCCATATAGGCGTAAATTATCAGTGCATAATGATCAAAAAAATGACCGCCGCGGAATTGGAAGCCGGATGCCGCACCTATGTCTCGCTAAAGACACAGGAAATGAACAGGGCAAAGATGCTGCTTTCCGGTAAGTACTCCCGTGTGTAAGAAAGCGAGAACGGGCCTTTACGTATCTATGACGCAAAAATCGCTGAGGAGATTGTTACTTATCTTTATGAAAACGATATTCTGATCAGCGAAATTAGAACCGATAAGATTGGACGTGAGGAATACTATATTGATCTATTTCCAAAGGATAGATAGAGGATAGAGAAAAAGAAACCCTAGCAAAGGTAAAGCCGGGGTTTTTTGCGGTTTTGGATGGAGAGTAAGATCTACCATCAAACTAATAAATTTAGAAACATAAATCAAACAAAATGCTAACAGTAAATGGTTAGAATACAATCATCAACAAAAGCATGAAAAAGATGAAATATGGTCAGAAACTTTGGCGTAGAACAAGTGATCGACTATGCCACGGAAGATTTCACAAAGAACGCAAAGACATACGATTGCATTTTTGGCGTCAATGGCTACCGCTCATTAGAAGAATACAAAGCAGCACTGAATCCGGGCGGAATATATGTGCTTGTTGGAAATATGCGGTAAGGTGCGGAGTTTCATCAGCGGGGATTAGCTGTATTTCAGGATAGCGGTAAGCGGCTAGGTGCTGTTGCATCACAAATGACGAATAGTGAACCTGATTATACCAGTTCATTGGTTGCCGGAGGCAAATTGAAGCCAATCGTGGATTCCGTTTATTCCATCCAAAATGTATCTAATGCGGTAAGAGACATTGTCAAGAATCACGCAAGAGGAAAAATCGCAATTAAAATGGATTTTTAGGGAGGTGAATTGATGAAACCGATTATTATTTTATATTCCAACGGCGGTACAACGAGAAAAGTTGCGGAAAGAATCAACGAAACCTTAGAATGTGAAGTGGCAGAGATTAAACCAAAAGTACCCTACGGTCCGTACCTAAAGGCACTTAAACGAGCCGTTCCTGAAATAGACAACGGTATCGTTGCTGAGTATGATGCACCGGATATTGATTTGAGCGACATAGATACAGTCTTGATTGGCTATCCGATTTGGCATAATGATGCCCCACCATTCGTGCTTGACTATCTTAAAAAGCAGGATTTTACAGGCAAGACCATTATTCCATTTTCAACTGCCGGCGGAAGCAACATCAAGGGTTCTCTCAAAAAGTTGCAGGATGCAGTTGGCTCTGCAAAAATAAAGCTTCCATATAGCAGCAGTATGTTTAAGAAGGATAATTTTGATAAGTGGAAAGAAGAAGTTTCAAAATTATTAATGCTTACTGAATAAGTAAATAGGCTTTGTATGGGCGGAGGGCGCAAGCCCTCCGCAGTTTTTCGTCTACAGCACGACGCGGTCTGCACTGGGTACCAGTCGGGACTTCACGGTACATAGCAATCACGATGGAGACCTACAACCACATAACAGGGAAGCAGAGAGTGGAAAAGAGATAAAGAAGATGGATGCCCTGATGGCCGTATAGCAACATAATCAACATCTCCACAACAAATCGCATACCCGACACCACCCAGCAACCCCATAGCCCGCAGTGCAAAGGCGGAGGAGCGCGGCAGCGTACCGGCACTCAATAATTGGGCAAAAATCCTGCGGGATATTTCCGAGAGCCCAGATATCGCGAAGATTTGGGACAGTTACACGAGGCGCTATCCCTACGCAAAAGGGATCGCCCTGCCGGACATCCTTGCCTTGATCTACTGGGTGTTTGAGGGAAATTGACCGTATACTTTTGTTAACCGACTTTTTCTTGACACACTATCGGAGTACCGATACAATAGTATGTAAGGAACGAACGAGAGGTAAGCATGATGAGATTCGAACAACTTTTGAATGAGAAAGGACTGTCCAGGTATCAGTTATCCAAAATCAGCGGCGTTCCCTGGGCGACGATTGCAGACATATATTCCGGCAAAACACGATGGGAACGGTGTAACGCCGGCACACTCCTTAAGCTGTCAAAAGCGTTAGAGTTATCACCTGAAGAATTGATGCTGATTGATAACAGCGAAAGTCCGGGAATAGCGAAGGGAGAGCCTGCTGACAAATCCTATTTGGAAGCAAACCTCCCCGCCAGTATTCAGCATGATATCGCCGCTTTGCTAGAAGGTGAAAAGGACCGGCCGCTCCATCTGGACTGCCTCTACAACGAGCTGTACGGTTCCATCAACGCTAACCTCTGGGGCGGTAAAATAACAGAACAGCAAGCGACATATTTGCGAAAAAAATATTTATACGGAACGGAGGCGGTGAATGATGATTGATTTTACGGATTGCCCGGTAAATAAATTTATCGCCTACGGCGGCGCCAATGGTAACAAGATTAACATCAGTTTCCAAGGGAAAAGCTATATGCTGAAATTCCCGTCCGTGCCTTCGCGCAACAAGGCGATGAGCTATACGAACGGCTGCATCAGCGAATATTTGGCATGTCATATGTTTGAAGCATTAGGTTTTAACACGCAGGAAACACTGTTGGGTAAATATACCGACAGCCGAGGAAAAGAAAAAGTAGTGGTGGCTTGCGGCGATTTCACGGAGGGCGGCAAAAAACTGATCGAATTCGCCCATCTGAAGAACACTTGCATAAACAGCGAGCAAAACGGTTATGGTACAGAATTGTCATCCATTATGCAGGCCATCGAGGAGCAAACGCTGCTGCCTTCCGGTAAGCTGCGCGAGTTCTTTTGGGATATGTTCATCGCTGATGCGCTGCTCGGGAACTTTGACCGGCACAACGGCAACTGGGGCATTCTTGTAGACGAAAGGCTCCAAACGGCGGAAGTGGCTCCGGTGTATGACTGCGGCTCTTGCCTGTATCCGCAGATGGCGGTAGAGGATATGCCCAGACTGCTCAACAGCGAGGAAGAAATTCAAGCAAGAATTTATACGTTTCCCTTGTCTATTATTGAGGAAGACGGAAAAAAGATACCGTATTTCAAATTTATATCGTCTCTGAAGAACAGCGATTGCAATGAAGCACTGAAGCGTGTCCACAAACGAATAGATATGGATAGGCTGAATGAAATCATTGCGGATGCGCCACAGCTTCCGCCAATTCAAAGGGAGTTCTATCAGATTATGTTGCGGGAACGCAAGGAGAAAATCCTTGATTACAGCATGGAACTGCTGATGACTATGGAGCAGATATATCCATGAAAGAAAATAGAACAATATGAATGCATGATGCCTCAGTTCAATAAAGTAATTCTCCATTATTATTGCAAAATTAGCTATAATAGTGGAGAATTTATAGTATTGGCAAATAACATTATTGGTATTATAATACAAGGAGCAAAACAACTGTATAATGCTAATTAAAGTAACATGACTGGTGTTTTAGGAATAAAGGATAATTTAGTATTATCTCAGATTGGAGGAATTGCATTGATACAATCTTCATACTGTAAATATTTGAGGAATATTTTCCGGAATATTTAAACCACTATTATGATCGTAAAATTTCTCACAACTATGTAGTAAACGAGTTTTCTTCATATAATGAAGAAGAGTATAAAAATCAAATACTAATTAAAGATAAAATATCTCAGGCTTTTTTAGCAAATTATATTGCAAATATTAGTATGAATCAACCTATCTCACTATTCAACAAAATTGAAATCGAAACGATTAATAAGTGTAATATGATCCGCTGAAAACACCGGCAGGATCGGAAAGCTATCCGCAGACCACTGAAGAGAGTGAAACAGAAACAGTAGTAGATTTTATTCCCCGGCAGAGCAAAACGTAGCAGAACCGCCGGATCAGCCGGAAGCCCCGGGTGACAATACCGATCCGGATGCTGTGCCTTCTTACGCACCGGAAGATCTGGAATCGGATCAGGGAGAGCAGGGACAGTCAACAGGAGAGGGAAATGACAATACACCGGAAGCAGGCGATGTCAATGAAAATGGCGAATATTATGTTCCCGGTTTTGGCTGGGTGCTTCCAAGTACCTCAGAGCAGATAGAAATGGATAACGACGGCGATCCTAATAAGATGGTCGGTGATATGTAGAGTTAATCTCTAAAAACCGTAGTAATTTACTGCGATTTGATTTATAATAACTGTATAACTTGAGAAAGGGGTGTCCAGTATGTTAGAGGTCCAGGGATACTATGATGGCAATACGGTACAGTTATTGGAGCCGGCACCGAAGACAAAACAAAACGTGATCGTTACCTTTATAGATGATGACAGTGAATTTGATGATCTGCCGGTCGGAATATTATCAAAATATGCTGATCCCGCAAAACGGGAACTGGAGGAAGGGGCATTTGAACGTGCCATGGTGGATAAACATGGTAATGGCTGATGCAAATACGATGATACGGTGCATTATCGGGGATGATGAAAACAAGATAGCTGAGTTACAGGAAGCCAGGAAAACACAGAAGATATTGTATACTATTGAAGTTATTGCCGAGACAGTCTATGTTCTGACCAAGGTTTACCATATTTCAAGGAAAGAATGCAGTGAGGCTATTCAGACATTTTTAAAGGCCCGGAATATAGTGTCAAGAGAGGCAGAGATAACGGCAAGGGCTCTTAAGCTCTTCGGCAGCAACAATCTTGATTTCGTCGATAACATCCTTTTGGCCTATCATCAGTTAAAAGGCATTACCATCTATACTTACGACCGCAAACTAATGAATGCGATCAGCCGCAGCGATTCCGGCGAGCAACAATAAAATTAAATAAGAATTAGGCAGACAGCCGTCGCTTGGATAAGTGGCGGCTTTTTGATGCCTTAACAAAGAAGGAGTGTGATTCCTATTGAAAAGTCATTGGGTTTATTTATGGATTGCCGCGCATTTCCCTGATCCTGATAGCCGCTTCTTTGGTGGCGGCCATTGCGGCCGGTATCATCCGGATGAGCGGCATCAAAAGACCGCTTACCCTGCCGTTTGTCCCGTTTCTGGCTTTTGGCAGTGTACTGGCAACGGCTATTAATGAAAGCTTCACGCCCCTTATTTAAGCAGTTTCGCAGACATGGTCGGCAAAATGAATGGGGATTAATATAGATTTCCCGGGAAGCGCATTAACTACCGTTTCCCGCGCCGGATTCACGGCACAAATATAATCAAAGAGGAGAAACAAAACCTATGAAACTGAATAATCGTTTTATTTTTGGGCTGCTCAGTATCCTGCTGGCAGCCATTATTGCCTTTGTCGCTCTGCCTACCGTCAGTCGTCAGACTAACGGTAAAACCGAGATTGTCAGGATTATCAACCCCGTTTTAAAGGGAGCAGCGATTACGGCCAGAGATGTCGAGGCCGTGGAAGTAGGAAGCTATAACCTTCCGAACAATATTGCCAGGACCGTAGAGGATGTAGTGGGCTACTATGCGACCGCCGATCTGGATACAGGAGATTATATCCTGTCATCCAAGGTCAGCATGATCCCGGTAACATCGGATGTAGCCCTCAATGAGATTCCTTCCGGCAAGGTGGCTATTTCCTTGACCGTAAAGACACTGGCAAGCGGGCTTTCCGATAAGCTGCAGCCGGGCGATATCATCCGGATCTATCATTTTCTGGATGCAGCCCAGGAAATACCGGAACTTAGCTTTGTAAAGGTTCTCTCGGTGACGGATGAAGAGGGCATCAACGTTGATAATACCAAAGAAATGGCGGAAGAGGAAGAAAAGCAGCAGTCGGCAACGATAACCGTACTGGCCAGTACCGAGCAGGCCAGGATCATCACCGGTCTGGAAAATGACGGGATGGCTCATGTAGCCCTGATCTCCCGCAATAATGAAAAACTGGCAACAGAGCTGCTGTCACAGCAGGATGACGTCCTGACGGAAATCTATTATCCGGAACTGCTGGAAGGAGACGATCCAGATGAAATGACCATAGACGAAAATATCAAACCGGGCGACGCGGAAGCGGAGACAGCGGTGTCCACGGATGTGGACAAAAGTACCGACAGCAAGGAGGGAGAGTAATCATATGGCAAAGATCATAACCGTCTGGGGCAGCCAGGGCAGCGGCAAAACCATGTTCTGCTGTATCCTGGCCAAAGTCCTGACAAGCGCCGACAAAATAGCGCAGGATAGAAACAAGGTCTTGATAATCAATGCAGATGCCGGCGTTCCCATGCTGCCGGTCTGGCTTCCCGAGCAGATGACCGAGACCGATGCTTCCATCGGTCAGGTATTGTCTTCGGTAGAGATTGACAGCACTTTGGTAGCAAGCCGGGTAACCGTCATGAAAAATTACCCTTATATCGGACTGATGGGTTACTGCGCCGGAGAAAACCCTTTAAGCTATCCGGAAGTAAAATACGAAAAAGTCCGGCAGATGATAGAAGCAGCGGAACGCCTGGTGGATTTTATCATCCTGGACTGCAGCGCCAACATGACCCATGTATTTACACCGGCCGCCATCGAAGTCGGGGATGTGATTGTCAGGATATTGACGCCCGATTTAAAAGGCATCAACTATCTGAAAGCCCATCAGCCGCTCTTGGTGGACAGCCGCTTCCGCTACGATGAACATCTAACCTTGGCCGGCATGGCTAGGCCCTTTCACGCACTGGAAGAGATGGGCTATATCATCGGAGGTTTCGACGGGCTGCTTCCCTATAGCAAAGAAATTGACCGCTGTGCCACAGAAGGCGGCATGTTCCGGGCCGTCAATTACTGCAACCCCAAATATACGGCAGCGTTAAATAAAGTATTGGACGCGCTGGAGGATACGGATGAATATGAAGATCCGGAAGAACTTGAAGGTACGGACGAATTCAGCTATCCGGAAGAATATGAAGATTCGGAAGAATTTGAAAATCTGGATGAATATGCAGATCTGGAAGAACGGGAGGTGACTTGATGGCAAATCTAAATGATATTTTCTTTGCTGCCGCCGCAGAGGAAGAACTGACTTATGAACAGATCTTGGAAGACGTCCAGAGATACTTTGCGGAGAATTATGCTTCGACCATTGCCGGCGCCGGAGACGGCGGTACGGAAAAGGCAGAAGAGTTATTAAAGGAACTGATGGTGCAGTACTGTGTCAAACGTAAATATGCCGTAGACGATATCACTTCCGAAGAACTCTGCGACAAGCTGTACGAGGATATGGCCGGATATTCTTTTCTAAAGAAATGGATCTATAAGCCAGGCATCGAAGAGGTGAATCTGAATGCCTACAATGACATCGAAGTCATCATGAGCAGCGGGCGCAGCTTAAAGATACCCGACAAATTCTCTTCGCCCCGGCACGCGGTGGATGTGGTTCGGCGGATGCTAAATACCTGCGGGATGGTCATAGACGATACCATGCCCAGCGTCATCGGTTATCTGGATAAAAACATCCGCATCTCGGTAGATAAAACCCCTATCGTAGATCAGGATGTGGGGGTCAATGCCTCGATCCGGATCGTCAACCAGCAGACCGTGTCGGAAGAAAAACTGCTGGCAACGGGAAGCGCCACTGCCGAGATGCTTCATTTCCTGAAAGCATGCATCCGCTACGGGGTGAGCGTCTGCATAGCCGGTTCCACCGGCAGCGGCAAGACGACAGTTATGGCATGGCTATTGTCCAACGTCCCGGATAACCGGAGGCTCATTACCATCGAAGAGGGCTCCCGCGAATTTGACCTGGTCAAACGGGATGAACAGGGAAATATCCTGAATTCGGTCGTCCATCTGCTGACAAGGCCCCACGAGAACCCTTCCATGAATATTGACCAGGACTTCCTGCTGGAACGGGTGCTGCGGAAACATCCGGACGTGATCGGAGTAGGGGAAATGCGCTCAGCGGCAGAAAGCCTGTCGGCAGCCGAAAGCTCCCGAACCGGCCATACCGTCTGTACCACCATCCATTCCAATTCCTGTACTTCGACCTACCGCCGGATGATGACGCTGGCAAAACGCCGCTACAGCATGGATGATGCCGTATTGATGCAGATCATGGTAGAAGCCTACCCAGTCGTGGTTTTCACCAAGCAGCTGGAAGACCGGTCCCGCAAGATCATGGAAATCATCGAAGGCGAGGATTATGAAGACGGCCGGCTGCGTTACCGCTCCCTCTATAAATATGAGGTAACGGACAATACCACGGATATCAGCGGCAAACCCGTCGTAGTAGGCCGCCATAAAAAGATGGAGATGATATCCGACGATCTGAAAAAGCGGCTTCTGGATAACGGAATATCCCACAAGGAGCTGCAAGAATTCCGAAAGGAGGTGCTATAGGTGCAATGGATTTATATAGTCTGCTTTATCCTGCTTTGTGCCGGCTTGTTTGCGCTGTTCGGGGTGAAACCCGGAGAGATCATGGAACTGCTTTTTCGGTCCGGCCAGAAGCAGGCGACCTTGGCGGATGAACTCAATGTACTCATGGGTACGCCGGCAAAAGGCTTTTTTAATCAGGAATATGAAATCAAGCAGATACTAAGAGATACAGGCCGTACAGAGCGCTACGAGGCGGTGAAACGGATCTCGCTTATTTTATTCGCCGTGGGGGCCGTGCTGGCCCTGCTGATCGGCAATGTCTACATGGTGCCGATCTTGGGCATCGGCTTTTCCCTGATACCGATGTGGTATCTCCGCAGTACGGCGGCCAGCTACAAAAAGCATCTGAATGAGGAGCTGGAAACAGCGATTTCGATTATCACCACGTCATATCTGCGGACGGAAGACCTGCTCCGCTCGGTTAAGGAAAACCTGCCCTATATCAATGAGCCGGTCAAAGCCAACTTTGAAAGCTTCGTATATGAAGCGGAGATGATCAATGCCAACACGGCCAGTGCCATCAACAGCCTAAAAATGAAAGTGCCCAACCAAGTATTCCATGAATGGGCCAATATCCTGATCCAGTGCCAATCGGACCGCAGTATGAAGAACACCCTGCCGACCGTCGCCCAGAAGTTCTCGGATATCAGGGTAGTGCAGTCGGAACTGGAGGCCATGATGCAGGGACCCAGACGGGAAGCAGTTACCATGATGTTCCTCGTCATTGCCAATGTGCCGCTGCTTTATTTCTTAAATAAAGACTGGTTCTTTACCCTGATCTTTACCACACCGGGCAAGATCGTGCTGGCGATCTGCGGAGCCATCATCCTGTATGCCCTGACCCGGATCATGCAGCTATCCAGACCAATCGAATACGGAGGTGACAGAGCGTGACCATACTGACCATGATAGCGATAGTCTTCTTTGGCATCGCTGTTTATAACCTAAGCTGTGCCTTTGTGGATGTCCCCACTGCCCGCACTTCAAAAATGATGCTGCTGGCAAGAAAGCAGCAGGGAATCAGGCGGGAAAAACTGACCGATGTATACATCACGAAAATAGCGGAGCTGTTTTCCCCTTATATGAAGATAGACCGACTGAAACGCAACAAGCTCAGTTCGGTACTGGCCATAGCGGGAGTCAGCCTGAGCCCGGAGCTTTACACCGCCAAGGCATGGGTAACGGCAGGAATAACCGGCCTGTGCGCTGTTCCGATGGCCTTCCTGATGCCGCTGTTCGTGCCGGTCATGATCGGATTGGCGGTGGCACTATGGTTTTCCGCCTATTATGCGGCCTTTGATTTCGTGAAGAAACGAAGGAAAAGGATTGAGCTGGAAGTCCCCCGTTTTGCCTTGACCATCGGGCAGAATCTGGAGAATGACAGAGATGTCCTGAAGATGCTGACTTCCTACCGCCGCGTGGCCGGCAAAGAATTCGGAGCAGAGCTGGATCAGACCGTCGCCGATATGAAGACCGGTAATTACGAAAATGCTCTAATTCATTTTGAAAACCGGGTCAGCAGCCCGATGCTGTCGGATGTCATCCGGGGACTGATCGGGGTTCTGCGGGGTGATGACCAGCGGATGTATTTTAAAATGATCTGCTTCGACATGCGGCAGATTGAGCAGCATAATTTGAAAAAAGAGGCAGCTAAACGGCCCAAGAAGATCCAGCGCTACTCCATGATGATGCTGTTCTGTATCATTATCATCTATCTGGTGGTACTGTGTACCGAAGTACTCAGCTCCATGGGGGCCTTTTTTGGATAACTGCCGTAGTTTCCGAGGATTTGAGGTGATAATTTGCCATGGTTCTCAGGGAGACTTGGGGATAACGGCCAGGTAAAGTGCGGTGAGTTGTCGGATAAGCGAGCATTCGTTTATGAGTTAAACAGAACTATAAAATCAAATACATAGTAATGAAATATAGTAACGAAAATAAAAACAAAAAATACTAAATAAAATGCAAATCAAATAATAAAAATCGGAGGTAATCAAAACTTATATGAAAAAATCATTAGTTACGTTTGCAGGGAATTCAATAAACCACATTTCTAGCAGGATCAAAAGACTGTCTTGCGGGGCAAGGGCGGCTCTTGCCAACCAAAGAGGGGATTTTTACATATCCGATGCGGTCAAGATTATCATAGCCGTAGTCCTGGGTGCCCTTCTTCTGGCGGCGCTTACCCTTATTTTTGACGACACGGTGATCCCGAGGATTACGTCAGAGATAGAAGGGCTGTTCGGTTAAATATTAAATTACTATGAAAAACAATTTATTTGTAATTCCAGCAGAAAAAAAGAAGGTAATAGAGGTAAGAGATGAAAAAAGATAAATGTACTGTTTATCCATTTATGGAAGCTGTCAAAGGAAACTGGCGTAATGCGCTTTTTGTGGAATGCTCGTTCTGTCCTTACGGCAAGACAGAAAAATGCGAGGGGCATATGGTGACGGCAGATGCTGAAGGAAAACTGATCGTCATGGCGGTATCTGAATTTCAGAGCAAAACAGGGCAGCAGGTGGAAAAAGCGGAATGTAAAGGAAGTATCGAACGAAGAGCATTTTTAGCCGCTTTTCCCCTCTATCTGGAATGGCATACGGAAACGGTCAAGACCTGTGCCATTCTGCAGATATCAGTTCCAGATATTGGAGGACCTTGCGATGGCTGATTGTCTCTCGCCTTGACCTTTAGGGCATCGGATTGCTTGGTATCGGATTGCTAGGGTGTCGGATTGCTGGGGCATCGGATTGCTGGGGCATCGGATTGCTGGGGCGTCGAATTGCCGGGGCGTCGAATTACCGGGGCGTCGAATTGCCGGGGCGTTAGGTTACCAGTGTACGGATTGCTGAGGTGTCGGAGTTAGTGCCGCATATCAGTGGCATGTTGAGTAGGATGAAACACAAATATGTAAGAAAGGAAGGACAAAGATGATGAGCAGAATAACAAATAAAGGCCGGGGCAGTCCTGCTAATAAAATAATCCCATTAGATCCAAGCCAGAAAAAGCTGGTAGAAGAGCATTTGCAAGTGGTTCACTGGGTTATTAAAACCAGCATACATGTCAACGAATCAATCTACGGCTTCAGCTATGAAGATCTGTTTCAGGAAGGATGTATCTGGCTATGTCGGGCAGCCATATCCTTTGATGAAAAGATCGCCAGCTTTCCGACCTACGCCAAGAAAGTGGTGCGCAACGGCTTAATTTCTTACTGCCGTAATTTGTGTTTCAGGCAGAAGCGGCTGCAGTATCTGGAAGCAAGAGAGCATGGCGAACTGATGGCCGACGGTAAGGTGCTGCCGGCATATCCGGCAGAAGTGTACGATTATCTGGCAGAAAAAGAAATCCTAGAGTTGCTGGAAAGCTTAAGCCAGGAATATGCCGGAGTGACGAGGTTAGGCATCGAAGCCATTGCATGGAAGGTAAAAGGACTGGAATTAAAGGAAATAGCAGCGATTTATCAAGTACCGTCAACTTATGTGGGAGCATGGATATCACGCTCAGCGAAAAGGCTAAGAGGCAATGAAAGATTTCTGCAGGGCATGTGTTCATAAGTAGAGGAGGAAGAAAATGAATAAGAATAAATTTTATACCGCCGTCGGACGTTTCGAGCGCCGCGATACATGCAGATCATCCTGCCCGGTCATTGTGATCGGTGGACAGGATCATATGGTAGACATGCAGGAACTAATGCTGTGGCTAACCCTGAACTGGCGGTTTCTAAGGCCACATGAACTGGAAGCGGCCTTTGAGGAGTCATCCTTGAAAAACGGCGGTATTTTCGGACGGACCTGTCAGGAATGTACCGACCGGCTGATGATGCGCGGACTGATTGTTTCGGGCAGCGGTGATACGGAATATGATGCCCTGTATGACCTGCTGGGAAGCCTTTTCATCATACCGGCTGACGGCAGCTTTTACCTGCGGATGACGACTTTCATAAAGATGATGCTGTCTAAAAAAATCGCGGTAACATCAGCCAAGAAACTGTTCCAAAGCGATGCCCGGTCAGATAAGGAAAAACAGGTAATGAAACTGGCGAGACAGGCGATGCTATCAACGGCAGAAATCATCAAGTGCGTGGAAAATAATATCAAGTGGCTGCCGAATCAAGAGAGCATTCTCGATCATCTCTACAGCGACAACGAGACCACCAGCGATAATATCAGCTTTACTGCCCGCCTCAGCACAGTAAGTAAGCCAGTCACCCTGGCGGTGGCCAACCTTTATCTCCGCCAACAGATCATTTTCAGCAGGGTATGACAGGATGAAAAGATGGAAAGAATATCCGCTTCTGCTGATTCGCCGCTGCTTTCTTCTGTTTCTTGCCGGAACCGCCTGTATCCTCGTCGGGGCAGCAGGCTTTCTGGCATCAGAGGATCGGATTCTGTTGGGCCTTAGTATAGTACTGTGCATCGGTTCCGTTTGGAAGGGCATATTGCTCTGGAAACTGATCAAAGAAAACCGATACGATACAGTGACAGGTGTCTGTGTGGGAATTTCGCTGCTGCCGCTCAGAAGATATAAGAAAGTAAGAGTGATGGATGCAAACGGTATCGAGGGTACATTGATGCTGAATAAGAAGGAAAGCATCCAGATCGGCTTTTGTTATTGCTTTTTCTTCAGAAGAGGATCAGACGATATCTTAACAGGTGCTGGTTTTGCTGATTGGCATCCGATCATTACTTGGGGTTTGAAATGTTAGGAGAATATGGAGTATATCCGGAGACAGGAGCAGTAGCTGAACCAGGCCGACAATAGGGTCTTTTGCAATATTTATAATCAGGCACTTAAAGCAGGAGTCACTTACAGCTTAAGTGCCTTTTTCGTGTAGAAAATGGACATGACCAGCTTGCTGGTCTATACCGCTCAAGGTAGGGATGCATGGCCATCAGTTTCTTGGAAGCGGAGCTTACATAGTATTATTCTGCTATTTACCATGCAACGCAGTTTGGCTGTGCATGTGCTATTACATAATATCCATCAGGAAGGAGTGTACACGGTTATGGCAGTATTCAGAGTAGAAAAGAATAACGGTTACACGGTTATATCCAATCATCATTTACGAAACAAAGAGCTTAGCTTAAAGGCCAAGGGTCTGCTTTCACAGATGCTGTCGCTTCCGGAAGACTGGGATTATACCTTAAGAGGCTTATCTTATATCAACCGGGAAAGCATCGATGCCATCCGGACGGCAGTATGGGAACTGGAAAAAGCCGGATATATCGTCCGCAGGCAAGGCCGCGACGAAAAGGGGAAAATGATAGCAATAGAATACGTCATTTTTGAACAGCCACAGTTGCCGGGGCCGGGGAGTCCGGCTCGGGATGAACCGGTGTTGGAAAATCCGACACCGGATAAGCCGACACCGGATAAGCCGACACCGGAAAACCCGACACCGGAAAATCCGACACCGGATAACCCGATACCGGATATTCCGACAACGGCAAGTCCGACAACGGAAAACCCGGTGCCGGATAATCCAATGCAAATAAATAAAGAGATACAAAATAAAGAGATACGAACTAAAGACGTATCAACCAAAGAAGTATTTGTAAATGATGATACAGGCATCTATTCCCTTCCTATCCCTTCTTCGGAAGAAACAGATGGGTCGGAATATCGGTCTGAAAGGATCAGTTTTAGGAACCATTTTAACTGACTTAAAAGCGGATATTGTAGGTGCAAGAAAAAAATTGGAAGGATCCGGCAAGGATATCATGGATTTTCTACAAGAAATGGATGAACAGAACAAAGTAGACAGGGAAGACGACATCCTGTTTATTGATCAGATTCTCCAAGAAATTGCAATGCTTATTACAGAAGACATGCGGCAACTGCTGTCCGCATTGGAAGCTGACAGCAGTGAAATCCAGTTGTTAATAGAGAATAAGACATTGGATCTTTCCAGCCAGGTGTCAGAACTTCAAGACCAGATCTATTCCGTGCAGGAAGAGATTAATCTGCTGTTAGATGATATGGCTACAGATTCGGCAGCAAGACAGGAAGAAATCAGGGAATCTTTTGGAATATTGCAGGAAGCCCTTGTCAATATACAGGATAATTATACGCATATGCACGAAGAAGTGAAAAGTCTCTTTCATGAAGCGCGGGAATTGTCTTCCAAAAACCATTCGGAACTGGTTTCGGTTCTTGGTCAGATGGAAGCGCAGATGAGTGAAAACAGCCAGGTCAGTTTATCATTAATGACGGAATCTATGGAACAGCTGCAGCAGTCAAGCGCGGAAGCATTTGCTTCCCTGTCAGAAGAGATGTCAGATGCCTTTCAAGGCATTGATTCGGAGTTAAATAGCCAATTCGACAGTTTCGATTAAAAATTCAGCAGTCAGTTCAGTGATCTTCACGTCACAGTTGATAGCCAGCTAGGTGAACTGACTTCTGTGATGGAAAATAAATTTGTGGATATGACTAATATCGTAAATAGCGGCGATGAAGGGTTGCGGAGTTTTATTTCAGACAGTCTGACCGAAACAAACAATAATATGACAAATGCTATGAATGATATAAACCGTCAGATGGAATCGGTTTTTCAATCTGTGAATAGCGGTAAGCGGCTATTGGCATCCGCGCTATTCACGAAAGGAATTAGCACTAGAGAGGATGCCACTTTTCAGGAAATATATGAAGCAATCTTAAATATCCCGCAGGATCTGTTCATCGGAGTCCAGGAAGTGCCGGGAACGATAACCTATGATTTCCATTATCATGTTGATGCCGAAGGGAATAATACACATTCGGATAGCAGTGATTCAAGCGGTGGCTGCTTTACCGTATCGGTATATCACCTGCATTCGGGAAGCAGTCTGACTGGAGGAGGATGTTATACACAAGCAATCTATCATACTCATAGCAGTTCCTGCTACACAACTTCAAGATGTAACCGTCATTCTGATAAGGTAGTAGGCGGCAAGTGGGTTGACCATTACATGCATGGTCGTGTCTATGTATATGAGCTGCAATGCCCTGCCGGCCATACCTTTAGCTCTTGGGGTGAAAGTAGCGGCAATTGTGATGTTTCTTACAAGTCTTACGTGTACAAAGGAAGGGCAGATTGTCGGGTATGGGCTGGGATGCGGAAAGGATGAAAGTACGATCGAATGCTATGGTGTGGGATGCGGATTGTCAGATGGGCAGATTATTGGGGCGCATATTGCGTATAGCACGGATTTTTAAAGGTAATATTTGATAATTATCATGTCAGGATATAACCGGGATGAAGTATATTTAATAAAATATGAATATAAGGTGATTTGGATAATATATATTAATATAATAAATTTGTTCGAAATAATACTATATTACTTAAGAATAATTAACATACATATTCGACCTAAATAATCCCTTGAAAGGAGGTGAAATTATGACATACCAAAAACCTGTTATAGTTGCAGAAAATAAAGCAGATAAAACATTTGCGGCAGGGTGCCCTGAAAAAAATAGTGGTGTATGGTGCAATCCTTGTAAGACGGCTAATTAGTTGTGGGTAATAAAAACTTGTCTGTCTGTATTTGCAGACAGACAAGAAACAAAGAATATATTATCATGAAAATAATAACACTTATGAAAACAATTATTAGGAGATATATAATAATGCTTTATCGTCAGAAATTTGATACATTTATTAGAATATATGATGGCAATGTTGGTTACATTGTCAATAAAAGTGATTTTAGTGATCGTGTAACTGAAGACTCTGGTGCCATATTTCTTTCTGCTTTGTCGCGTATTCCTAAGTGTATAGATACAATTACAGATGAAATTTCAGAAATATTTAAAAATGTTAATAAAGATATATTGAAAAGAGACATTATTGAATTTTAC
This sequence comes from Lachnospiraceae bacterium UBA938, assembly GCA_002293475.1. Lineage (GTDB taxonomy): Bacteria > Bacillota > Clostridia > Lachnospirales > Lachnospiraceae > UBA935. The sequence continues at coordinate 35,739 of DBDG01000033.1, forward strand.
AGTATTCTGGAAAATGATGGGTTTATTGTATCAGGAAATACACGGGAGGAACTTGACAATAAAGATAAACGTTTTTCTTATTCAAGTCTTATTCCCAAGACTATAACGACAGAAATTTATCCAGCTAGAAAAAGCACTCAAGATTATATGGAAGAGCATTTTAAAGAGAAACCACATCTTGTAAATCTTCAAATAGAGTTGACTAGTCGCTGTAATGAGCGTTGTGTCCATTGCTATATTCCTCATGAAGATAAAATAAACGATATTGAGCCAGATTTATTTTATGAAGTTCTTGAGCAATGTCGGAGCATGGGTGTTCTCAGTTTAACACTCTCTGGAGGAGAACCAATGCTACATAGAAACTTTTGTGATTTTCTCCGTAAAGCGAAAGAATTAGATTTATCCGTAATTGTATTAAGTAATTTAACTTTATTAAATGATGAAATTATCAATGAAATGAAATATAACAGACTTTCAAGTGTACAAGTTTCACTTTACAGTCTTAATCCCCAAATTCATGATTCGATAACAAATCTAAAGGGATCTTTCTTTAAAACATATAATAATATTTTAAAATTAATTAAAAATAATGTTCCTCTACAGATAAGTTGTCCCACTATGAAACAAAATAAAAATTGTTACTCAAAGGTACTAAAATGGGCTAATGACCATAAATGTCGTGCTAGAACTGATTATATAATGATGGCGCGATATGACCGAACATCTGACAATTTAGATAATAGGCTTTCACTTAATGAGGTTGGCGAGATAATTAGTGACATAATTTCATCAGATAAAAATTATCAAAAAGCATTGTTATCTGATAAATACGATAAGCAATATGCTCGAGATCATAGTAATGATCTTGTATGTGGCGTTTGTGTTTCTTCGCTTTGTATGGTGGCCAATGGCGATATTTTTCCTTGCTCTGGATGGCAAGATTATGTATGCGGAAATATAAATGATGAATCTCTATATGATATTTGGAATAACTCATCAAGGGTTAAGCAGCTTAGAGAAGTAAGAAAGCGAGATTTTGTGAAATGTAAAGATTGTGAAGATCAAGATTTTTGTTCAATTTGTATGGTTCGCAATGCTAATGAAAATCCAGAAGGTGATCCGATGAAAATTAATGAACATTTTTGTAAAGTTGCTAATCTTAATCGTAGAATTGTTATGGAATGGAAAGGTAAATTTATTGATTGATTCACATATTCATATAGGACAATTTTATAATGATTACTATGATTTTAATAGAATATTTGATATAGTACTTAACGCAGAGGTAGACAAAATAATATATTCATCCACTACTAGCTGTATAAAAAATATCAAATATGATCAGATATACAAAGAAATAGAATCGGCATTAGCACTTTTTTCAAACAATATTGCAATCCCCTTACTTTGGTATGTTCCTGGATATATAAATCAAGGTATAAAAATAGATATTGAGATGAAGGAGTTGAAATACGGTGGCTTCAAACTGCACCCTTTGGCAAATTTCTGGGATTTTGAAAATAATATAAAACACATGCAAATATTACACGAGATTTTTGATTATGCCAACAATCGTAATATGTTGATTAAAATACATACCGGAGAAAGTGGAGTGGATAGACCTAATAGATTTGACAAGTTTATTAGCGAGTATAGAAATGTTAAAATTATATTAGCTCATTGCCGCCCCGTTGATGAGACAGTAAGAATGATGAGAAAATATCCCAATGTTTTTGGTGATACTGCTTTTGCTACAAGTGAAAGAATTGCATATGTTAAAAATGCTGGTTTTGGCGAAAGATTAGTATTTGGAACTGATTTTCCAATAACATATTATTATTATAAAAAAAATGGATTAGGATTAAAAAATCAATATTATAAGGATTTAGAGGCAATTAAATTAATAAGACCTGCAAGTACTTTTGAGGGTATTTAGCTGTCAAACTTCCTTCCTCTTACAAAAATGCAATTTCTTTCATATATAATATTTATCGGAAATTTCATAAAAAATACCAAGATGATTTTAATATATATTCAGGCTGAAATAATGCGGCTTACTTTATAATTGATTTTTATTTTAACATATTATCAAATAAATGCAATGATTTGGCTCTTAACAGAATAAATGTCCACATTCTTTATAATAATTATATAAAGCATGGATTGATAGAAACCCTCAAGGTTTCAGAACAAAGCCTTCAGGACACCCTGAAAAATGCGTCAAAGATGCAGCCGCTGATTGATGTGGAAAATGCCGTCAATCAGATCGTTTTCTCATTTATCCATTACGAACAAAATAAGGAGCTGCTGAAAAATGCCGTCCATCGGAAATGGCATGATCTGGCCATTGTTTACAACTGGTTTATTGATAAGGAGGCCGGTTATTATACCCAGATCATCGATGACTCCGCAGAAAAATTGGGATTAAGTGAGGAGGATCTTTTCCTGGCAGCAGCGCGTAATACAATGCGCCTGTTCCCGCCAAAGGTAGAAAACTTGAGTAATTATATTGTCTCACACAATATTTCTGACGAGCCGGATGTATTCGACCAATCAGATTTAAATCCCATGTACATCATTACAAATGAGGAATGCTCTAATGGTGCCATAGTGGTACTGTATGAAAATCTTCTCCATGAACTGGCAGAAAAACTGGAAAGTGACCTGTATCTTCTTCCTTCGTCAGTGAATGAAATGAATTTGGCCAAAAATACAGAAGATATTATAATGAAGAATGTATTTGACCTTCTTAAAGGTGATGCCCTGAAGTTTTTCGGGATAGACAAGAAAATAGTGGCCCGGGCGCGGACAGAAGTCAACTTCGTGGAACTAAAGACCAATTTTGATGATAATGTATACCTATTGGAAGACGGGACATTGATTCATTTTGAATTTCAGACCACCAATAAGAAAGACGACATATACCGCTTCATGGTGTCGGATGCCTTCCTAGCATTCAAGGAACGGAAATCGGTGCGAACCATCGTCATCTACTCATCAGACATAGTGAATGCTCCTTCTAATCTCGACCTGGGATCGATCACATACAAAATAGACACATTTTACATGGTTGCCTTTGATGGGGATGTGATATATAATAATATTGTAGAGAAGGTCAGCAGACATGAAAAGCTGACAAAGCAGGATTTAATGTCGATTGTATTGCTCCCTATTATGAGGAGCAAGGATGATAAAGTTACCCGGATCAAGAATTGTATTGAACTATCAAAACGAATTGAAGATACCTCGGATTTGTCACAGATTCAGGCCATGCTGTACTTAATGGCAGAAAAGTTTGTCAATGAAACCGAACGGGAAAAAGTAAAGGAGATGATTACTATGATGCCGATAATGGAAATGATTAGAAATGATGACAGGATTGCTCTTGCCAAACGAATGATGAAATATAATGAGCCATTGTTTAAGATTATCGAATATACACAGCTGGACGAATCCGTTGTCAAACAACTGCAACAGGAATTTGAAAGTGAATAACTTGGGAAAGTTGAAATATCAGTGAATAAACAGGATGATAGTGTAAAACCGGCAGAAACGAAACAGTGTTTCTGCCGGTTTTTATATGGGCGCATATTGCAGTTTGAGGTGTTTAGCATTCTACATCAGATTAACCGTGATTTGCTGGCTCCTCTTGATCAATTAAAACTTGCCTATACATTCAAATATTGAACTTCCGGACACAGTTGAGCATTGTCAGGCACAATTCTTGATACAGATCTTCATCAAAAAGCCCATCGGTCATAGATTCTTTTATAAGCAAGGGCTTATAAAGGTCAAACAGCTCAGCCGTAGCCTTTCTGTTTCCAGATTTTGACTGGATCAGCAGTTCTTTAAAATTCATAATCGTCCTCCTTCAATTTCTTCTTGATTTTCTTGATAACGCGGTAATATGCGGCAGCAACCCCTTTATAGCTCATACCGAGTAAAGCGGCCAGTTCCTCGAAGTTTTTATCGCCCAGGATTCGGGCCAGGAATATGTAGCGGTCTCGGGATTTTAACCGCTTAATGGCGAATTCAAGGACAACGTTTTCTAGTTGCATATAAAGTGGTAAAGTTTCCGTCATATCCGTCAGATCCTGCATATTCAGTAATGCCTAGAGACGGTCGGGGCAGTCATCAGGAGTTTCATAAAAAAGCTGCTTGTTCGCATAGCAGTAGTATAGATTCTTTTTCCTGTGGAGTGCAGTGATCAGATATGCGGTGAACCTATTCCGGATGATATTATCGGAGCCTTGTCCGTTATTTTTATTATTTTTACCTTTCATATTTATTCCCATCTGCGGCTCTGCCGCACTCAAAATCAATAGTTGAAAGCGCTTTTCTTTCAACATTTCCTCCAATGGTTTTGATTTTCCTGAATCGTAGGAAACCAAAGGAGGGGAACGGCAGCCGGGAAAGGAGCATGTACTTATGAAGGCCACAAAAAAACAGCCAAGGCTACACGTAGTGTAACTGGCTGTATGGCACATATAGCTTCCATCATGATATAGATTGCATAAATTGAGAAGTCCACAAGAATCAATACTGACATTGTACAGCAGCTGTTTATGCTGATGAACAGCGGATTCAAATAACAGCTGAAACAAATGCAGGGTAAATTCTATTGTCTTAAAAGCTGTATGCCAAAGTGCAATCAGACGGGGAGACTTCCTCTTAGACATGCGACCAATGGTCATGCTAGGGAGCATTCCTTTCTTAACTGCATTTCAATACATCCCATTCATAGAAATGGAAATGGGACTGCCAATTACAATATTCTCTTATTTATGTTGATTCACAGATGAAAAGGCGGGCTCATTCCGTTCTGGAATAAGACCGCCTATGTTTAATGGATAGATAAGAAAAATTTTAGATAAACATTTCATTTGTAGGGTGTCTGTGTGAAGTGAAATGGTGTCAAAAATGGTGTAAAATGGGTGGGAGGGGGTTTGAGATGGAATGTGGGGATGAATTGATTAGGTAGATGTAAGATGATTTTATGTAGATTATAACAGACCGGAACATTTGCGCAGGCAGCAGTTCTAGTCTGTTTTTTGTTATTTTATATTATGAGATGTTCAGGAGGAAAACAAGTGAAGACTAAGAATGAAATGATAAATAATGAAAACAACCCTTTATACCACGATACATGGCGGCTCCTGAAGAATTACCGGGATGTGGTGTGGAGCCTGGAGACGTCCGTTCAGCAGGTGCGGCACGGATTTGAGATTGAATACGGTACAGGCTTACTACTTGACTAACCGTTGTGTTAAAGCCAATGGCTATTTACTGTATAGAGCAGATCAGCAATCTTAAAATCTTACACCAAATCTATAATTTATCAAATTGCTTTAAGATTATTAAAGTGATATCATAAGAAAATAAAAATAATACGTAATAATTGACTATTGATAAGACCGACTCCGGAGCACTTTATAATAGCGAGAATAAGTAAACAGTATTGAAGGGATTAACGGATGATAAAAAGACTTTGTATTTATGTTGCTGGCATTTTTTTTGTATCGCTGGGTATCGTTTTGTGTGTAAAATGCCAGCTGGGTGTATCCCCGATCAGCAGTCTTCCCTATGTACTTGAAATAATTTTACCGCTCACATTTGGACAGTTAACGATGCTATATCATCTGCTCAACATTGGATTACAGCTCTATTTACGAAAGAAAATATGGGATGCCAAGATATGGCTTCAAATACCGGTTGCAATTATATTCGGTCAGTTGATTGACTTTCTAAAAGATTTCATAAAATTCAGCAGCACTGATTTGCAATACCAGCTTATTGTACTTGCATTAAGTATTATTTTTACGGCGTTTGGGATGGTGTGTATGCTGGAGGCAGATTTAATACAGAATCCGCCTGATGGAACTGTGAAAATGCTCAGTGCTAACAGTGGCAAAGAATTAGGCAAAGTAAAAATAGTTTATGATATTACCATAGCTGTGATTTCATGTTTCATTGGATTCCTGTGGCTGGGAAAACCGGAAGGGTTAGGTATAGGGACAATAGCCTCGGCTATTTTTGTGGGTAGATTTATCATAGTGATAAAAAAGTTTTGGTCAAGAACTCATTTTTCCTATATAGATGTCAGTTAATTAGCGGATTAGACTATTATTTATAAAGACAACAAGATTTGTGATACAAATATTGCTGTCTTTTTTTAATGTGTAAATTAATATGTAAAAAACGTAAAAAACATCAAAGAATAAGTCAACCTATAAGCAGATAAACGAACTGTGTCATATTAAAATAATAAAGACAAGTCTGATTTACAATTACTGAGGAAAGGAGTGGATATATGTCCCCGGAATTGCAGTTTACGATCACCGATGAAAGTGAAAATTTATTGGAAATTATTAAAGTTTTGAGACCGACTTCGGCTGTCAATCTAAAGAAAAAATCGGTTCGGACGGCTCTCCGTTATATTGATCAACACTATCAAGAAGTCCTTACTTTAGACATGGTTGCTCAAGTGGTCAACCTTAATCCGGTCTATTTTTCTAATATGTTTAAAAAGGAAACTAGTGAAAATTTTTTGGACTGTGTGCATAAACGCCGGATCAAGGCGGCTAAAGATATCTTGCGGACGCAGAACGATTCCATTGGTAAGATTGCAATGGACGTAGGTTATTTTGACGCCAAGTATTTTAGTAAAATATTTAAGAAGTATGTGGGAATCAGGCCGTCGGAATATCGCAATATGTATGGATGAAATAAGAATCGGCTTAGTAAACAGTAAAAAGATAAGTTAATAAAAAGATAAGTATCAGGAGGAAAAAATGTTTGACAATTTTTTAATCAGAAAAGACAGTCTGAAAAACAATGTCGATGAAAATGGGAAAATCACCGGCTTTCAATTTGCAGCCAGAAATGCCAACTATCGAGGTGTCTATCTATCGTTACATAATGGATATTATCTCAGGGTTGACGGTGTGGAATATGAGCGTGATTTACAGACGTTTGAAATCAATGGCATGGCTCCCAGGACATTCGAAGAGGTCAAAACAGCTGTCTGGGAGCATTGGGATTATGATGACGAAGGGATTATCCATGTTAAAAAAGAAGGTGGGCTGACACCGGGCAGTCATGTGATTGAGTTCCAGCAGTCGATTCTTGCGGCATATGGCTATCTGCCCACGGATGAAGAATGGGTGAAAAACCCGCCGAAACCAGGTACCGGAGCCGGCTCAGATAAAACCAAGCATATTGTAAAATATGAACTTGAATTACAGCAGGGAAAGGAAGAAATTTAAGTTATGGGAAAAATAAAAAGAGGAGTTTCGCTATACAGTTATCAACAATCACAGTTTTTCAAAGAGTTGGATCTGGAAGGACAGATCCGTGAAGTGGGAAGCAACCTCTATGGTGCCGATGGAATTGAGATTCTGGATGAAATGGCCCTTCGGAAATATCCCAATCCTCCGGAAGAGTTTTTTTATCAGTGGTTTACATGGATGGAAAAATACCATACGACACCAGTGACTATGGATGTGTTTTGTGACGTGCTGCAGTTCCGCGACCATGTCATGAGCTATTCTGAGTGTGCTGACCGCCTGAAAAGCGATATCCGGCTGGCTAAAAGGATGGGCTTTAAAAATGTCCGGACATTGGCAACCACACCAGTGGAAGTAATGATTGAAGCGTTGCCGGTGGCAGAGGAATGCGATATCCGGCTTGGCAAGGAAATCCACGCGCCGATTCCGATTAACGGTCAGTATGTGAATGAAATCGTGGAGTACTGCATCAAATCCGGAAGTAAATATCTGGGAGTGGTTCCGGACTGGGGTATTTTTGGTTTCCGTCCGTCAGAAGTTACCCTTGACTGGTATGTCAGACAGGGGGCGAAAAGAGAAAGCTGTGATCTGGTAACAGAGCTTTGCATGGACAATTATCTGGGAAAGAGCAGTGAATTGAATGATATTGATATGTCACTCTATACGGCGGGAAATGTGGAATCCATGTTTCATCGCTATCTGAAGCATGGCGATGCGCCCCAGGATCTGGTCTGTGCATTCGATAAAATGCAGAAACTGATTATAGAAAACGTCAAAGGTTATACAGATATTGATTTTGAAGTAATGGGTCAGGCACTGCTGTTATCCCGGACTCAGGCTTCGGACCTAAAATCGATTATGCCTTACATAATCAGCATTCATGGGAAGTTTTACAATATGTCGGAGATTCCGGGCAGACCCGGCACTTATCAGGATATTGCTCTGGATTATGAAGGCCCGGTTCAGTTCCTGAAGGAGAACGGATATGAAGGTTATATAAATTCTGAATATGAAGGGCAGCGGCGTTTCCAGGATCGCACCGAGAAAGAACTGATCAGTGAAGTGGATCAGGTGCGAAAGCACCAGGAGATGCTGAAACGATTGATTGGAGACTAAGCTAAGTCTTTGCGGCAGACAGGGAATAATATAAAATGGAGGAAAGATAAAATGAGCAAAACGACAAAATTAAAACTGGGAATTATCGGAACCGGCGGTATCTGTAATAATAAGCACCTCCCGTCACTGGCCAAAGTAGCGGATATGGTGGAAGTGGTTGCGCTTTGTGATATTGAAAGGGAAAAAGCCGTGGCAACAGCGGCAAGGCATGGGCTTACCGATGCAGCCATCTATTCCGATTATAAAGAACTGCTTGCAGATCAGTCTATTGACGTGGTACATGTATGTACTCCTAATATGGCCCATTGTCAAATAACTGTGGATGCCTTTGCCGCCGGCAAGCATGTTCTTTGCGAAAAACCGATGGCTGCGACAACCGAAGATGCCCAGAAAATGATGGACGCCTGGAAAAAATCCGGCAAAAAATTCACCGTAGGCTATCAGAACCGTTTCCGCCACGACGTGCAGGTGCTGAAAAAAGCTTGTGTGGCAGGTGAACTGGGGGATATTTATTATGGCGAAGCCAATGCGATCAGAAGAAAAGCAGTTCCTACTTGGGGCGTATTTCCAGATAAGTCCAAACAGGGCGGCGGGCCGTTGATTGATATTGGGACTCATGCACTGGATATTACTTTGTGGTGTATGGACAATTATGAGATAGACAGCATCAGCGGTCAGGTGTTTTACAAGTTGGGTAATCTTCCCGAAGCGGCTCAGGGCAACACATACGGTCCTTGGGATACGGATGCCTTCGAAGTGGAAGATTCAGCTATGGGCTTTATTAAGATGAAGAATGGGGCACTGGTTAATTTAAGAGCATCCTGGGCACTGAATGTGTTGGATGCCAGAGAGGCTTCCACAACCTTATGCGGAACCTTGGAAGGAGCGGAAATCAAGCATGGGGGCAGCTATCCGGTTTCAGAGCTGTGGTTTAATCATGTGCGCCACGGTAAAATGACCCATGAGACACTGTCTGGAGAAGCGCTTGTAGACTACTTTGAAGGTGTCAACGAACCTCAGGGGGTCGTAGAAGCAAGGCAATGGATCAACGCGATATTGAATAATACTGACCCATGCGTAAAACCGGAAGAAGCTTTCCGGGTAACACAGATATTAGATGCTATTTATAAGGCGTCAGAGACCAATACGACGATTAAGTTTGATTAGGTGAGAGGGTAATAAACCAGGGGGTATAATATGAAGTTAAAATATGCAGTGATTGGCTATGGATTTATTGGCAGAAGACATGTAAATACACTGAAATCATCCGATGAAGCGGATTGTATCGCGGTATGTGACATTGATCCGCACAGGCTTCAGGAGGTCAGAACATACTATCCCGATATGCCGGTTTACGAGGATCCAGACAAATTATTTGCCAATTCGGAGATAGATGGTGTTATAATAGCAACAAATAACACTAGTCACAAGGAACTGGTAATCAAAGCGGCCAGAGCGAAGATGCATATTATCTGTGAGAAGCCGGCGGCTCTGACCGTTGCAGATCTGGATGAGATGACCGCTGAGGTAGAAAAAGCTGGCATTACATTTACGGTGCATCAGCAAAGAAGATTTGACAAAGACTTTCGCTGCGTGAAGGAATGCTATGACCAAAGGCTTGTAGGGGATATTTATCTGATCAAAAGTTCGCTTTACGGGTATAATGGCAATATGCATGACTGGCATGTGTACAAAGCCGAAGGCGGTGGAATGCTCTATGACTGGGGTGTGCATCTGATTGACCAGATCCTCTGGATGGTAGACAGTCGGCTGGTATCCGTCTATGCGGATGTCAGGAACGTCATTAATAAAGAAGTGGATGATTATTTCAAGATCTTATTAAGGTTTGAAAATAAAGTGACAGCCGAACTGGAACTGGGAACTTATTATCTTTCCGACCGTACAGACTGGTTTGAACGCCATTGGTATGTAGGCGGCAATCAAGGAAGTATGTATGCGGATAAGTTTGAGCCGGAAGGTAAGATTGTCCGTACTACGCGGCTTTTGGAAAATGTAGCCGGAGAACAGGATAAATCGGCCAAGTCCTATGGGCCGACCCGTTCCTTTGGAATACCGGAGCCGGGGCTGATTATTACCGAAGAAATACCGCAGGTGGATTGTGAACAGATGGATTTCTTTAAAAATTATTTTAAGGCCATGAAAGGCGAAGAAGAACTGCTGGTGAAAACCTCAGAAGTGCGAAGAGTGCTGGCAGTCATGGAAGCTTGTCGGAAAAGCTCGGAAAGCATGAAAAGCGTGGATTTTGAAGACGGAGGAAAAGTGAATGGTAATTGACGCCCATGTGCATATCGCAACATCGGAAACAGAAAATCACCGGGCCAGAGTGGAAAATGTAATCAATAAAATGAACGAAAACGAGATTGACAAAGCGGTCTGTTTTACTTTTGGATCAGGACTGGAAAAACAAAAAAAACTGGCCGAATTGCTGGGTCCTTACCGGCAACGCTTTATTCCGCTGGCATTTATAAACCCGAATGACCATGATGCCCGGAAACAGCTTTTATATTGCCTGGATGAACTGGGGTTCAAGGGAATCAAGCTTCATCCCTGGTTCGGGAATTTCAGTCTGGCCAATATCGGTTTGTTACGCCCGCTTTTTGATGTTCTGGAAGAACGTCGGCTTTATGCGGTGATACACTGTACCTCGGAAGATTACCGCGTACATCCGGTGATGTTTGAACGGCTGGGCAATGAGTTTCCACATGTGATCATCCAGATGGCCCATATGGGAGAGGTTATGGCCGGAGAATATGCCATTGATGTAGCAAAACGGATTCCCAATGTTTATCTGGATACGGCTATCACCTCTTACATGGCGGTGGTGCATGTGTTGGAACAATGCCCGGATAAGGTATTCATGGGATGTGACTATCCCTTTTATCAGTTTGAAATGGAGATCCAGAAGCAAAGACTTGCCGCCGATGATGTAAATTCCCCGGACGGACTTAAGAAGTTGATGGGGGGAAATTTTGCGCGAGTGTTCCAAATAAAAGAGTGATAAATAACGGAGAACAGTAAACATGAAATTTACAAATGGATATTGGGTTACGAAGAAGGAATACCAGCCGCTCTATGCAGTAGAGTATACGGACTGTCGGATTGACGGAAAGGAGCTTATTGTATATGCGGCGACCAAACATATTGAGACACGGGGGGATATCCTGAACCAGGGATTGCTGACAATCAGGCTGACCAGTCCGATGCTCAATGTCATACAGATTTCAGTGACTCATTTTGAAGGGATGGATCATCCCGGGCCTTACTGTAAGGTCAGGAATGAGAATCCGCCGGTAGAAATCATTGAAAACGAGACAGCTGTTGTTTATAAAACAGGGAAAACCGCGGCGGTTATTAATAAAAGGCCATCCGCTTGGGGAATAAGATTTTTTGACGGCGATCGGGAACTGACCAATACCTCGTTCCGTAACATGGCTCATATGACCGATATTTTTACCGGGCAGACCTATATGATTGAACAACTGGCACTGGATATCGGAGAAAATATATATGGTTTAGGTGAACGTTTCACACCGTTTGTTAAAAACGGTCAAACAGTGGAAATGTGGAATGAAGATGGCGGAACAGCTAGTGAGATTGCCTATAAGAATATCCCTTTTTATATTTCTAACAAAGGTTACGGCATTTTATTAGATCATGAGGAAGATGCTGCCTATGAAATCGCCAGCGAGAAGGTAGAGCGGGTACAGTTTTCTGTGGCCGGAGAGAGGCTGAGCTATTTTCTGATCAATGGCAGCAACCCGAAAGAAACAATCCAGAGATATACTGAACTGACGGGTAAACCGGCTTTGCCTCCGGCTTGGTCTTTTGGTTTGTGGCTGACTACTTCTTTTACTACCGAATATGATGAGACATCGGTCACCGGACTGATTCAGGGGATGGCAGACCGGGATATTCCGCTGCGTGTCTTCCACTTTGACTGCTATTGGATGGAAGCTTTTGAATGGTGTAATTTTACATGGGATGCGAGAACCTTTCCGGAACCGGAACAGATGCTGAGCCGTTATCGGGAGCGGGGTTTAAAAATCAGCGTCTGGATTAATCCTTATATCGGGCAAAAGTCCCCCTTATTCCATGAGGCCATGAAGCAGGGCTATTTGTTGAAAAAGAGCAACGGGGCAGTATGGCAGAGTGATTTATGGCAGGCCGGCATGGGTATGGTTGACTTTACCAATCCGGAGGCGGTGACCTGGTACCAGGCCAAACTGAAAATTTTGCTGGATATGGGTGTGGATTGTTTTAAGACGGATTTCGGAGAGCGGATACCGGTAAGAGACATCGTTTACTTTGACGGCTCGGATCCGGTTAAGATGCATAATTATTATACACAGTTATATAATCAGGCAGTCTTTGAATTGATAGAGAGGGAGCGCGGGGTCGGCGAGGCGGTATTATTTGCCCGTTCGGCCACGGTGGGCGGTCAGCAGTATCCTGTCCATTGGGGAGGTGACTGCTTTGCCACATACCCGTCCATGGCTGAGACCTTGCGTGGCGGTCTGTCGCTGGCTTGTGCCGGCTTTGGATACTGGAGCCATGATATCGGTGGCTTTGAAAGTACTGCTTCGGCGGATATCTACAAGCGCTGGTGCCAGTTCGGTATGCTCAGTTCCCATAGCCGGCTGCACGGTTCGACTTCTTACCGGGTACCATGGCTTTTCGATGATGAGGCCTGTGAAGTCCTGAAGCGGTTTGTTAAATTGAAATACAGTCTGATGCCGTATCTTTATCATCAGGCGGTAATCAGCCATCAGGACGGAATACCCATAATGCGTCCGATGTTTGTAGAATTTCCTGATGAACGTAACTGCGAACCGCTGGACAGACAATATATGTGGGGCGACAGCCTGATGGTAGCACCGATCTTTAAAGAATCCGGAGAAGCAGAATATTATCTTCCGGAAGGGGATTGGATTAACCTGTTGGACGGAAGAATGATTGCCGGAGGGAAATGGCAGAAAGAATTATTTGATTATTTTTCATTACCGCTGATGGTTCGTCCGAATAGCATTTTGGCAATCGGAAATAATGATACAAGGCCGGATTATGATTTTTATGACGGTGTGACCTTATGTCTTTCGGTTTTTACCGAAGGCGGTGAGGCTGAAACAGTGGTTACAGACAGGCAGGGGAAAGCCGTAATGTCGGTCAGTGCAAAGCGTAACGGTGATGTACTAAAGCTCTCAGTAGAGGGTGGAAACGGCAATTGGGATTATCAGGTTCTGGGGGAGCAGAATATCAGAGTAGAATGTTTATAAAGTCCGGCAAGATGAAGGGCACGGCGAATTATGCTTAAGAAACCAATAAGATTCAAGCTAAAAACACAAATTATTCTAATCATTTTAATTGTATATGTGTTTATTATCGGAGCTTTTTATCTGTTTGTTCAGGCAGCAATCAAACAGACGAAAGAGCAGGCGGCAGCAGTCCTGATGGACAGCCTGGATATTTACTTGAGCAGTATCCGCTTAGAATTTAACGCATGCGACTCGTTTCTGTTCAGTGAGGAGTGGGAGTTGTATGCCGATCAGCCAATAGAACGGATGGAACCGGCCGGCAATGATTTCTTACAGTCTGCTCCACATATCAGCCAATTGATATTTTATGATAGCAGCCGGGATTACTTCCGGTGCTTACAAGCGGGCGGAAGCGGCGTTTCCGCTTCCGCCCAAGATGAAAGAACTGCGGCAGAGTCATATCATAATCAGATCAAGGATTTACTACGGGATAATCCTAATATTAATCTTGGCTGGGACAGCTATCAGATCGGCAGTGAATGGAAGTTAATCAGAATCAGGCAGCAAGGGGTTCAATATTGCCTGGCAGTGGTTGATCTGGCGGCATTGGGCCGTAGTGCCCAAGCCGACTTTGGCATGAAGACCACGGTTGTTATCAGTGAAGACGGGGTGCCGTATAATGAAGCCATATGGTTAAAAGGATATGGATTTCATTACAGTGATATCAGCAAAGAAACAGTCTTATGGCGGAGCGGCAATCAGCAGTATATGGCGGTATCCCGTCCTTTCTTAAATATGCGCACAACTTATGCGATTCCCTATGAATCGATTTTCTGGTTCAGGCAAACCCTGGTTATCATTACAATATTAATATTTTTAAGTGTTTTTGCGGCAGCATTGGCCTTTAGGCGGAGTATATTTATGCCAATGAAGGAGATGCAAAGTGTTATCCTGAAAATAACAGATGGGGAAATGCCGGATAGCATGGAGCCTTATTCCAGTCCGGAATTTGCCCGGATAAATCAGACATTCGATCACATGGTCAGGACGATTAATACCATGAAAATAGAACAATATGAACATGAAATACGTAATCGGGAACTGGAGATGGATACTTTAAGAATGCAGATCCAGCCCCATTTTTATTTAAACTGCCTGAAAAGCCTTTACGGGCTTTCTAAACAAAATAAAAATCAAGAAGCGCAGGCGGCTATTATAGGACTCTCTGACCATCTGCGATATTGTTTTACCACCACGGATGTGCAGGTGGAATTGCGTAAAGAACTCAAAATGTGCGAAAACTATCTGATCGTCAGTGGCCTTGGCCGGGAATATCCGCCCCAGTTGAAGATGTCGGTCCCATCTTCACTGATGCAGTTAGCCGTGCCCCCCGTCAGCATTCTGACCTTGGTCGAAAATTGCCTAAAGCATACTGACCAGGTCAACAAACCGATCATAGTTCACCTGAGTGCTTCTCGGTATGAACGCAAAAAAGAAACCTTGGTTAGTCTGTCGGTCAGTGACAACGGAAGAGGATTTTCTGATGAACTGCTAGAAAAACTGAACCGGGAGGACTTTACCTCGCTGGGTCAGGAGAGTACCGGACTCCGGAATGTAATCAGAAGATTTGACCTGATGTACGATAAATCATTTTCCTATGCTTTTTACAACCAGAGCGGTGCTGTGGTAGAAATTATATTATCATTTCCCCAAGAAGGGTAAGGAGGCCGAAATGAGACTTTTGATAGTGGATGATCAATTGGACGTAGCTCACGGGATAGCCCGGGAAATTAACTGGGGCGGAATCGGAATTGATCAGGTCGTTGTGGCGGGGAATGCAATTGAAGCTAGGCTTTCCGTCAAAGATTCTGTACCGGATGTTATTCTGCTGGATATTGAAATGCCCATGGAAAGCGGGATGGAATTTCTGGAATGGCTCAAAAGAGAACATTATCAAAGCAAAGTTATCTTCTTGACATGCCATCAAGAATTTGCTTATGCTGCGGAAGCGCTACGTCTTGGAGCCATCAACTATATTTTGCAGCCGGCACCCTATCATAAGATCAAAGAAGCGGTACTGGTGGCTATCGCTGACTTGCTTGTTGAAACGGATCAAAAGAGAAAAGCACAATTATTTGATGAAAACATATACAATCTGCAGTCGGATCAATGGAGCCGCTATCTGCGGGGAGATCGGGAAATCATGAATACGTTGGTTGGCGGCGAGCTTTCCTGGGGTAATGTTGAAACCTGTCTTGTTTTGGTGGAGATCGAATACTGGAAATCAATCCGTGACGATTTACAAGGTAAGAATATGTGTCATGCAATCAGGAATATAATGGCTGATATTTTTGACCTGCAAAGGTTTTCAGGGGTTGTTTCCTATATCCAACGGGATATTTACAGTATTGTTATCCAAGAGCGGGCAGGGGCGTCCGGTTCTTTGAAAGAATCAGCCTCTAAGCGTGTTGAATATCTGGAAATGTCCCTGCAGGAGAATCTGCCGTGCCAATTCAGATGCTTTTGGACTGCCGCATCAGATACGCTAAAGTTACCGGATCAATGGGAGGCAATCGTTAAATCACGGACAAGACCGGCGGCATCCGACATTATTCCGACGGAGCAAAAGGGTGAAACCGGAGCGGCGATGGTTTTAGAGCAAATAAAAGATTATATCAAAAAACATGTGGAAGAAGAACTGATGGTTGAGGAATTGGCGGCTCAGATGCATTTTAATCCGGACTATTTGAACAAACTGTTTAAGAAAGATACTGGCATTAATTTGAAGAGTTATATGATTCAGGAAAAAATGCGGCACGCGCAGACGCTTTTGCGCAATACGTCGTTGCCGGTAGGGGTTGTTGCCGCCAGAGTCGGTTATTCTAATTTCAGCCATTTTTCTAATACCTATAAAAAAGAAACCGGCCGTTCTCCTAGTGAAGAGCGGAAATAAATTTAAAAATATTATTTTTCCGACATTTATGTGTCGGTTTTTTTATATAATTATTTTTTGTCGGAAAATTGCAAAATAATAAATCGTTTTGTCGGTAGAGAATGGATTCATAAATTGTTATGCTAAATACATTAATACCTGTCATTATTAAAAAATAGAGGAAAGGAGAAGAAAGGCATGTCCGAAAAAGATGAAGCACTGGTGGTATTAAAAGATCTCTGCAAAAATTATGGAGTTACCGTTGCTCTCAATCATGTAGATATGCAGATTTTCCGTGGTGAGATACGCGGTTTAATAGGCGAAAACGGCTCGGGAAAATCAACGGTCACTACTATTCTGGCAGGCATTCAGAAACCCACATCCGGTGCGATGTATTTTCAAGGGAAACCATGGAAACCAGCCAGCAACTTAGAAAGCGTCCGTGCGGGTATCGGGATAATTGTTCAGGAGGCCGGATTAATCCCCAGTATCACGGTGGCCGAAAATATGTTCTTGGGAGATTACAGCCGTTTTCGTTCCGGACCGTTTATTTTTCGTAGCCGCATGATTGGAGCGGCGCGAAAGGCTTTGGAGAAAATCGGTATTACTCATATTGACCCGGCGCTGCCGACCTACTTCTACAATATGGAAGAACGAAAGTTAATTGAAATAGCCAAGACACTGGCATCCGAACCGGAAGTCTTTATTGTGGATGAAACTTCCACTGCGTTATCGGAGCAAGGGCGCAAGATTTTGTATCGTGCCATGCATGAAGCGGCCGATCAAGGCAAGGCCGTGATTTTTATTAGTCATGATCTGGAAGAACTGATGGCGCATTGCGATTCGTTGACCATTTTACGCGACGGTAATTTAATTGACAACCTAGATCGGACTGACTTTGACGAAAATGACATTAAGCGAAAAATGATCGGACGGGAGATAAACAGCGATTATTATCGTCTGGATCAGGAAGGTTATATGCCGGAAGTGGTCTTAAAGGCCACCAATCTTACCACCATGACCGACTTACTTTGCTTCAACATGGAGTTACATAAAGGTGAAATTCTTGGTATCGGCGGTCTTAGTGAGTGCGGCATGCATTCTCTGGGTAAGGCATTATATGGCTTGGAATCACTGGTAGATGGAGAAGTGAGGCTAGTTGCGGCAAACCGCCAAGTGACAGCTCCGGATGTGGCATTTGCAAATAAGATGGGCTATTTGTCCAAAAATCGCGATGCCGAGTCGCTGGAAATCAATGCTTCGGTAGGTGCTAATATTCAGAGTACCGGTTACCGCATTAACCGTATCTGGGGGCCGTTTATCTCCCCTAAAAAAGAAAAAGAATATGCGGCAATGATGGTTGATAAGCTGGCGATTAAATGTGTAGATATGTTTCAAAGCGTAAAAGCTCTGTCGGGCGGAAATAAGCAAAAAGTGGTCTTTGGGAAATGGGTGGCGGTGGACGCGGATATCCTGATTCTTGACTGCCCTACCAGAGGGGTCGATATCGGTGTTAAAGCGGCCATGTATCAATTAATCAGCGAGATGAAAAAGGCAGGCAAATCAATCGTTATGATCTCCGAAGAACTTCCGGAGTTATGTGGGATGAGTGACCGGATATTAATTTTAAAGGATAGTCAGATCACCGGTGAGTTTTATCGTAAAGACGGTTTTAATACGCAGAAAATGATTGAATGCATGATCTGAGGAGGGAAGTATGAACGCAAAAACAAAAAATAAAAGAATATTTTCCTTGCTGTTTCCGGTTGTGATCTTTTTATTGATTGTCGCCGCCTTTTCACTGATGACCAACGGAAGATTCCTTGGCAATACCGTCATCACCGGTATTTTTAACCAGAGCCTTATCGTGGGGACAATTGCTATAGGCGTGTCACATATATATTCGATCGGTGAACTGGATTTTTCAGTGGGTGCCGCAATGGGGCTGGCGGCTACATTAGGGGCTTTGGTTTATCAGGCGACAGGAAGTATCATACTGATGATCGTGGTTGATATCGGCTGTGCGATACTGCTGCTGTTGTTTAACTGTGCACTGAGTGTTACGTTCAAACTGATGTCAGCGATGGTTGCGGTTGTGGCGATGTCCTTATACAGTGCCGTCACGCAAGGGCTGATCGGGTCTACGCCGATTAAAATAGACTATGCAATCTGTAAAACGTTAGAAGGCGGTTATCGGTATGTGATTTTTGCCGCGTATTTTATCCTATGTCTGGCTCTCTACCATGGCACGGCAATCGGGCGGACATTACGTTTTATCGGCGGAAATGCCGTATGCGCGAAACAGACGGGAATTAATGTAGCCAAGAACCGTTATGTTGCTTTTCTGATGGCCGGTATCGGTGTGGGGATAGCGGCGACATTTAGCACCATCCGCTCGGCATCCCTTGATTTTACGGTGGGACAGGGCCTGGGAATGGATGTCATGCTGGCTACGGTACTGGGCGGAATGTCCATCTTCGGTGGCTCCCGCTCGAATGCTTATGCTGGTCTGATTGGGGCTATGACGGTAACGGCGCTCAATAAGGGGCTGTTAATGATGAGCGTGCCGACGACGATGGTTCAGGGAATCCGCGGACTGATTTTTCTGATCCTGGTTTTTGTCAATACCGAAAGGATCCTGACTTTGCCAAGCAGGCAGCAATTTTAAAGCAGCCCCAATTTAACAATACTATTTTAAGAATGGAGAGGAATTATGAAAAGAAGTAAAACAACAAAATTATTTACTATTATTTTATCACTGATCCTGCTGATTAATCTCGCGGCCTGTGGCAATCAGGCCAATAACGGCGGCAGTGCGGAATCAGCCGATAATTCAGAAGAACAGACGGCCACGGCACCATCGGAAGAAGGGGCAGCAGATGAAGCGGCAACTGAGGAAACTGATCCGGATGCAGCAGAAGCTGCGATCGGCGATCATGAGACATTCAAAATCGGGGTTATGCTTCTGAAAATTGATGATGAGAGCGCAACGATTTCCAAGTATTTTCAGGATTATATCGGACCGCGGTACAATTGTGAATTTGTCTTTTCGGAGGCGGTTACCACCGACGAAGCAGCAATCACGGTAATTGAAAATTTTGCCGACGCTGGATGTGATGCGGTTATGGCATACTATAGCAGCTCATCGCCGGAAAACACCTGTCTTTTGGCTCAGGAATATGGCATGGTATATAACATCAACGGCAATAGAAATCCTCAGACAGAAGCACTTTATGCGATGAATCCAGATAATTTTGCCGGAACTTATGGAGCCAATCAGCCGGAGGTAGGTAAACTTTTCTCCGAGTGGATGAATTCCTCGCTTACGCTGACCGATGAAGATGGCTTTTTGGTGTGTACCGGCAGCGCTTCTACTGGTAACGTGCAGCACATTGAAATATCAACGAATATTATGGATTTTATCCAGAATGCTTATGGATTGACCTTTGACAAGCCTGTTTCGGAATTGCTGACAAGTTCATCACCGATTTTGGCACCCAATGATCAGGGTATTGAAATATATATTTATCCCGGTTCGACCCAGGACGGTTATTTACAGGGATTATCTGCCGCCCTTCAGACAGGAAATTATAATTATCTGCTTTCATCGGTACCAATGGTTTACACACAGGCAGCAGTCGTTGTGGACGAAGTTGAAGCCTCGTTCGAGAAAGACATTACCGTGGCCTCTTTTGGTATACTTGGTGATGCCCTGAAGACTTCCTTTGAGACGCAGGATCGGTTTGGCAACTCATCAATTAATATGGCTACGATCAAATCGCCCACGCTGGTTGCTTCCATTGCTTTTATAGAGATTTATAACGTGTTGACCGGATATCGGAACGTCATGGAAGATGAAAATGGCGAAATGAGTGGACTGCAATTTAAGATGTGGAGCGTATCGTCACTGGAAGAGTATAATACCGTCGCCGGCTGGGATAAAGATGAAACGAACTATATCGTTGATTATGACGTGATTGACAGCATGCTTGGCGTCTGCAATCCAGACCTGACCGGAGAAAAGATTCAGGATGTATTGGATTCGGTAACCTTTGATTATGTGTCACAGCGTTTAAATCAGTAGACTGTTAAAATCATATTAAGCCGCCGCACAGGCGGACAGGAGACCAGAATGAATATAACTATGGCTAATAATAAAGGGCTGCACAAGTATTTGCTCCCGATGCTTAAAACAATCATATTGCCGATCATTGTCTGGGCCATAATGGAATATCTGGACATGAAAATTGCGGGTCAGCATGTGTTGGGCTCCACGGCGGATATTAAGACCTTATTGCGAAACTGGGTTGCTTCATTTGCTTTTGCCTTGGCAATCAGTTCCAATCTGTTTTGCGGCCGAATGGATCTTTCATTGGGAGCACAAATGTATGCGGGAGTTATTATTGGCGGAAACCTGGCTCTTAAGCTGAACCTTGGCGGGGTAGGAATACTATTTATGGCAATGATCGTAGGCGGGATTTGCGGAGGAGTAATTGGGACAATGTTTATCCATATGCGAATCCTGCCCATGGTCTTGGGCCTCGGAATGACGCTGGTATTTGAATGTATATGTTTTCCGGTTAATAACCAGCAGGGTATTACCATTTACGGGAAGCCTAATGTCAGTATTTTGTCTGATGCCGGTTTTATTATTGCCGTCTTGATGGGGATGTTGCTCATAACGACGTTTATTTTTCAGTATCTGACCTTTGGCTATCATTTGCGGGCAGTCCAAGGAAATCAGAAACTGGCCGGTGATGCCGGCATCAATATTTTCAAGAATTGCGTGATCTGCTATGTGCTGGCCGGAGTTCTGGCGGCTTGTGCCGGAGTGTTTGAAGCGGCTTTTAGCGGTTCGATGTCACCAGTTATGGGAATGACCAGTAATGGAACGGTTTTTATCAATATGTTTCCGATGATGCTGGGAATGTGGATTGGAAGTTTTTCTCAGAATCGTCAGTTAGGGTTTTTAATGGGTTCTCTCAGTGTAAGAATGCTGGTGCTGGGATTGTCAAAACTGTCGCTGGATATCAATGTGCAAAATATGATTATTTATACGTTATTTCTTCTTTTTAGTATCTATAGTGCCAATAAAGATAAGATATCGCAGGCTAGAATAAGGGCAAAACGGCTTAGTTTGGCACGAGAAACCATTGCCATGGCACATCAGAAGGGTTAACCAGAAAGAAACCACTGTAAACCG
The DNA here is from genome assembly GCA_002293475.1 of Lachnospiraceae bacterium UBA938. Classification (GTDB taxonomy): domain Bacteria; phylum Bacillota; class Clostridia; order Lachnospirales; family Lachnospiraceae; genus UBA935. Next base: position 57,549 of record DBDG01000033.1, read on the forward strand.
ATATTGTAAACTCTTAATACCTAAGGAAACACTGATGCATCAGTGTTCCCTTAGACGCATAATTAACTAATAAAATAGGATGGGTATATTATGAAAGCAATTATGGTGATGTTTGATTCTCTGCGGTTAGATTTGCTGCCTAGCTATGGAGGCAGGCAGATTTCGTTACCTAACTTTGACCGTTTAGCGCAGAGAACGGTACAATTTCAAAATTCATATGCATGCAGCCTTCCCTGTATGCCGGCGCGGCGCGAACTGCATACGGGACGACCTAATTTTCTGCACCGGAGCTGGGGGCCGATTGAGCCGTTTGACGATTCAATGCCTGAGTTGCTGAAGCAAAACGGGGTCTATTCTCATTTGGTTACGGATCATTATCATTATTTCGAAGACGGGGGCTGTACTTATCACAATCGCTATTCCAGCTGGGACATGAACCGGGGACAGGAAGGGGATTTCTGGCAGGGCAGCGCAGAGCCAAGAGAGACAATGTCGCCACATTTATTCCCTGATATGGCCTCGAGAGTTCCTCCCGATTTCGCCAAAAACCTAACCAAAATCAGCTGCCAGGATGTTATCAACCGCCGGGAGATTAAGGGGATGGAAGATTTTCCGATGTGGCGGACATTTGACGGCGGCCTTAAATTCATTGAGAGAAATAAAGACTTTGATAACTGGTATCTGCAGCTGGAAACCTTTGATCCCCATGAACCTTTTAATGCACCGATAGAATATGCCCGACTTTTGCTTGATCCGGATAGCATGTCTCTGGTCGATTGGCCGCCTTATGCCCCGGTACATGAGAGTGAGGAGCAGATTAAGGAGATGAGAAGTAAATATCTGGCTTTATTGGCTTTCTGTGATTATCAGCTTGGCAGATTGCTGGATGCTATGGATCACTTTGATCTGTGGTCGGATACCATGCTTATCGTCAATACAGATCATGGATATATGTTGAGTGAGCATCAATGGTGGGGCAAAATGGTCATGCCGGATTATAATGAAGTGGTTCATACACCGCTTTTTATTTGGGATCCCGGAGCCGGTATGAAAGGAAAGACACGGGAAAGTCTGGTACAGACGATTGATCTGGCTCCGACTTTACTTGATTATTTTAATATACCCATCCCCGTTGATATGCTGGGAAAGAGTTTGCGGGCAACCATCAGGGACGACCGTCCGGTGCGTGAATATGGAATCTTTGGATGTCACGGAAGTACAGTTAATATAACCGACGGTACTTATGTATATATGAAGGCGCCGGTTGATTATTCGCTGGATCTGAATGAATACACCCTGATGCCGACTCATATGATGGAGTGTTTTTCCACAGAAGAACTGAGCCGGGCCGAGATTTCCGAAGGCTTTAAGTTTACTAAGAACTGTCCGGTTTTAAAGATTCCGGCAAAAGGCGGAGCAAGAAAGCTGGCGGAGGGAGAAAGTCTGTTATTTGATGTGAAGAGCGATCCTGGTCAAAATCATCCGCTTACCGATGAGGTGATAGAAAAGCGGATGAGGCAGGCGCTGATGGAGCAGTTTAAGGAAAACGAAGCGCCAGAGGAGCTTTACCGCCGGTTTGGATTATAGATTATAGATTTTAATAGTATAACAACCAAATAATTTTTAAAGGGTGTCTCAGAAGTCAATAAAAGATTTCTGAGACACCCTTTGCTTTTGTTAATTTTTAAATAATTCTTGATGCCGCTGCCGGAAACGCTCAGCACCTGCAGAGCGGCCGGTTTCTTTTAGACGTTCAGCATATTTGGGGCCGTCACATTTTAAAGTATGATAGGGTCCGCCTTCTCTTATCACCGTCCATAATGGATCTACATCGCAGTGGCTCTTCAGCATCTGCTGCTGCTCCCAGTCTGTTAGATAGCGGCAAGCTTCAGCACATATCTCAGGTTTTTCCGGAGCCAGATTTTCTTGCTCAAAAAAGTCATTTTGTAAATCAAATAGCATCTCGACAGGAAATTCATGCATCCCGTCATGATAGGTCCGAAGATAATAATATTGCCCGAATCTTACGCCACGCTGACATACATGGGCACACTGAGTTAATACCAGATAGTTATGTCCGTCACAGTTTTGGCCATTTAGCAAATCCGCATAACTCTTGCCGTCCCATAGATCTGACTGTGGCTGTCCCAGCAGTTCCGCCACCGTTGGTAATAAGTCCACGTTGTACCGCAACGAATCATCATGACCTGTAATCATGCCCGGCCACTTTACAATCATAGGGATTCGGCAAGTCAGGTTATCGGCGGTTCCATGTTCAGAATATATACCCAGTTCTCCTAGGTTTTCTCCGTGATCTGAGGTTACTATAATAATCACATCATCATAAATATTATACTGTTTTAGCTTTGAGACAATTTTACTGATATTATAATCGGCATAGCGGATACCGCAGTCATAGAGATCAATGAGGTTTTTGGCCTGGCTATAGGATGTGGCACTGCCAGGTTGCTTTTTGTATTGTCGCCAATGGGGCGGCGCCTCAGATTCAAAACCATACAGCTCGTTTAGACTGTGGGGGCCGATATGCTTCAGATGTTCTCCGAATACTTCCGGTGTTATCCAGCTTGGCATGGGGTTGTTTTGAAATGGATTGCCCATATCGTCAGGTGTCCGGTACGGCGTATGGGGATCCCAAAGATGCACATGCAAGAACCAGTCATCTTGTGCTGCATGTTCGTCCATCCAATGTAATACTCCCGGTATTATGTCCGCTGCTGTCTCATTGCCTGATTTTCCGACATTATGCATTTCGTTTAAACCGGCAGTAAACCAATAGGCTGAGTGCCTTTCGCTGAATGAAGAAAATGAAGCGGTATGCATGCCGGCACGGCGAAACTGCCAGAATAGGTTTTGCATCATATTTTGATCCATCATGCCTCGCGATGGTCCGGTTAAACGGATATCAGCCGCAGTACCGCCATGACCCGCGATGCCATTATGAATACCAAACCGGCCCGTCAGCAAGGCAGCGCGGCTTGGCAGACAAGGAGAATCGGAGCAATAATAGTTATTGAACCGCAAGCCGTCTTTCGCTATTTCATCAATGCAGGGGGAAGTTTCCCGCTCATATCCATAACAGCCTAAATGATCTGGACGAAGTGTATCTATATCTATCATTAATACGCGCATTTACTTTTACCTCTTCCTATATTTATAATATTTACCATCTCTATTAGTTATCCCAATTCATGTGTGCGGCAACAGCTCACAAAATGTTTGGAAGATATCTCCTGCAGCTGCTGCTCTTGCTGGCATGCCTCCGATGAAAAGCGGCAGCGAGGAAGGAAGCGACATCCCGGCTTGGGGTCGATCGGCGAAATAATCTCACCATGTAATATTTCCCGTTTTTGCGTATGATGGATGTCAACAGAAGGGATAGCCGAGAGCAGCGCTCGTGTGTATGGGTGCATCGGGTGCTGAAACAGCTCCTTAGCAGAACATTTTTCCACTACTTGTCCCAAGTACATCACGCAGATATCATCAGAAATATGACGAACAACAGACATATCGTGAGTAACAAACATATATGTTAATTCTTTCTGCTGCTGCAGTTTTTTTAACAAATTGAGAACCTGGGCCTGGATTGAAACGTCCAAGGCAGAGACTGGTTCATCGCAGACTACAAAACGGGGATTCAGTGCCAGTGCCCGGGCGATTCCTACGCGCTGACGGCGTCCGCCATCCAGTTCATGGGGATATGACATACGTAAACGACTATCGATGCCGACAGATTCCATCAATTCCTGAGTAGCATCGTCAATGGAATTCTTCCGGTATCGCTTTGATATAACTAACGGTTCACGGATCGTGGCATCCACAGTTTTACGGGGATCAAGAGAAGAGTAAGGATCTTGAAAGATAATCTGCATCCGCTCCCGTGCCTCACGAAGTGTTTTCCCTTTTACAGAAGTAATATTTTGGCCTTCCAGTAAAATTTGACCGGAGGTGCTTTCGTGCAGGTGAATGATAGTTCTGCCCAATGTAGATTTTCCACAACCGGATTCTCCTACTACGCCGAGAGTTTTACCCTTTTCAATTATAAATGAAACGTTATCAACAGCGTGCAGCACTCCCCGCGGTGTGGTAAAATACTTGCACAAATTCTTAACTTCAATAACTGGTACCATGTTTATCCTCCTGCAACTTGACCTCATTGATATGACAGCAGCGGCACTGATGGCCATCGGTGGTGGTATACATCGTGATGGGATCCTGGCAGCATTCCGGCGTTGCATAAGAACAGCGGGGATGGAAAGCACATCCTCTTGGCAAATCAGTGGGATCAGGCGGCAAGCCATCAATGGAATGTAACCATTCTTCGTCCTCATTCATATTAGGGATAGCCCTGAATAAACCGATAGTATATGGATGGGACGGGTGATCAAATATCTGCTCTTTAGAACCATATTCAATAATATTTCCCGCATATATAACAGCCACATAATTGCAAGTGGTGGCGACTACCCCCATATCATGAGAGATCAATAACATGGCGGTATTATATTTGGCACGTAATTCGGCGATCAGATCCAGTACCTGGGCTTGGATGGTCACATCCAGTGCCGTAGTGGGCTCGTCAGCAAGCAGCAAGTCAGGATTGCAGGCTAAAGCAATAGCGATGACTACGCGCTGTTTCATGCCACCAGAGAACTGGTGTGGGTACTCATAATATCGATCCTCTGGAATACCTACCATGGTTAGCATCTCTTTGGCCTGCTTATCAAAATCCTCATTGGATCCTTGCCGGTGCAGACGTATCACCTCAGCAATCTGATCACCAACACGCTGGACTGGGTTCAATGCGGTCATCGGATCCTGAAATATCATGGAAATTTTACTGCCGCGAATCTTACGCATATCCGATGCAGACTGCTCAAATAGATTAAGGCCGTTGAGGCATACGGTTCCATCAGCAATTCTGGCACCTACGTCAGGAAGAATCCGCAGGATAGATTTTGCAATGGTCGTCTTGCCGGCTCCGGTTTCTCCGACGAGGCCCAATGTTTTGCCTCTATCCAATCGGAAAGATACACCATTCACTGCATGAACCGTTTTCCCATCAGAAAAATACTCAACAGCTAAATTATTTACTTCTAGAAAAGGGATAAGCGGGTTCTTTTCATGTTCAGCCATTACAGAAGTCTCCTTTTATTATCTTTTCAATTTTGGATCAAGTGCATCTCGTAGCCCATCACCCATCAAATTCAGGGAAAGGATGGTTATGGTTATTGCTAAGCCGGGAAAAATCACCATGTGCGGGCATTGCCGAATAAACTGCCGTGCACCGGCCAGCATGGCTCCCCATTCTGGAATAGGAGGCTGTACACCTAAGCCAATGAAACTCAGGCTGGCGCCCATGGCAATCATATAAGCAACACCCATAGTAGCTTGTACAATATTAGGAGAACAAGCATTGGGAATCATATGATTTACTACAATACGGAGTTTACTGCAATTGACCGACTTGGCGGCTTCTATATATTCATTATCGCGAATACCCATCATTTGGGCGCGCAACATACGGGCGGCAGGCGGTATGCTGTTTACGGATAAAGCTAAAATAGTGTTGCCATAGCCAGGGCCTAAGACAGTAGAGATGACAATAGTCAGCAGCATAGCGGGCAATGACTGAACAATATCCAGAGTACGCATAATAATATTATCGGTCTGTCCGCCAAAATATCCTGCCACGGCACCAATCATCATACCGGTCAGAGTACCGATTGTTATTGAAAAAAGACCCATGGTAACGGAGTAGCGGCCACCATATAAAACACGGCTTAAGATATCCCGTCCCAATTCATCAGTGCCAAACCAATGTTGAGCTGACGGTCCTTGTTGAGCCACCTCCATATTAATAGCTGAATAGTCATATGGGATGATCCAGGAGGAAAAGAGCAATAATAATAATTCCGCCGCAAATATAATCAGGCCTAGCATAGCCAGCTTATTTTTACGCATTTGCTTTAGGACACGTAATAACTCAGACTGCTTTTTCGGTACTTTTGCTTTCTCCGTAACAGAAATTGTTTTAAGCATGGATGGTCACCTTCCTTTTTTTGCCTTTTGATGCGTACTGCGCCCTTATGCGCGGGTCTACTGCCGCATAAAGAAGATCGACCCCCAGCATGCAGAAACTAAACATTATCGCCAAAAAAATGGAGCCTACTTGTACTACGGGATAATCACGGCCATTAACGGCACTAATGATTAATTGTCCCATGCCTGGGATACCGAATATTGTTTCAATGATTATCGTTCCTCCAAGCATTTTGCCAAAATGCGAGCCTATTATAGTAATAATCGGGATCAGCCCATTTTTCAGTGCATGTTTCATGACAACTTGCCATTCAGACATGCCTTTGGCCCGTGCTGTTGTGATGTAATCAGCACGAATCACGTCTAACATACTGGAGCGCGTCTGGCGGGCCAAGGCGGCAATACCGCCCGTACAGCCTGCCAGTGCAGGAAGAATATAGTATTCAATGCCTCCAATACCCATGGCAGGTAACCAGCCAAGGTTTACCGAAAACAGGAGAACCAGCAGCAAGGATAGCCAGAAGTCGGGAATCGCAAGACCCAGTAATGCCATAACCATGCTAAGGTTGTCTTGCCATTTATTCTGTTTTATGGCAGCAATGATACCCAGTGGAATCCCTACTGTAACCGAAATAAGCATCATCGTGATGGAAAGTGCAAAGGTACGGGGGAGGCGTTCGGCAATACTGGCACTGATGCTGGCACCGGTTGTCCAAGACTTGCCCAAGTCCAGGTCAATAAATGTATCGCTTAAGAAAGTACCGAGGCGAATCAGGAAAGGGTCATTAAGACCCAATTCCTGACGCTTGGTTTCTAAGCTTTCACTGGTTGCCGTACTGCCTAAAATAATTTCTTCCGGGTTGCCTGGGCTAAAAGTCATCAGTGTGAATACAAGAACGGCTACACCCAGTGTTATAGGTATCATCCATAGTATTCTTTTTATCACATATATCGCCATATAACTAATTCTCCTTACCCTAATTTATTTGAACACGGTTCACTCATTATAGAGGCTGGCTACAAAATCAATCCCGGCTCGGAAAGTGGAGACTTGATCTGTTAGTCCGATATCTTTACGCCAGATGGTAACTATTTCTGCCTGTACCAGGCCATATGCATACATATTATCTTTTATGTACGTATGTACCTCATCAATATTTTCCGGAGTATAGCCATCAACACTCCAGGTTCTATACAGCATCTCGGCTAGGACTTCATCATGCCGCGATGTTGCATCACCGGTTCGATAGGCATTCATGTCATAGCGGACAGCCCAGTGGTCTGCCAGATTATCCCCGCCGACTGTATTAAGCACCAGATCGTATTGAGTACCATCAAGGCGGGTAGAGGTAAATAGAGCCTGATCAACAAGGTTCAGTTTCACATTTATACCTATCTGTAAAAGGTATGCCTGGATCATCTGACTGTTACGCTGCATAGTGCTATTAGATAAAGAGAGCAATACCAGCTCCTCATTGTTATAATTAGACTCAGCCAGCAACTCTTTTGCCTTATCCACATCATATGGGTAATATTCTTCGCTTTTCCATTTCTCCAGATAACCGACACTGGTATCGGCTATCGGATCGTGCATGACTTTACCAAAGCCAGCGTACACCCCTGAAACTAGGGCTTCAGAATCGATTGCATAGGCAATCGCCTGACGTAATGCCAGATCTTCGGCGACTACGCTATTGGGAGCACCGGAAAAAAATACTTGGGTGCCGTTGGTATGAGGACGGGAAGCCACTTCATAATCCGGATGGTTCATAAACTGTTCAACCGTGTTTGAATCCAGATTCACAAATGCATCAATTGTTTTGGTTTCTAGGGCAATGCCGGCCTGGGAGGCCTCTGTTATGACGTGGAAAGAAATTTTACTTACATTTGCTGCGTTGGCAGGATTGATCAGTTCTTGTGACTGCCAGTAATTGTCCCGTTTTTCAAAGGAGAATACGGAGTTGGCCACAAACTGGGTCAACACATAAGGAGAGGTGGAGACAACCTCAGTGGCAAATTGATCTTTACTGGATTCATAAGCTGATTTTGATATTACGTAGGTATGTATCAGGATTGATTCCAAGGCACCGGTAAAATCTTGAGTTAACTTTATCTTAAACGTATAGTCACCGGTTTGCTCCACGTTTTCCACTTTGGCAAAAACCGTCTTAAGACCGGCTTCTTTAGATGCCTCGATCATCCATACGATGTCTGCGGCAGTAATTTTATTTCCGGCAGAATCGGTGACATAATCATAGATTTCCACATTGAATGTAAGCCCATCTTCTTCTGCACTCCATTCTTTAGCAACCCAAGGAATATATTCCGCATCGGAGGTCAACTTAGCAAGTGACTCATATACCAGACCTAGATACGGAGCATCGCCGCCAACAAGGCCACGGAACGGAGTAAGGGACTCCCAACTGACGGTGGTCCCGATATCAAGCACGCCGTCCTCCAGATTATGCAGGCCGGCATCGGCATCGATTGGCTCAGATGTTTCATCCGATTCTTCCACCGCGGCACCTTCTTCGGTAATACTCGATTGAGAAGAAGTGTCCACATTTTCCTCGCCACTGCCGGAATTCACACCGGCACTACTGCAGGCAGTCAAAAACATCCAACAGGCAAGGGCAAATATTGTAGCTTTTCGTAAAACTTTCATCTTATTTCCTCCTATTTAAAAATTAGTCCCCGCAGTAGAATACGGGGCAGCAGTTTTCTTATATAGGAGTTTACTAAATAAATACTAAAGTTTCCTGCTTATATTAGTCCGTTTCAGCATTGTTCCATGTCTGGTTTTGGTTTATATCGAAGAAGAAAAAAATATATGTGCTAAATCTGTATAGCAAATCTGGTCCCACCTTGAAATAATCGGGCTTTTTCGGCAAATTTTTACTTATCAAAAGTAATCTGTACATATTGTATTTCATTCGGCTCCATTGTTAAGGTGATTTCAAGGACGTTATTGCTTACCGTTAATTGCTTTGAGGAAAGCTTAGGGGTGCTGATTCTTTCCAAATAATATTGTTCTCTCATGCTCAGACCTGACTCCATATTCAACTGTACCCATTCATCCTGTATGCTGCCATGCTGCTGATTGATCTGGCTGTATTTGATTGAATAACTCCCATTTTTGACATTGAACAGTTTTATATGAAACGTGAGCATCTCGTGGTCATCAAACATATAAGAGATATCAGTAATCAAGATTTCATTGTCTTTTGCAGTAAAATAATTACTGTTAAGATTTTTGAAATTATGAAAGACCATTCTAAAGTCGCCAACACCGTTTCCCGTAATACAGTAGCTGTTTCCGTTACTATATATTATATTGTATAGATGATGAATAAACTCAAAGGCATAGAAAGCCGGCTTTGGTATTCCTGATTTACTTAAAAGTCCACAACCTCCGAACAATATATTCTGAGAATCATAAAAGTCACCATATAAATCAGTAGCCAGCCAATGCCCAAACATAATAGCTTCCCCTATGCAAGAAAGGGCATTTTGCATAAGAAATGCCCCTCTGGCACAATGGTCGTTAATCATATTGCGATTAGACAGGGTAAATCCGTATTCAGATACAAGCAGTTCGGTTTGTGGGAATTGTACTGCTGCCATTACTTCTTTTGCCAATTCTAGGTTGTGTTTTACGAAAAACATGTCGGCTGATTTTCTTTCGACAAAAAGTTCGCCTTCTTTTTGCAGCTGATAGGGAAAGCAGTTGAGAGAAATAAAATAAGGGAGATGCCGGTACTGCTGCCAGGTTTCAAGAATATGCTGAAATCCGGATTTTTGATAATGCTGGAGCGCAAATCCTCCGCCGCCTATCTTCACATCAGGAAGATGTTTGCGGAATGCTTCCGCCAGTATGTCGAATTTCTTAAAGTATTCCTGTTGGCTTTCCATGCTCATTGAGGTGTAGGTGTGGGACAGATTGATAAAATGAATGTTTTCTTGCTTCCAGTATTCAAAGTACCATTTCAGCACTTCATCCTTCCCGTAACGTTTGATTAGATGATTCATCAATTCCTCATAAAAATATGCCATTTCCTGTTCACTGGCGAAATCATTTTCGGCCGGAATCACCATTAAAGCATCTTGAATAGATTTCAGTATTCTAACCTGTTTAAAACCAAGTTCAATATAAGGTCTAAGTTCATGTTTTACCAGAAAATCCAGCACTTCGTCAAAACGGCTGTAGTTCTGCGAGGCATGAGAGTGGATGTCAAGATATAGTTCAGGGGCATAAATGTCCCAGATCCGTACATATTCTATCCCTAAATGTTCTTTCATATATAATATTTGCTCACGGACCAATGACTTTATCAAATCCAATGCCCTGCCGGCATTGATCAGACGATTGAAATTATTTAGCCAGCCCCTTCCATCCTGGATAATATCGAAAGCAATATGCTGAATATCGTCGTTTTTCACAGTCATATCCGGAATGCGATTCTGGCTGATATAAAGATCAATTTTGTGGTCAATCAGTTCCTGATGCTTTGCTGATGTTTTTACATCACGAGACAGACCGCTGCTTCGTTTATTCCTGCGAAATTCAGCAGGCGGCATTTTGTAGGCTTTAAGAAATACTTTATTAAAAGCCCCCAGACTGGCAAACCCGTTATCCATGGCAATTTTGATAATAGAAGAATCGGTATACAACAAATCCGCAGAGGCATGTCCTAACCGAACGGAATGAAGCAGCTCCAAAAAGCTTATGTCACATTTCTTTTTTATGTATTTGGATATATATGCAGGAGATAGATATAAATGTTCAGAAAGATCCTGTAAGGTAATATTATTGCGGAAATTTAAACGTATGTATTGAAAGATCTGTTCAATTCGATCATCTGTTATATTGTATTGCTTTTGATAGCGGTTATCATTGGGCGTTAATAGAAAATTATTCGTCAAGATATAAAGCATTTGGTAATAAAGCCCTTGGATATAGATGTCTCGGCCGGACTCTTTTCCTCGGATGCGGATAAAAATCTGATTGATAACCGACCTAAGTTCACGATAAGCTTCATTATTGTCTACGGCAGAGTTGCACCAGAACAACACGAGATTTCGCTTAAGCAGTTTAACCGTCATGCTATATGAAATGGAAAATCGGCCGATAAAAGTATTTTTGTCTCCTATATAGCTGTGTTTCTGATTATTGTTTATAAGTATCATGTCACCTGGCTTGAGATCATAATGTTCGCTGTCAGCCATGACGGAAAGATTGCCGTTCATAAGATAAAGCAGCTCAAAATTCTCATGATAATGCGTCAAGGTTTCCATATTAATTAAGAATTCCAATTCAATAAGGGTATCCGAATTCATATAATTAATTTCCATCATAAAAGCAATCCTTCCGAAGTCGGCATTTTAATACATGAGGGAACCGATCATATGCTTCAAGCATTACCAAATCGGTTTATATTATTCAATTATCATTGAAGCAACCAGTCACATCTTAGATAATTCTGTCGTTTTATCCGTCAGCTTCTGTTTGTAGAATTCAATTCTGTCATAATAAGAGTTATCTTTGTTTGTATACGATAGGGGGTCATTTGTTCTTATCATGTTGTCACGTAGCATGTTTCTGAACTGCTCTGCCAGTTCGGCATATTCCGGGATGTCAATCAGGTTATTCAGTGCATCCGGATCCCTGGAAAAATCATAGAACTCCTCTCGGCATCGATATGTGAAATAGTCGGTACGTTTTGCGATCTCAGGATCCAGGATACCGGCCTCTTTCATCGCATTAAAAGTAAGGCCGCTCTGTGATTCGTTCTTATATTGTTTAGCACCGTTTGACCATGTATTGAGAATGTACCCATATTGTTTTGTCTGTACACACCTCATCGGCAATAAGTTGAATGCCGAGGTTAGGTTGAACTGGGTAAATGCTACATCCATCCCTTCTTGTTGTTCGCCGAGTAGCAGCGGGAGGTAACTCTTACCGTCACATTCAGTCTTAATGTCAAGGCCGACAGCTTCTAGGATGGTCGGCATAAAGTCTATCCCATTTATGAGATTTTCGGTATTGCAGGTATTCGGTTTGATCTTACCTGGCCAACGGGCAATAAACGGTGTTTTAGTACTGTTTAGGTAACAGTTTGCCTTGGCAAAGGGAAAAGCCATTCCATTATCACTCATACAGACTACCAAAGTATTGGTCTTTTCTCCTGCGTTGTCAATGGATCTTAACACTTCACCGACCATTTCATCAAACCGGTGACAGCTTGAATAATATTGCGCCAGTTCTTTTCTGATTTCCGGAAGGTCTGGCAGGAAACCCGGAACTACAATTTCTTCTGGCATGTAGTTCCGTGAAGCATAAGTATGATATCCAAAGAATTTTGTCAGCTCGTCATCGCTTCCGGCAAACGGCCGATGGGGATCATGGGAATTGGCCATTAGGAAAAAGGGTTTTCCCTCTTTCTGTGCCTTCTCAATAAATTGTGCTGTCAATTTCCCATAGATATACGGGCTGCGTCCTCTGCCATTTTCTGCTTCGTAAGTATCAATGATAAAATCCCAGTTATATTTATCTATGGGAGTACAATGATCGACCTTTCCCAATATTCCGTTGTAATATCCTGAAGAACTTAGTGCCTCGGTAAGTGTCAATAGTTTATCATCAATCGGCATAAATCCAGGTGCGCCATTATTATGAGGATATAAACCGGTCAACAGCGATTCACGTGATGGCTGGCACACAGCAATTGTCACATGAGCATTTTCAAATTTAATACCTTCAGATGCCAGCCGGTCTATGTTTGGGGTAATCTCGTCTATCGGGCAACCAAAACACCCGACGGAATTATAATTTAAATCATCAGCTAAAATCATTACGATATTTGGTCTGAGCATTCTGCGTAACCTCTCTGAAAAAGTAGTGTTTGATAATAACAGTCATTCATCATCAGAATATATATTTTGAAATTAAAAGTCATTGCATTATTTAAGCATTTTTGAGTAGAATCCTGATAATCATCTGTGTTAATTTGAAAAATAAAATAAAAGGATAAAATTTGACATATAAATTTTATCCTTTGCGTCGGCATTGCCAATTCAATTACAGTTAGCGGCGCAGTATGTTTAAATATTGCATTTCATTTGCCAGTAAGTAAATGTCAAACTCCAATACATTTCGGTCAACAATTAATTTTTGTGTTGCAAGCCGTGGTACACATATCCTCTTCAGATAATCCAGCTCTTCCATATTTAACTCGGTTTCCATATTTAAGCCTACCCATTCATCCTGGACACTGCCGTATTTTTGATTGATCTGATGATGTTTGATGAGGTATTCGCCATTATCTATCTGATCCAGCCGAACATGGATAATCAAGTCATCTTTATTATCAAGCATCAAAGGAATATCTTGTACCTTTATTTTATTCTCCGCAGTTATATAATAATTATAGTTCATATCCTTATAGTTGTGGCATACCATCCGGAAAGAACCACGGTTATTGCTGGTCAGGATATAGTTTTTATCTTTTTTTAGCAAGTTTTTATATAGATGATTCAAAAACTCAAAAGAATAGAATCCCGGTTTTGCCACCCCGTCCTTCGATAACAAGCCGCACCCGCCAAAAACAAAACCTTGTGTGTCCTGATATTCCGCATAAATATCCGTCGCCAGCCAATAACCTAAAATATCAACTTCTTCCATACAGGCAATCGCATTTTGCATCAGGAAAGCCCCTTTGCTGCAACTGTCATTGACAATATTTCGGTTGGATAAGGTCATGCTGTATTCTGAAACATGCAGTTCTACTTGGGGGAAATCGGTTTTCTTCAAAAGTTCCTTTGCTATTTCTATGTCATGTTTAACAAAATAGATATCGGTGGATTTTTTCTCAAAAAAATAATTTCCTTCCTTTTGTATCTGATAGGGATAGCAGTTTAAGGAAATAAAATCCGGCATTTCCCGATGCGCTTTCCAACGGTTCAATATATATAAGAATCCCTGCTGTCCATAATGCTGCACAGAAAAACCACCGCCGCCAATCCGTATTTCCGGGAGATGTTTTCGGAAGGCCGCTGCCAGAATGTCAAACTTTTTGAAATATTCCTGCTGTATTTCCTCAGGCATGGGGGTGTAATTATAGGCCAGATCTAAAAATGTCAGGTCCTCCTTTTTCCAATACTCAAAATACCATGTCTGGACTTCCTCGGCACTGTAACGTTTGATAAAGTGGGTAATAAGTTCCTCAAAAAATTCCCCCATCCGATCATCCGATTTAAATTCTTGTTCGCGAGGAATTTCCATCAAAGCGTTTTGAGTAGTTTCAAGCAGTCTAAGAGGCTTAAAGCTTAGTTCCATATATGGTTTCAACTGATTTTTTACAAGGAAATCTGTCACTTGATCTAATTTAGTAAAATGTATGCGGCCCTTTTCGGCATTAATATCGATATAGAAATCAGGGGCATAAATATCCCAGAACCTGACATATTTAATCCCGATCTGGTTCTTTATGAAGAGGATTTGTTCCTGATAAGCTGATTTAGTCAGATCTAATGCGGTTCCTGCATTTATCATGCGGCCACAGGCATTGCTCCAGATTCTGCTTTTTGATTCCCGCTGGGATATATCTAAGGATAGCCGGTTTTTTCTTTTGTTTTCAAGAGAAATAAACTGACTGCCATCAAGATATGCTGCTACTTTTTGCTGAATTAAGGAATCCTTAGCCGACAATTTGTCCAAGACTTTACCATCGTTTTTCCTCTTGGCATTTTTACGGAATTCGGATGGGGTGGTCTGATAAGTTTCTTTAAAGGTTTTATTAAAGGCCGCCACGCTAGCAAAACCATTATCCATGGCAATTTTTATGATCGAGGAGTCGCTGTACAAAATATCTCCCATAGCATGTCCGAGTCTCACCGAATTGATCAGATTAACCAAGCTGACATGGAATTTTGTTTTGATATATTTTGATAAGTAAGTGGGAGATAGGAAGAGCTGACCGGCAATATCCTGCAGACTGATATTCTGGCGGTAATTAAGTCTGATATATTGCAATATTTCCTGCATTCGATCGTCAGAGCGGTTCTTATCTTCCTTGTAACGGATATCCTTTGCTGCCAGCAAAAAATTGCTGGTCAGTATCGAAAGCATCTGATAGTATAAGCTGTTTAAAAATATTTTTCCGCGCTGGGGATTTTTTAAGTTGTGGTTAAATACCTGCATAATGATTTCACGAAGTTCCTCATATGCTTCATTTTTATCAGCTACGGAGTTGCACCAGAAGAGAATCATATTCTGTTCTAAAAGATCCTGCATTTTGGGATAAGAAATGAGAAAGCGTGCCAAAAGCATTTCCTCAGTCCCTTTATAGCGGTGTTTTCTGTTGGCATTCACAATCAGTAAATCCCGCGATTTGAGTAAAAAGCTCTCTTCCTCCACCGTGATAGCCAAGCTGCCGTTTAATAAGTAAAGCAATTCGAAATCTTCGTGAGAATGCAGATCGGTTTCAGAATCTGTTAGAAATTCCAATTCTACCAATGAATCGGAACGCATAAAATTATTTTCCATGCTCCTCCCCCGTCATGAGTGATGATAGCGGTTGATGTATAAATAACCGATTTATCCCTTATTATAAATTAAGTGGAAGCAAATTACTATGTATTTATTTTTACATTTTGTAATTTTTTTATGTATTGATTATTATTTACACAAATGATTGTAATTTACAATATAATTGTTTATAATATTTCCGATGTTCCTGTTTATGAAAGACAAAACACCCAAGGAGACCCCTATGCCGCCCATCAGCGTTTTATTGAAACCTTCATCCAGCAATTGCAATATGTCCTGCGACTACTGTTTTTACTGTGACGAAGCCATGAAAAGAACGCACCGCTCTTACGGTTTTATGAGCGATCAGACCTTGAAAAATGTCATTCGGCGCACCATGTTACGGGCAGACCGGATGATCAGCTATGCCTTTCAGGGCGGGGAGCCGACGCTGAGCGGTCTTGATTTCTTCCAAAAGGTCATTGCCTATCAGCAGCAGTATAATAAAAACCATATTCAGATAAAAAATGCGTTTCAGACCAATGGTTATCATCTGGACGAGCAATGGTGCCGCTTTTTTAAAGAGAACGATTTTCTGGTCGGCATCTCTGTTGACGGTACTGAAGCTATCCATAATTCCATGCGCCATGCCCGGAACGGGGGCGATACCTATTCCCAGATTATGCACTCAGTCGGTTTATTGGATGAATATGCCGTGGATTACAATATTCTTACCGTCGTCACATCTGCCATTGCCGACAGCATCAGACCGGTTTATGAACATTATAAAGCCCGGGGCTGGAATTATCAGCAGTACATCGTCTGTCTGGAACCTCTCGGTGAAGAGCACGGCGGAAAGAGCTATGCCATATCACCGGAACAATACGGTCGTTTTATGATCGAGCTGTTTCATCTCTGGTATCAGGATCTTAAGTCCGGCACCCAGCCTTTTATCCGGCAGCTGGAAAATATCATCGGGCTTTCTTTGGGATATCAGGCAGAAGCTTGTGACCAGCGCGGTAATTGCGGGATTCAGTATGTTGTCGAGGCAGATGGCAGTGTGTATCCTTGCGACTTTTATGTGCTGGATGATTACTGTCTGGGCAATTTTAACACGGACAGCCTGACTGCTATTGATAAGCGCCGGGAGGAATCGGGTTTTATCAAGCGATCTTATCAATTGGATCGTAAATGTTCCGAGTGCCGCTACTATCGTCTGTGCCGCGGCGGCTGTCAGCGCAACCGGGACTATGATCCGGAGACCGGTCGGTATTCCAACTATTACTGCTTAAGTTATCAGATATTTTTTGAGGCCTGCTATGACGAGATCATGGATATTGGCAGACGGCTGCGTCCTCCAAAAACTCCTTAAAGCATTTCATGCTTTTGGTAAAGAACTTGCTTTTGTGATAGACCAGATAATAGGTTCGCATATAGGAAAAATCTTTGATTATTACTTCCCTCATCTCTTTTGATTGTAAATATGGTTCTGCCAGTGACTGTGGCAGGAACAGCATTCCTAATCCCGCCAGACACAAGTCAATCAGGCACCGGGTGCTGATGCTTTCGGCCCGGATATTGATATGAATATGATAAGCGGCGGCAAGATGCTCAATCACATTCCGCAGGCCGCTGCCGTATTCACGGGTCAGAACGGGTATCTGTTCCATGTCGTCGGCACTGATATTGGCAGGAATCATGCTATGTGAGGCACATACGGCAACCAGCCGGTCTTCTGTAATCCGATCGCCGGTCAATAGTTTATTTGAAATCGGTCCGTCGATAATGCCAAAATCAAGTTCGTTGTTCAGTAGCTGTTCTTCTATCTGCCGGGAATTGTTGATCAGTGTATATACCGGAATCTGAGGATATCGTTCGGTAAACCCAGACAATAATTGCGGCGCTAATTTCATGCCATAAGTCACATTTATTCCAAGCCGGACTGGACTGACAGTGTTGATGTCCTTTAGGATGGTTTTGGCTTCCTTAAGTTGCTCCAGAACGGAATCGGCATAAAGTAAAAGTTGTTTTCCGGCCTCGGTAATATAAAGGCGGCGGTTCATTCGCTCGAACATCCTTACCTCATAGAAACTTTCCAGTTCCCCGATTGCCATACTGACTGCCGGCTGAGCCATATTCAGTACCTCTGCTGCCCGCGTAATGCTTTCCCGCCGGCAGACTTCTACGAAGATTTCTAAATGTTTCAATGTCATCCTGCACCTCGATTTCTACTACTTATATTTATACATATTATTTTTATTATATATTATATAATAACATAATAATTTATTTATGCAAAGTAAATCATTATAATGATTATAAACTACAACGG
>DBDG01000019.1 GCA_002293475.1 Lachnospiraceae bacterium UBA938
GCGGTTTAAGTCCTTTACTGCTTGCCCATAAGCCAGTCAGCTGATGGCAAAGATCACTGCAGTCGCAATTTATCAGATCAGCGCGCCGGCACTTTAAGAAATGCCGTATTTCCGCCATAGTTACTGGCGATTTATTTTAAAGGCTATCCCTCAGTCCGCCATTCATCGGCTTCTCGGACAGCGAAATTAATTCAAATATAAATTGCCGCAAATCCTTTACCATAACTGCACTTGAACATTATCCACAATTATGGTTGAAAATTAATAAGATAAACTTTATAGTAAATAAAGGCATGGTATTATTACCATATGACAAGATTACCTGACTGATGCGGACAGTGGAGGCGGATAATGATTATTTTCTTTATAAGATTGGCTTTGGGCGCGGTAATAGCAATGCCCTTTTATTTAATTCTGCGCCGGCTATATCTGTGGCGGACAAAAGCACATAATAGTATTNNAATACTATTATGTGCTTTTGTCCTGTTTATGTCCGGCTTGGTGCTTCTCGTTCTTTGGCCGGAGAACCTAGCCGGCCAAACGCAAGGCGTTTTCTGGCAGGCAGCAGAAAGATTACGCACCGGCACAAAGATAAACCTTATTCCCCTGCGCAGCATCCGCAGTTATTTTACTGGCCGGATAGGGAGGCCGTTTGTCATTAACATCATAGCCAACATCCTGATGTTTTCCCCTATGGGAATGTGCCTGCCGCTGTTCTGGCAGCGCTTCCAAAAGTGGCAGCCCATGCTTGTAACCGGTATTTTATTCCCGGCCGGCATAGAAACGGCACAGCTCTTCGTCGGACGCGCGGTGGACATAGACGATGTAATCCTCAATGCGGCCGGGGTCATGCTTGGCTATGCCGCCTATAGATCATTGGCCTATTTTAAGGCCAAGTACAGCAATACCAGCCGGGGCATAAGCGACAGCGATTCCTAAAAAGTGAAAACCTCCGGAATCCGGAGGTTTCACTTTCTTATGAGGGGGGAGATAGTGAGTCAACAACTATCTTGTTTCTACTATAACTAGAAAATGTGTACAAAGTGTGAGCACTTTATAATGAAAGTCTTAAAACTTTATAATAACTTAATGATAACGTCAAAAGCCCCCGCCTTCTCATATCAGCATAGAACCTTCACTATTTTCTATACGTTCAATACTTCCTTTTACTATGTTGATATAACTATGTTGATATAACTATGATCTTCCTTAAAATCTATCCGGCACCGGCGCCGGTGATCCCGGGGCAATATGACGATGACAAGCATAAGATAAAAACAAGATAAGAATAAGATAACAATAACAAAACAGTTTTCTTGAAAAAACTTACCGTTCATGATATCTTATTTTAAGGAGCGAAGCAAACATGTTTATCTGTAAAGACTTACTAACCGGTTTAGACTACGAATGTATCCAAGGAAAAGACGACCGTGCCGTCAGCGCAATCGTAAATAATTCCCGCAAGGCCAGCCAAGATGACCTCTTTATCTGCATCGCCGGAGCCAACACCGACGGCCATGATTACGCCCAGGAAGTAGCCGCCAAAGGAGTCGCTGTCTTGGTAGTGGAAAAAGAAATCGCGCTTGATAACAGCGACGTAACAGTAATCAAAGTAACTGACACCCGCTATGCCATGGCCATCATCGCCGCCGCTTTTTTCGGTCACCCGGCCGAAGCAATGAACATCATCGGCATCACCGGAACCAAAGGCAAGACCACCACGGCCTACATGATCAAGTCGATCCTGGAGCAGGCCGGACACCGTGTAGGACTGATCGGCACGATCGAGGTCATCATCGGTGAAGAACATATTCCGACCGTCAATACAACGCCGGAGTCCCTGCTTATCCAGCAGTATTTCCGGCAAATGGCCGACGCCGGCTGTGATATTGTGGTTATGGAGGCGGCCTCGCAGGGCTTTAAGCTGTCCCGGACCGCCGGTTTTGTTTTTGACATCGGGATCTTTACCAACCTGGAGCCGGATCATATCGGTCCTAACGAACACGCTGATTTTACCGAATACCTGGCCTGTAAAGGCATGCTGTTCAGGCAGTGCCGGAAAGGAATCGTCAACCGCGATGATAAGCACTGGGAAGCCGTTACAGCGGGACATCTATGTGAGATAGAAAGCTTCGGCATGGACCCGGAGGCGGATATCCGGGCTTCCGGCCTGCACTTATTAAACGAACGTGGCATCTTGGGCATCTCATTTGCGGTCAGCGGCCTGACGGAGTTTTGGGCCGAAGTCGCGACGCCGGGGAAGTTCAGTGTCTATAACGCCTTGGCCGCCATTGCCGTATGCCGGCATTTCGAGGTGCCGGTCAGCGTCATTTGCAAGGCACTGATCGGTGTCCGGGTGCCCGGCCGGATCGAGGTGCTCCCAATATCCGAAGATATCACCCTGCTGATTGACTATGCCCACAATGCCATGAGCTTGGAAAGCCTTTTAACAGCCTTAAGAGAATACCGTCCTAGGCGGCTGGTCTGTCTGTTTGGCTGCGGCGGCGACCGTTCCCGGCTGCGCCGGTCTCAGATGGGCGAGGTGAGCGGGAAGCTGGCCGACCTTACCGTAATCACATCCGACAATCCCCGGACCGAACAGCCCCAGGCTATCATCGACGATATCAAGAGCGGGATTGCCATGACAGGAGGCAGTTATGTAGAGATAATCGACCGCCGGGAAGCGATCCGCTATGTCATTACGAACGGCCGGCCCGGAGACATCATCGTCCTGGCCGGCAAGGGGCATGAAGTTTATCAGGAGATCAACGGGGAAAAATACCCCATGGATGAGCGGGTTATTGTCAGAGATATCGTCGCATCCATGTCATAATTTTTCCCAGAACATTACAAGAATCCCGTGGGCCGCATGGCCATACGCCAGAGGTCGGTATGACAGATAAAGAGCAGGGCAGGTATGCCAACATTATCATAGATATTTCCCATGAAAAAGTAGACCGGCCGTTTCAGTACAGGATACCGGACGCCCTTCTTCCCGTGCTGGAACCGGGGATGTGTGTCAGCATACCTTTTGGGAAAGGCAACCGGCTGCGCAACGGAGTGGTCATTGAGCGAACCGGGCAGGCGGACTACCCGGCTGGCCGGCTGAAAGAAATCGTGGCGGTCGTTCCTGACAGTGTGATTGTTTCCGCCGATGCCATCCGTCTGGCCGCATGGATGAAAAGAAACTACGGTTCTACCATGATCGCGGCCCTTAAGACCGTTCTCCCGGCTAAACAGGCCTATAAGCCGAAGACCAGTAAGACGGTGATTAGACGGATGCCGCCGGAACAGTTGGAGGAAGTGCTGGCAGAAGCAGTCAGGAAAAAACAGCCGGCCAGAATCCGCATCTTATCTGAGCTTATGAAAGAAGATATCCTTCCCTATGAGCTGGTGGCCGGGAAACTGAATATTGCGGCTAATACGCTTAGAAGCTTGGCAGACCGGGGGGTCATCGAGGTCAGGTCGGAGAGTATATACCGTAATCCGGTCAAGCTGACGGCAACGGAAGAAACAGAGAAACAGCTGAGCGAAGAACAGCGGACGATCGTAAATGAAATCACCCGCGAATATTGGCAAGGCATCAGGGGCACCTACCTGATTCATGGGATTACCGGCAGCGGTAAAACAGAGGTATATATATCCCTGATCAAAAACATGGTGTCCATGGGCAAGCAGTGCATTGTCCTGATCCCAGAGATTGCCCTGACCTACCAGACCCTGCTACGTTTTTATAAGCGTTTCGGCGACCGTGTTTCGGTCATGCATTCTTCGCTTTCCCAAGGGGAAAAATATGACCAGTGTGAAAGAGCCAGAAGAGGTGACATCGATATCATCATCGGCCCCCGTTCGGCGCTTTTTGTTCCCTTTCCGCAGCTGGGGCTGATCCTTATTGATGAAGAGCATGAGCCAAGCTACAAAAGCGAGTCGATGCCAAGGTATCATGCCAGGGAGACGGCCCAGGCTTTGGCCAAGATGAAGGATGCTGCCTTGGTGCTGGGTTCCGCCACCCCTTCCCTAGAAGCCTATTTCCGGGTACAGGAAGGACAGTATAAACTGTTCCCCCTGACCAAGCGGCTGACCGGCGGAACGCTGCCGACGGTATATACGGTCGATCTGCGCCATGAGCTCAAGGCGGGGAACCGTTCTGTTTTCAGCCGTAAGCTCCAGGAGCTGATAAGCGGCCGGCTGGCGGCGGGAGAGCAGATCATCCTGTTCCTTAACCGGCGGGGCTATGCCGGGTTTATTTCCTGCCGTTCCTGCGGCCATGTCATGAAATGCCCTCATTGCGATGTCTCCCTGGCGAAACATAAGGGCGGCCGGCTGTTATGCCATTACTGCGGTCATGAGACTAAAGAAGTGTCCCACTGTCCGGAGTGTGGCTCCGGATATATCATGGGCTTCCGGGCCGGAACCCAGCAGATCGAGGAGAGCATCGGCAGGATGTGGCCAGCCGCCAGGGTGCTTAGGATGGATGGCGACACCACCAAAAAGAAAGACAGCCTTAAGCAGATACTGACCGCTTTCTCCGAAAGACGGGCCGATATCCTGATCGGAACCCAGATGATCGTCAAAGGGCATGATTTTCCGGGCGTGACCTTGGTAGGGATATTGGCGGCAGATCTCTCCCTCAATGCCAATGACTACCGGGCCGGGGAACGCACCTTTCAGTTGCTGACCCAGGCGGCCGGCCGGGCCGGACGCGGCGACAGGCCCGGGGAAGTGGTTATTCAGACCTACCGCCCCGAACATTACAGCATCGTCCGGGCAGCTGAGCAGGATTATGCCAGATTTTATGAAGAAGAGATTCTCTACCGTGAGCTGGCTTCCTATCCCCCGGTCGCCCATCTCTTAGCCATAATGATCGGCGCTGCCGAGGCGGAAGCGGGGAAGCGGCTGGGCGAAGAACTGGCCGGAGCTATCAGGGATGCCGGGAGTCCGGTACGGATCATCGGCCCGGCCGAGGCCGCGGTCACGAAACTAAAAGACATCTTTCGCTTTGTGCTTTATATAAAGCATGCCGATTACCAGGAACTTATTAAGGTCAAGGATATGGTTGAAGATAAGATCAACAACGGCGAATACCGCAAAGAATCCGTGCAGTTTGACTTTGACCCTATGGACCGCATATAATTAGTATTTGGGATTAATCCATAAGAAAATTCATAAACACGAAAGGCAGGGCACTATGGCAATCAGGAACGTAAGACGAATCGGAGACAGCATACTGGAAAAGACCAGCAAAGAAGTAAAGGAGATCACGCCAAGGATCAGGGAACTGATTGATGATATGTTCGACACGATGTATGAAGCCGACGGGGTCGGTCTGGCGGCTTGCCAGGTGGGTGTCCTGAAGCGTATAATAGTCATAGACGAAACCGGGGATAATCCTCATGTACTGATCAATCCCCGCCTTTTGGAAACCAGCGGGGAACAGACCGGCAATGAGGGCTGCCTTAGCGTACCAGGGAAACATGGCACCGTTACTAGGCCAAACTATGTCAAAGTACTGGCTTATGACACCGACATGAAGCCCTTTGAACTAGAAGGCACCGAACTGTTTGCCAGGGCTGTCTGCCATGAGCTGGATCACCTTGACGGCCACCTCTATGTGGAAAAGATCGAAGGAGAACTGCGAGATAATACGGAAGACAGCGAAGAAGAGGAAGGGGAAGAAGATGTTGAATAAGGGGGTAACCCATTCATGAAGGTCATTTATATGGGAACACCGGATTTTTCGGTCGGCCCCTTGGAAAAAATCATCCAGGCCGGCCACCAGGTCTTACTGGCAGTGACCCAGCCGGACAGGCAGAAAGGCCGCGGCAAGGAAGTGAAGTACCCGCCGGTGAAGGAATGTGCCTTACGTCACAATATCCCGGTCTTTCAACCAGAGAAGATAAAAACACCGGAAGCGGTCACCGAATTAAAGCAGTACCCGGCGGATATTTATGTGGTAGCGGCGTTCGGACAGCTTTTGTCGGAAGAAATCTTGCAACTGCCCCCGCTAGGATGCATCAATATCCATGCCTCTCTCCTCCCCCGTTACCGGGGAGCAGCACCGATCCAACGCGCCATCATTGAAGGCGAACCGGAGACCGGCATCACCATCATGCAGATGGACAAGGGCCTGGATACCGGTGATATCCTGCTGCAGCAGCCGGTACCGATCACTGCCAGGGAAACCGGCGCTTCCCTTCACGACAAGCTAAGCGTTGCCGGTGCCGAGCTGGTCACGGCGGCTCTGGGGCAGATGGAGTCAGGCGGCATATCGGCACAGAAGCAAGATCATGAGCGGTCAACCTATGCCCCCATGCTCACCAAGGAAGAAGGACAGATCCGCTGGGAACTCCCGGCTGTACAGATTGAAAGACTGGTGCGCGGACTAAATTCATGGCCCAGTGCGTATACTTTTTATAAGGGGAAAACCTTGAAGATATGGGCGGCATCCATAGCTTCCCGCCCCAGCGGGGCGGATGCCGATGTTCGGCCGGAAGGTCAGGCTCAGCCCGCCCCCTGCCGCCCCGGTACAGTCCTTCAAGTAACCAGAACCGGTATCCTGATGGCAACCGGCACCGGCGGCCTGCTGCTCCATGAGCTACAGATCGAAGGTAAAAAGCGGATGCCGGTCAAAGACTTTTTATTGGGGCATCCCATAACCCCGGGAGACATCCTAGGACACGCGTAATCCTAGCAGTGAACCGTAACCTAACGATACTGCTGATAATTGATAAGGAGGAAAAACAATGTATTATTTTGACCCTACCTATTTCTTGGTTATTATCGGAGCTGTCATCTGCATCGCCGCCAGTTCCTATATGAACAGTACCTTTAAGAAATACGCCCGAGTCAGGAGCAGGACCGGCATGACCGGTGCCGATGTGGCCAAAAAGATCTTGAGCCGGGCCGGAATCTACGATGTTACCATAGAACATGTCGGCGGCAATCTTTCTGACCACTATGACCCGCGCCGAAAAACTCTCCGACTTTCCGATGCTGTCTACAGTTCCAATTCCATAGCCGCAATCGGGGTTGCCGCCCATGAATGTGGACATGCCATCCAGCATAACATCGGCTATGTGCCGCTCAAACTTCGTTCCGCGCTGGTTCCCATCGCCAATATCGGTTCCCGGCTGGGTCTGCCGCTGGTATTCATCGGCCTGTTTCTTGGTCTGGAATTCCCCATACCCGGCATCAGCAGGGCTGTTTCCTTGATTGATATCGGCATCTTGATCTTTGCCGTGGCGGTGCTTTTCCAGCTGATCACCCTGCCGGTCGAGTTTAATGCTTCGACCAGAGCCTTGCGTACCCTGGGGGACAACGGCCTGGTAGGCAGTGACGAGATTACCGACTGCCGCCATGTGCTGACTGCCGCTGCCCTAACCTATGTGGCGGCCGCCGCCGCTTCGATATTGCAGCTCTTACGGCTGGTTATGCTGTCGGGTAACCGGCGGAGACGGAACTGAACGGATGGGCAAAAGCGGAACTATGAGTGATGCTCATACTATGAAAGAAAATGTCAGAGAACTGGCTTTAGACATGCTGATATCCATAACGGAAGAGCAAGCGTTCAGCCACGTGCTGATCAAAAACGTCTTAGACAAATATAATTATTGGGATAACCGCGACAAGGATTTCTTGAAACGGCTGGTCGAAGGTACCCTAGAGCGCATGATCCAGCTCGACTATGTGCTGGATCAGTTTTCCAAGACACCGGTAAGCCAAATGAAGCCCCTGATTAGAAACCTGCTGCGTTCCGGTCTTTATCAGATCCTGTTTATGGCGGTGCCCGACCGCGCGGCCTGCAACGAAGCCGTTAAGCTGGCAGGGAAAAGAGGCTTCCGCGGTCTACAGGGCTTTGTTAACGGAGTGTTGCGCAATATCGCCCGGCAGAAGGACGCGATATCGTGGCCGGATTCCGGCCGTGAACCGTCGCAGTACCTGTCAGTCTTTTATTCCATGCCCCTATGGCTGGTGGAGAAGTGGCAGGCAGAACTGGGAGAGGAACCGACCGTAAACCTCTTGTGCGGGCTGCTGGCGATCCGCCCGGTGACCGTACGGCTCCGCGGGAACATCAAGGAAAAGGATAAGGAAGTCTGGCTGAACCAGCTTAAGAAAGCCGGTGTCAGGGCAGCATCCCATCCCTATCTGGACTATGCTTACGAACTGCATCATGTGGCCGGCGTCGCCAATCTTCCGGGTTATGCGGAGGGCTTATTTACGGTACAGGATGTAAGCTCCATGCTGGTCGTCGAAGCGGCCGGGATCGGTTCCGGGGATTTTCTCCTGGATGTCTGCGCGGCGCCCGGCGGAAAAGCCGTCCATGGCGCGGAACGGGCAGCCAGGGCCGAGGCCAGGGACATTAATGTAGCTAAGACCGCCCTGATCCGCGAGCAGATGGTCCGGATGAAGGTCGATAATATGGAAATAACTGAGCATGATGCCCGCATACCTGATGAAAAGATGGTAGCAAAAGCCGATGTCCTCTTGGCGGATCTTCCCTGCTC
This sequence comes from Lachnospiraceae bacterium UBA938, assembly GCA_002293475.1. Lineage (GTDB taxonomy): Bacteria > Bacillota > Clostridia > Lachnospirales > Lachnospiraceae > UBA935. The sequence continues at coordinate 8,505 of DBDG01000019.1, forward strand.
CGGCTTAGGGATTATTGGCAAGAAAAGGGATATCAAATACAAGATAACGCCGGAAAGCCTAGACGACATCGTTGTCCTTCAGCGCGATATCTTAAAGACCGTATGGCGGTACGTGAAGCCGGGCGGCCTGCTGATCTACAGCACCTGTACCATAAGCCGGGCAGAGAACGAAGCGATGATGGAGTGGTTTACCGCGCATTATCCTTTTAAACGGGAGAGCTTTCCGGATGAAACGAAAGAACCGTTTACGGAAAGCCGGAACGGCATGCTTACGCTGCTGCCCGGCCGCCATCCCACCGATGGTTTCTTTATCTGCCGGCTGCGGAGATTTGAGGAATAGTTAAAATGACGGATATAAAATCAATGACGCTAGAGGGACTGACAGAGGATATCCTTGCCATGGGTGAAAAACCTTTTCGTGGCCGGCAGATCTACAAGTGGATGCACGGCAAGCTGGCAGAAGGGTTTGCCGACATGACGGACTTATCCGAACCGCTCCGCCGGGCCTGCGCGGCGAGGTATCAGTTTACCTTGCTCAAACCGGCCGAAGTCCAGGAATCGGCGGCAAAAGACACTAAGAAGCTTCTGTTTGCCCTGCCGGACGGGATCTTAATAGAAAGCGTATGGATGAAATACCGGCACGGCAATTCCGTCTGTATCTCGTCTCAGGCCGGCTGCCGTATGGGCTGCGCTTTTTGTGCCTCCGCTATCGGCGGGCTGGAACGTTCCCTGACGGCGGGCGAGATGCTCGAACAGGTATATGCCGTTTCCCGGTATACAGGCGAGCGCGTCACCAACGTGGTTGTCATGGGCATGGGCGAGCCTTTGGATAATTATGACAACCTGCTTACCTTCATCAAGATGCTGACCGATGAGAACGGCCTGCATATCAGCCAGAGAAATATTACCGTGTCCACCTGCGGGCTGGTTCCCGAGATATACCGGCTGGCTGATGAAGGGCTGCAGATCACATTGGCGGTTTCCCTTCATGCGCCCTCCGACGAGCTGCGGCGCCAGCTGATGCCAGTAGCGCGCCGATACGGCCTGCGGGAGCTGATTGATGCCTGCCAGCATTATTTTGCCAAGACAGGCCGAAGGATGACTTTTGAATATAGCATGATTAAGGGGATCAACGACGGTGAGAAAGAGGCCGTAGCCTTAGCGGGCTTGCTGCGGGGGCTTAACTGTCATGTCAACCTGATATCCGTAAACCCGGTAAAAGAGCGGGATTTTATGGCGTCAGACGCAACAAATATTAAGGAATTTAAAAATAAACTTGAAAATTACCGAATAAATGTTACTATAAGAAGGGAAATGGGCAGAGATATTGACGGCGCCTGCGGTCAGCTCAGACAACGATTTAAAGAGCAGCCTGCCAAGGGAGGAAAGCATGATCAGAGCGGTTTCTTTGACTGATATCGGGAAAAAACGAAAACTGAATCAGGATTATGTGTACGTATCACAAGAAAGCATTGGCAGCCTTGAAAATATTTTTGTCGTTGCCGATGGCATGGGCGGGCATAACGCGGGCGACTTCGCCTCCAAATATACCGTAGAAAAAGTGATCGACGAAATCAGGAAATCAGCGGAGCCCATTCCCGTCCGTATCTTAGATATGGCGATCCAGGCGGCTAATGACGATATCCGCCGGCATGCCGAAGAAGATGAGACCTTGTATGGAATGGGGACTACGATCGTGGCTGCCACCTTGAACGACCGTCATCTGCAGGTAGCCAATGTCGGTGACAGCCGGCTTTATATTGTCAGCCGGGATGCCGGGTCAGTCCGGCAGATTACTAGGGATCATTCACTGGTAGAAGAAATGGTACGCATGGGGGGAATGGATAAAGAAACAGCCAAGAATCATCCGGATAAACATATCATTACTAGGGCTGTCGGAGCCAAGTCCAAGGTAGACGTGGATTTTTTCAGTGAAGAGCTGAACAATGGCGACATGATCCTGTTATGCTCGGATGGGCTCAGTAATATGCTTGAAGATGAAGAAATCGGCAGCATCCTGTGCCGGGGCACCGGACTGGCGGAACGGGCGGCAGAATTGATTAAGGCGGCCAATGATAACGGCGGAAGAGATAATATTGCCGTAATCATAATTGACCCGTTCTCAGAAAGCTGATTTAAATCTTATTATATGCAGGAAAGCACATAGATAGGAGCTGAGGGTTCATGATTAAAATTGGAATGATAATCGGAGATCGATACGAGATATTGGAAAAAATCGGCACCGGCGGCATGTCGGATGTTTATAAAGCCAAATGCCACAAGCTGAACCGTTTCGTGGCCATGAAGGTATTGAAACAGGAGTTCAGCGAAAATGCCAACTTTGTTTCCAAGTTCAGGATAGAGGCTCAGGCGGCCGCCGGCTTAAGTCACCCGAACATCGTGAATGTATATGATGTCGGGGAAGAAAACGGTATTTACTATATTGTCATGGAGCTGGTCGAAGGGATTACCCTTAAGAAATATATTGAAAAGAAAGCCAGGCTTTCCGTCAAAGAAGCAATCAGCATCGCCATCCAGATCTGTATGGGCATTGAGGCGGCCCATAACAACCATATTATCCACCGGGATATCAAACCCCAGAATATAATTATCTCTAAAGAAGGGAAAGTCAAGGTGACCGACTTCGGCATCGCCAAAGCGGCTACCAGCAATACGATCACCTCCAATGTCATGGGTTCTGTGCATTACACTTCGCCGGAACAGGCAAGAGGCGGTTTTTCCGATGCCAAAAGCGACATTTATTCCCTCGGTGTCACTTTTTTTGAGATGTTGACGGGCAGGGTGCCGTTCAACGGTGAAACGACGGTGGCGATTGCCATTAAGCATATCCAGGAAGAAATGGCTTCACCTAGGGAATTTATCGCGGAGATTCCGGTCAGTGTGGAGCGGATCGTCTTTAAATGCTGCCAGAAAAGCCCGGACCGGCGCTATCAGTCCATGGGTGAGCTGATAGAAGACCTGAAAAAGTCACTGATGAACCCCGACCAGGACTTTGTCAAGGTCGTCGACCCTAGCGAAGAGGCTTCTACTAGGCCGATTTCTGAAATCGAAGTGGCGCAGATCAAGGCCGCTAGGTCACGTAATTCGATTGAGGATCCGATGGTATTCCGACGCCGGCAAGAGCCGGAGCTGGGCTATGCCGGGGCAGCCCATAACGAAAATGATAGCGGCAACGCAAGGACAGGCAACGCGATGGCAGGCAACGGCAGCAAGATAAATAACGGCAGCAGGCCGGAATACGGCAACGGCCGGAAAGAATATGGCGGCGGCAGGACAGCATACGAAGATGTATATTACGAAGATGAATATAATGATGATTACGGCGATGAAGAGGACTATGATTACAGTCCCCGAAAAGAGCGGCTTACTACCGTACTGGCTATTATTGCCGCAATCCTGGTCGGCTGCGTAGTGCTGGCCTTGATCGGTCAGGCGCTGGGAATCTTCCGCTTTGACTGGTTTACCAATGATGAGGCGCCGGAGGAACAGGTCGCGGAAACCGAGCTGGTGGAAATGATCCAGGTAGTCGGCATGGAGCTGGAAGAAGCCAAGGTCGCCCTGATCGGTATCGGACTGACACCGGAGATTGAATATGAAGAAAGCACAGAATACGGGAGTAATATCGTCATACGGGCATCGGCAGCACAAGGCGACATGGTCAATCCGGAAAACAATGTCATCCTGACCGTCAGCACCGGCTCTGAGGGCGTCGAGGTTCCGGAGCTGGTAGGGAAAACCGAGGAAGAAGCCGAAACGATGCTTTTACAGGACGGTTTTCAGGTTAACCGCACGGAAGCCTTTGACGAATTCATCCAGGCCGGAAGCGTTCTGCATCAGGATCCGGCCTCCGGCAGCAAGGTGCCGGAAGGCTCCACCGTGACGATCCGTATCAGCCTAGGAAAGGAAGACACGAAGGTAAGGATGCCCAAGCTGATCGGCCAGACAGAGATGGATGCCATGGTGATCCTAGAGGAAGCGGGACTCTCGCTGGGCAACGTCACAGAAACCATCAATGCTGACCCGAACCTTGTCGGCTTAGTGTGTTACCAGTCCTATTCGGTAGATACCTATGTGGAATTGGGCACGAAAGTAGACCTGCAGGTCAGCACAGGAACAGAAAATCAGCTTTACAGTTATATCGGGAGCATCGAAGGCCCGACCGCGGGGGAAGATCCCAACTATAAGTCCGGAACTATGGTGACCGTCACCCTTGCGGCCAGTAACGGTACCCAGCTGCTTTCCACCCAGACAGCGTCATTTCCGATACCGGTCAGTTTCACCAACATTGCGACACCTTCCGGGACCCTCGTCTTTCAGTATGTTAATAATATTGAAGAGCAGACGATCACCCAGGAAGACGGCAGTGTCATTAAACAGGAGGCAAGCACAGAGAACAAGGAAGTAGTCAGAGAAATCATCTTTGCACAGCAGCAGGAATAGTGAATCATGAGTATCTTATGCAGGGAAAAATAATCAAAGGAATAGCCGGATTTTATTATGTATATGCGGAAGAAGCGCAAGCGGTATATGAGTGCAAGGCAAAGGGGATATTCCGCAAAGAGCAGATCAAGCCTTTAGCGGGCGATGATGTACTGATTGATATCGTAGATCAGGATGAGCACGTCGGTAATATCACGAAGATATTGCCGCGAAAGAATACGCTGATTCGCCCGGCGGTCGCTAATGTCGACCAAGCGATGATCATCTTTGCCGTGGTAAAACCGGAGCCCAATTACAATTTGCTGGACAGGTTTCTGGTCATTATGGAGCAGCAGCGGATTCCCTGTCTGATCTGTTTTAATAAAAAGGATATTGCAACGGCAGAGGAGCAGGAGGAGCTGCGTAAGAGCTATGAGACCTGCGGGTTTGCCGTTTTGTTTATCAGCGCGGAAGAGAAGGAAGGGATTGCGGACGTCCGGCAGCTGTTAGAAGGGAAGACAACGGTCCTAGCGGGTCCTAGCGGCGTCGGGAAGTCCACGCTGGTTAACGAGCTGTGCCCGGAAGCCCATATGGCGGTCGGGGAACTTAGCCGTAAGATTGACCGGGGGCGCCATACTACCAGGCATGCGGAGATATTTGCTTTGGGAGGGGATAGCTATATATGTGATACCCCGGGTTTTACTTCTTTGACCTTGGGGCAGATGGATAAGGATGAGCTGCGGAACTATTATCCGGAGTTTGGCCAGTATACGGACGGATGTAAGTTCGGGGAATGTGCCCATGTCAGTGAGCCGGTGTGCGGGGTGAAGGAAGCGCTGGCAGACGGGCTGATCAGCCGGCTGCGCTATCAGAATTATGTGAAGCTTTATGAGGAGCTGAAGGCGCTTAAGCGATATTGATAACTGATAGATAAGATAGAAGATGGAGATTTAATGTATGAAACTAGGAATCGTAGGTTTGCCCAATGTAGGGAAGAGCACTTTGTTTAATTCACTGACGAAAGCGGGGGCGGAAGCGGCTAATTATCCGTTCTGTACGATTGACCCCAATGTGGGGGTGGTGGCGGTGCCGGATGAGAGGCTGAAGCTGCTGGGCGAGATGTATCAGTCGAAGAAGGTTACGCCGGCGGCGGTTGAATTCGTGGATATTGCGGGGCTGGTGAAGGGAGCATCACAGGGCGAAGGGCTGGGCAATCAGTTTCTGAGCCATATCCGGGAAGTGGATGCGATTGTCCATGTGGTGCGCTGTTTTGAAGATGATAACGTGATCCATGTGGATGGGAAAGTGGATCCGGTACGTGATATTGAGACTATTGACCTGGAGCTTATCTTTGCTGACCTGGATATCTTGGAGAGACGGATCGCCAAGACCGGCAAGGCGGCACGGATGGATAAAACGCTGGCTAAGGAAGCGGCTTTATTGGAGGGGATTAAGAATCATCTGGAGAGCGGAAAGCGGGCCGGGAGTTATGAGTTGGAAGATGGAGAAGAAGAGGCGCTGCTGGCATCTTTTAATCTGCTCAGCGGTAAGCCGGTTATCTATGCGGCCAATGTCGGGGAGGCGGACCTGGCGGATGACGGGGCGGAAAACGCCGGCGTGAAGGCAGTCCGGGCTTATGCCGCCGGGCAGGGCAGTGAAGTGTTTGTGGTCTGTGCGAAGATCGAGCAGGAGATCGCGGAACTGGATGAAGATGAGAAAAACATGTTTCTGGAAGAGCTGGGGCTGTCTCAGTCAGGCCTGGAGAAGCTGATTACGTCCAGCTATCATTTGCTGGGGCTACACAGTTTTCTGACGGCCGGAGAAGACGAAACCAGGGCCTGGACGGTTAAGCTGGGAACCAAGGCGCCGCAGGCGGCGGGGAAGAT
>DBDG01000069.1 GCA_002293475.1 Lachnospiraceae bacterium UBA938
TGGAAGGCATAGGTCGCCTGCAGGCCCGCCGCGTCGGCCGGCGGGGCCGATCGGGCGTAGCCGGCTATTTCATCGGCATCTAGCCGCCGCTCCCAGATGTCCAGCTGTGAAATGCAGCCTTTCAGCCAGTTCTGCCCGTTTAGGCCGTTATCCACCACTTCGGCGCCGATGTGCAGGCAGGGGTCCGCCAGCTCGACCTCAATGGGAAACAGCCGGTCCAGCCTGCTGTCAAGCTCACCGTCGATATAGAGCTCCATGGCGTCGATATCATAGGTGAGGGCGAGATTGACCCACTGCTCCGGCTTCACGCCGGCCCGCGACGTGAGGATGCTGTCGGCGCCGGTCGTTCCCCGCAAACCCTTTACCTTATACCCGTCGCCTGTCCTTTCGATGTAGAGGGACATGCCCGCGTCAGCCGTCACGTCGCCGTTGCAGAATACCGTCTGCTTTTCCCCCTCCCCGCACTCCTTAAAATACACCCAGGCCTGCACCGTGAAGGGGTCGTTATGCCTTCCGCCTGGGTTGATCCACGGCTCGTTGTCGATGCTGGCAAACGTATGCCCAAGGAACAGCGCCCCTTTGGAATAGAGCCGGTACATGGCATCATCCGCGGCTGCGACCGGCAGGTTTCTTATGGTCTCCGCCGCCGGGATCCGGCTGAAGTCAAAACAGGCCGTCAGCGATGTCAGCACATCAGTCTCGGTTTCCATCATATAATGCAGAACTTGGTCGGCTGTCAGGGCGCTGTCAAAAAAGCGGGCCTGGCGCAGCTGGCCCACCGTATCCGGAAAGAAAACAAGCGGCCCGCTGCTTCCGCTGCCCGTTCCCGTCAGGTCGGCGCTGGCGGCTTCGATCCCGTTGACATACAGGGTCGTGGCCGGCTTGCCGTACACGGCGCAGACATGTGCCCAGTCGCCTACCGGCACCGGCGCCTCTGTTGCGGCGATTATCTCCGGGAAGCCTTCCAGCCGGAAATAAAGCCTGTTTCCGGCTATGCCGAAGCTGAAACCGCCCGGCTGGGACAGGATAACTTTTGCGGTCAGCTTTTCCGTCACCCTGACGAAGGCGTCAACCGTGAACGGCACGGAGCCGTCCATCTGAAAGCCGACATCCGCCCTTCCCGAGGCGGTCTTGCTGCCGTCGAATTGAATCGCGGCATACTGGTAAGGGTAATCCATCAATACTTCTCCTCCTTTGGTGACAAATAATTGGTTGCAAATACTGTTCTTTTAGTTGTATGCAAAGTATTGCTCTAAAAACAAAAGCAAGCGTTCCAATAGCAGACCTTAATTGATCTGTTAGCAGTACGCTTGCTTTCCCCGTCATTATTCAATTGAAATCAATTAATTTTATTCTATACGTCCTTTACTCTCTTGTCAAGAATAAAGATGTATTTTGTTGAATCTTGTCGAATTGTCTTAAATTAATACGAGTCAACCCCGGGCACATAACATATGTACCTCATTTAACTAAGTAGTGACGGAAAGCAGCCTGCTGCCTTCCTCCGTCCGGCAACGAAGAAAGGCAGCAGCGCATAGATATGACGTGTGCTTTAAAAAGAAATGAGTTGCTTATCTAATATTAACTCAGGGTGTAATCAGGCTTTCCCCCATCTGGGTAATCAACGTGCGTTCCGCACTGTCCTGGTTGCATTGCCAGACTATGATCCCACCTAGGTTTGTTTCCTGAATAAAGTCGATCTTGGCCTGCAAGGACAGTTCATCCTCAAAAGATATGTACCAGCCGTAATGTACGGAGCTATCATCATCATTATAAAGATAAGGGGCTTTCACGCTGTCATCAAAGACAAAATGCCAGCCGGTTCCTTCATTGGCAAATTCACTGTCAAGAACCATTCTTCCGCTTTCTTCCTTGACCGTATAGCCGCTCACGGCCAGATCCTTAAACTCCCGGATCAGGGTCTGATCGACTTCCGCCGTGCTCGGCCGGGTCGGTTCGATCTCCGCCCCGACAATGGCATCGGACACGACGCTGGTCATCTTCAGGTCCATCCCATACATCGGCGAACCGATATTCAGCTTGGCTGCCGGGATCGACTTGCCGAGCAGGAAGGAGACGGCACTGCGGACATCGGGCATCCCGCTGTTATGGCCGGTCATCCCTGCCCAAGTTCCGGCCAGGTCGTAGGTCATGATATTAATATAATCGAGATAAGGCTCTGCTGCCGCCCAGTCCTGACAAGGCAGGGTGTAGCCGTATGAAGCAGAGGCGCAGGCGGTCAGTTTCTTGGTTCCGGCTCCGTAAGCGGCATCCATTGCTTCACGCAATCCCTGCGCCAGAAGCGCGAAATTGGCGTTGTCTTCGTCAGCGGTTCCCCAGATCGGGCAGCCTTCATCATCGGGGCCTTCCGGCCGTCTTTCGCCGTCCATATTACCGCCCTGATATTCCCAGTCGAGATCGATTCCGTCGATCCAAGGATATTGCTCCATCAGCTCCATACAACTGCTGATAAAGGAATCCCGGCCCGCTTCGGTATAAGCCATTTCCGAAAAATATCCACATCTGCTCCAGCCGCCGATCGCAATCAGTATATTGACATCCGGGTATTGCTGTGAAAAATGCTCATATTGGGCAAAATGATTGACCGGCAGTGCCGGATCCACACTGCTTGCCGTTTCGTCCAGATAATCGGTCTCGGCATCGGTTGACTCAATCTTGAACGCCGTCCGCGGCTCGTTGCCGCCGTCACGCCAGTCAAAGCTGCTGTCAGAAGTTCCGTCATCCGGAGTGACCGCCCAAAAGGAATGGTTGATATAGGTAATCTGTTCCCAGGGGATCGAGGCCACTTCCCCGGCCGCCCCCTTACCGTACACGTTCCAGTTGGCAAAGTAAATAATCACTTCCTTAGGCCCGCTGACCACCGTCTCCGCTTCGGCCTCCGCCGCATCCGCTTCCTCCGCCTGGCCTTCCCCGGCATCGGTTTCCGCCGGCTCGGTTTCCTGCTCTTCCTGATTTACCTCAGTGTCCGTATTCTCTCCGTCACCGATATCTTGACTGCTGGCATTTCCGCAGCCGACCAAGGAAATGGCAATAAAGATGCCCGCCAATAACACTGCCATGATTCTTTTCCAGTTTTTCTTCATAATTTTCTCCCTTTTAATAATACTGAATTTTGTTAATGGTTGCTATTATATACACAAGGTATATTTTACCGATTTTTAGTTATATTTACAATACATAATGTCATTTTTTCTAAAAAAACTAAAACAGATTAATATAAGGATTGTAATCACTGTTTTTAAAGAAATATCCGTTGGAGCTTATATTCAGCAGAAGCCGCCAGCTGATCGCGCGGCATCCGTAGATGATTGATTTTAAAATGAACCGCAAGGCAAGTCTTCTGTTGATTTCTTTGTTCAGGTAGGCGACGGCAAAGCTCAGTTCCCTCAGGTTCTTATTACACAAACCGATAAATTCCTTCTTCCTGGAAAACTTCCCATGGCTAAGATATATCTTTTTTTTCTTCACATGAGAATTATAGTTATTGACCAGGCATTTGGTGAATTTCCTTACACTGTCCGCTTCCTTGGAAACATTTTTAATATCGACGGTCTGGCGTTCGATAAAATTATACAGGTTATCCGTGCCCTGATGATACAGGTGCAGGCTCTCCATTACTACCACGGCATCATATCTCAGCATCAAACGGAATGAAAAATTATCATCTTCCGCGGTCCGCAGGGTAGCGTCAAAATCTCCGTTCTCCCTGACCACCTCACGGCTGATGACTAAAGTATCAATGTGATAACAATATACGTCATTAATTATGGCATATTCAATAAAAAACGGAGCTTTCAGGAAAGCGATATTATCGTTAATCGTAATGTAAGACTCGGCCACGGCCTTATCAAAGTTATTTCTTAGCAGCATACCTTTTTCAAAAAGACCTACTGTTCCACCATCCATGGTCTTTGCCGTCCAGAATGAATAGCTCACTTTCACATGATATTCTAACATAGCCGCGATATGCTTTTCTAAATGCTCCGGATACCATGTGTCATCAGAACTTAAAAAAGCAATATATTCGCCTTTGCTGCTCCTGATACCGACATTCCTAGCATACGCCGGGCCGCTGTTACGATCGAGCTTGATATACTTTATTGCCACATGCTTGCTGATATAGGCGGCAACAGCCGCTTTGGTATCGTCATGGCTATCGTCGTCGATGATAACGATTTCCCAGGCGGGATAGGTCTGAGCGATGACCGATTCAATGGCCACGCCTAGCTTATCCGCCCGGTTATAGGTGGGGATAATTACGCTTACTAAAGGATATTCATTCATACTGCCACCTCCGCTTGTAATATCGGCCACGGAAATAATAACCGTGTTAAGCCGTTAATACAGATTAATATCCGGGCTGTAATCCCGGTTCCGGAACAGATATCCGTGGGAACATATATTCAGCAGGAGCGGTAAGGCGGCCGCCCGATATTCATAGATAGCTGACCTTAATATAAAATGCAAGGCCAGTTTCTTATTGATTTCTTTGTTCAGATAAGCAAGGGCAAAGCTTATATCGGCTAGATCCTTATTACATGCCGCGACGAATTCTTTTTTCCGGGCAAAACCCTTATGCCTTAGGTATATCTTTTTTTTCTTTATATGGGACATATAATTATTGACCAGATGTTTGGTGAATTTTCTTACGCTGTCAGCTTCCCTGACGACATGCTTGACATCGGCGGTCTGCCGTTCGATGAAATTATACAGGTTGTCCGTGCCCTGATGGTACAGAAACAGACTTTCCATAATCACGACAGCATCGTATCTTAGTTTAAGCCGGAAGTTAAAATTGTCATCCTCGCAGGCCTTTAACCCGGTATCAAAATTCCCACACGTACCGATAACCTCTCTGCTCATTACTAAAGTATTGATGCAGTCGCAAAATACATTATTAATGACGGCATATTCAATAAATAAAGGGGCTTTCAGAATAGCGATATTATCTTCTATGGTAATATAGGCGTCGGCAACGGCTTTATCAAACTGGTTCCGGTGCCACGTTCCTGCTTCAAAAAGCTGCACCGTCCTGCCGTCCAGTGTCTTTACCGCCCAGAATGAATAGCTCAGTTTAACATGATATCGCAGCATAACCGCGATATGCTTTTCCAGATGTTCCGGATACCAAGTATCGTCAGAATCTAAAAAAGCAATAAACTCGCCTTTACTCAGCTCTAAACCGACATTTCTGGCATGCCCGGGGCCATAGTTCTGTTCCAGTTTGACATACCTTATGGCTGCATGCCGGCGGATATATGCTTCAACCGCCGCTTCCGTATCGTCCTGGCTGTGGTCGTCAATGATGATGATCTCCCAGACGGGATAGGTCTGACCAATGACCGAATCAATGGCGGCGCCTATCTTAGCTGCCCGGTTATAAGTGGGTATAATTACACTGATCAAAGGATTCATCACGCTTTCCATCTGTTCATTCTCCCGAAAACTAGCTCCTTCAGTTCCACAAGTGCTTTAACCTGAACCTCTTGCGCTTTTTCCCTTGCCCGCTTCCTTTTCCTGATATCCAGCCGATAAACCAGTAAAAGAAGGACGATATGCTTCCCGGGAATCAGCTTCTGCGCGCGCCGGTTCAGGATAACTTCTCCCGGATCATAGCCGGCGATGCTCGCTTGCAGCACCGGATCGTTTACTAGTATCCGGAGATTTGCCATAAGTTTCCGTGACAGCTTCATCCTAAATACGCAGTTGAAGATCATCCGTAACGCACATTCACTGTAGGCATGGCAGAATAGAGCATTTACGACTTCCCGGCGCCGTTCCGGCCAGATGATGTCCCTGGCCTTATAGACGGTATGGGTAAAATCCATATAGCCTCTGTATGTGGCCGCGCTGCCATGGTTGTCCTGGTTATGGTAGTAAAAATAGAGCTGTTTTTGTTCATAATAAATGCTACAGGTATGCTCCAAATAGCACATAACGAAATAGATATCTTCCCAAGCTTTGATGGTCTCATCAAATAAAATATGATGGGAGCTGATAATATCCGTTCGGTACAGCTTGCCCCAGGCGCTGCCGAACACCCGGTATCGGTTAAATGCCCGCATCCAGCCCGCCACCAGCTCTGTCACCTCGCCGCGTGACGGTATCAGCCGCGAAGACCCGCTCCAGTCCTCCGACTCCTGTCCAAAGAAATCAATCCGCTTTACGTTTCCCATTACTAGATCGACGTTATATCGCAAATAATGTCCGAGCAATATCTCGATGGCGCAAGGATGCAGATCATCATCAGAATCCATAAAATAAACATACTCACCGGACATGCTTTGGATCCCCCGGTTGCGGCTGGCTGCCGGGCCGCGGTTCTGCTCGTTATGTAATAATAAGATCCGGGTATCCTGTTTTGCGTAAGCTTGGCTGATCTTCCGGCTTTCGTCGGTGGAGGCATCGTCTATCAAGATGATCTCCAGATTACGGCAGCTCTGTCCGGTCACCGCCGCCAGACAGCGGGGCAAGTAGCGTTCGCAGTTATATATCGGAATGACTATGGATACTTTAGGGGAATTATTTACCGGTATAATAATCACCTCCCTTTTGTGCATGGCTGATGGGACCGTATATAAGCATCCACCGGTCAGGCGTGAACAGAAACTCGATAACAGTCAATTCCCAGCAGCTCGGTTATGGGCACAAAATGAAATCCGCGTGTCCGCAAATCGGTAATAATCGTCTCCAGCGCCTCTACCGTCGGCTCTTTATTTTCATAGCTATGCATCAAGATGATCTCCCCAGGCCTGACAGCTTCGGTCATTCCTTCCAGGATTTCTTCTTTTTGGGTCGCTACGAAGTCATAGGTGTTATAAGACCACATCAGGATGCCGTAATCTAGGTCGGCGACTGTCGCAAAAACTTCTCTGGACAGTTTTCCATAAGGAGGACGCATCAAACAGGTTCTTTTCCCGGTAAGCTCAAAAATGATCGCTTCGGTCCGCAAGATTTCTTCCTTGATTCTGCTTTGGCCGATCTGCGGCAAGGATAGATGGTCATAGGTATGGTTGATGATCTCATGGCCTTCTTTATGCACCCTCAATAAAATATCGGCATCTTCCTCAGTGTGGCGGCCATGAGCCGCGAACACAGCCGGCACCTGGTATTCTTTCAGGATGTCCAGGATCAGCGGCGTACATTGCCGGTCGGGTGCATCGTCGAAGGTCAGGGATATTTTATTTCCTGCGGAATCTCCGTTCACATAAATGTTTGGAAAGCCAACTCGGTACTCCTCCATGAGCCTGTCCCAGTTTGGCCGCATATCTAATTCTTCCTGGGAGACTTTGCCGCCGGTGACATGCGAATATCTTAAGTCTAGCATTGTATTTATCATATTTTTTCCCATGTATTCCGCAGTTTCCTGCGGAACTCCTTTACTTTTATTTTTTTTCAACTAGTCTCTGTACTTTTGATACTCAAAATTTCTATATGCGACATCAAAGCCGGTAAAACAAAACCAGTCCGAATATCCTGATGTTGGGTACATCCGGCAGTTTTATCCCTTGCAGCATTTTATTATCCCCCTCCTTGACCCGGATTGTCTGGCTAAACAAATTGACGGTTCCGACTTTTTCATAAGCTTGGTAATCAGCCGTATACTTAAGACAATCCAAAGATTTTACCACCTTTTCCCCATAGCGCCCCTTATCCCACCAGTCGGAAAGTATCAGCTCAACCTTTTCCGCATGGTTTTCATATTGAAAGAGAAGATCGGCGGCAAAGTCTCCGTGTTCCGAACTTCCAATCACCAGAACGGCTTGCAGGTTCCGACATTCCGCCGGAAGATACTGGCTCTGGCAGCTGATGTGATCCAGCCGGCCGTTCCCGGGGAGACTGACCTTGATTCCCTCCGTCTCAATATCAATCAGCCGGTTTTCATCTTCATATCCGTAATAATAGCCATTTTTGTCGAAACCCTCTTTATTGCCAAGAAGATGGCTGTTAAAAGCATTGGCATTATAGTATGGCTTTAGATCAATGAACATTGTCTCTGTCGGCAGATCAGCTGGCGGCTTAGAAAAAGACCGGTCTTTTTTCCTATCCCGCAACGAAATAAATCGTTCATAAATCGCTTTATCCTGGTTAATCAGCTCGGTAAAATGATCCATGAATTCTTTGCTTTTCTGAGCCCAGCTGCCTTTCATCCGGTACTTGATAAGACGATTGCGTAAAGTCACCCATCTGGCGCCCTTGGCTTTCAGATCATATATAATATCATCTAACTGATGGCTGCCTGATTTTACGCTTATATGAGCAAGCAGCTCGGCAAAAGCGATCCGGCCCCTTCCCGCCGCTATCAGGGTATATGAGAAATTTTCAAACTCTGCCAGTTCCGGCGAATAAGCAAAGCTTGCTTCTTCATTGCCGCTCCATTCCGCCGCCATCGAAAGCAGCTGTTCATATCCTTTCTGCGCTTCAACTTCTTCTTTCAGCCGCCGGATATTGTTGTGAATCACTTCTTCATCTCCCGGCAAGCTGCTGTCTGCCACCTTACAGATGCAGGCAAAGCTAGGGGAAGATGCCCCGTCTCTTAAGTTGAATTCGAGATTCCTTACCTGTCTCGTCATATCATCTACGTTAAAACTGTCATCTTTCCGGTGGCCGTGAATAACGATGCAATGCTCAGCGTGAACCTTCCCGCAGAATTCTGACCAAGGCAGATTGTACATATCGACTCCCAGCATCACCGGATTGTTTGTCGCTAGGCCGGCTAGGATATATTCCTTCAGTTCATCATACTGTTGAAACAGTCGGAGATCCAGGTGGACTCCGCAGTAACGCTCTGCTGTCCGCTTCTGCTCATACATTGGCATCTCACTGCCAGGCAAAGTTGTCGGAGGCAGGATATGCCAGCTTTCAGCAAAAATATACCTGTGGTCACGGCCATAATAAGCGATCACACTGGCTAGGCAATCCTCGACACAGTTATAAAAGCTATCATGATAAAAGGGTAAATACATGTCTTTCCAGCTCTTCTTCCCGACGGATAATAGCTGCCAGATGTTCTCTGAACTTTTTTTCATCCGTCTGCTTAAATTCTTTCGTATAGGAGTATTTTACTATGATATTTCTCATCTTTTCCCAGCCGCTGATGATATCCTGCTGCTGCTCATGCAGGCCGGCCGCCTCCGGGAACGCCTGGCTTAGCTGATAATGCTTAATTTTCAGAGCTTTGACAATCGCGCTATAGTCTTCCGACATCCGCTCTTGTTCACTTTGGAAGAATCCTTCTAATGAATCCACCTTGTCGATACAGTCAATGTAGGTTTTCAGCAGCTTTCGGCCGGCGGCCGTCCTGGCCTGGTTGTCTATGATGCCCCGCCGGTAGTCGGCAAACGCACCGGCAGCGGCCGGTTCCGGCAGCACCTGAGCCAGCCCCGACCCGCCCGACTTTATGAATTCAAATATATTGGGAAGCTCCGTTCCGGGCCGATAGATAATATCTTCCAGAACACTGCTGACAATGTCCATATCGCTGTATTTCTCCAGAAAGCCCTCATAACATATCACTAAGTCTGAATAACCGATTGTAAGCTTATCATATACCATGCTGCCGTGATTCTTAGGTTCTAATATATAAAAGCATTGCTCGGCATCATCAAATCCATAAATCAAGAAGGCGTGCGGCACATGCTGTTTTTGATAGCAGTCCCGCAGGTTCGGCTCAAAATAGCCGTCCACGCTCACCATAACCGGATTCCCCTGTTTTAATCCCTGACGAACCTTAGTGATTACATCTGATTTCCCCACATAGCTACTTATCCTGATCCCGCTTTCTTGCAGCAGTTCCGCCAAGGGTGCCAAGGGCAGATATTCTTCATTTATTGTAATGCTTCCGCTTTTCCCCTTATCTTTATCATCCATGCTTCTGTGATCAGAATATGTCACGATATCATTCATCAGAAAGGGCTGAATATTTGCTCCCGAAGAGAGAATGACCGGCAGCAGTCCTGAATAAAAGCAGTTCTTATAATAAGGACCCGCCAAAGGCTCGACTCCTTCTAGCATAATCCGGCTGCCGCCGCTGTCATAAGAGTACTCCGACGCTCCTGCCGGCGCTCCTGCCGGTGCTACTGTCGGTGCTCCTGCCGACGCTCCCGTCGGTGCTACTGCCGGCACTATTTTCCCGGTTCTTTCCGACGGCACTTCCTGGCTCCGGTCGGCATGTAGGGCTAGGCTGACGATGGAGTTGAAGCTATAAAGATCAGAAAGTGTCAGCATTATGCCGCTTTCTTCCATATCCAGTTCCGCTTTTACCGCCAATATAGAATTGCCTCCCAGTCCGGAAAAACTGCTGTTTACATCCACTTCGGTCAGTCCCAGGACACCGCCAAGTACATCAGCGACCCGGCGTTCTGTCGCGGTGAACTCTTTCTTGCCGGTCAATATGACCGCTGGCTTGATATTCTGGACTCCCTTCCCGGACTGGCCTGATTCCGGCGGGCGATGGCCGCTCATGCCTCTGGCCAGAAGTTCCGGTGACAAGGGAGGCAGATAGGCCCTTGGGGCAGAAAGCAGCCGGGAAACCGCCGGCTTTCCCACGATCAGCTGTTCCCAGCCGCCAGCCGTCCCACTGGCGGCTATCAGCCGGTCCAGAACCGCAAGGGCGGCTTGGTTGCTAATGGGCGGAAATATTTCCTGCTTCAGATCCACTCCATAGGCTACCGCCATTCCTGTTTCAGCAAATGCCGGCCAGTTGACTGCCGTTATCTTTTTCCCTGCCCGGGCACCAAACTGAGCATAGGCATCCATGAACTTATTGGCCGCCGTATAGTCGCACTGCCCGGCATCCGCGATGACGGACGAAACCGAAGAGTACAGGATGAAGAAATCCGGCCTGTCCGCCTCGGTCAGATGATCCAGCAGGGCTGTTCCCAGGGTTTTGGGTGCCAAGACTTCCCGGATCTGCTCCTCGTCCCGGTTGCGCAGAAAACCGTTACCGGCCACCCCGGCGGCATGGATTACCCCACGTACCGGGCCGAACCGGCTTCTTGCTTCCGCCAGGACGCGGATCATGCTTTCTTCCTCGGTAACTATGGCGCTGCGTATCAACACCTGACAACCCCTTTCCCGGATCGCTTTCAGTCTCGCTGATTTCTCTTTTATAGCCGGATCAGTGCTTTCCTCTTCCGGAAAGTGGCTTCTGTTAATAAGAAGAAGATTTATCCGGGCAGCCTGACTAAGATGTTCTGCCGTCAGCAATCCTAGGGCACCCATTCCGCCGGTAATTACATAAAGTCCTCCTTCCCGGAGCCTAGGCACTTCCGGTTTCGCCAGAGCCGGTACCGGTTCTAAAGGGGCATATTCCATTTCTTGGATGTAGCGCCGGTTATCCCGGTATGCCACGATTGCATCGGCTCCGTCAGCCAGGATTTCCTCCCTGATAAGCGCCATGTCGGTATCACTGTCGATATCGACACATTTTCGGGTCAGCCGCCGGTATTCGTCGGGCAGTGCCAAGGCAAGGCCAAACATTGCGGCATCAGCCGGATTGGGATCCTGGAACGTTGCCCCGACGGGAAAAGCCTGGCTGCCCACCAGCGTCAGCCGCAAAGCTGTACCGCTTAAATAGGCGATGAGGCCTTTGACTATTCTGCTGACCGCGTAAACCCCTTTTTCGAGCTGGGCTGCCAATGAGCGCTCCGGCGCGCCCGCATCCGGTGTCTCCCGGCCGGAACGGTCTTCCGGCAGCGTTCCGGCGAAAACTATATGAAAGGAGCTATGTCCGGCCTGTCTCAGCCGGCGGGCAAGCCCCGCAAAATCTTCCTCTGTATGGCAGCTGTCCAGATTCACAGGCGTCAGTGCAGGGTCTTGCTCCGCTAAAGCTTCCTTTAGCTTACATGCCGCCCGGTCATTGCTCCTGACTAAGATGATGCCGCCGCTTTGCCGCACAAGACGGTCAGGAAGAAGCGCCGCTTCTTTCCAGCTCATCCGGCATGCATCATGGATATGGGGAGCCGGGGCAATGCTTTGTCCCGCCTTCTTCACGGTATAATCGGTCGCGGTCAGCAGCACCCTCCCTTCCGGGTCGGTAACGGTAATATCAAACGTCGCCAGCTCCTCCGTCTGCTGTCTGTCCTTCCGCTTTACATAGCTACATATATCGCGAGTGAGCGGCTGGTAGATGGTGACCTTCCGATAAGAAAAAGGCAGATATAATCCCTTTCCCACCGTCCGCAGGGAGGTATTGGCTGCTTCATCCAGAAGGGCGGGGTAAAGCTGGTACGCTTTTGCTTCCTCAAGGTATTTTTCGGGCAAGGATAAAAAAGCAAGGGTTTCTGTCCCGTTGGTATAGAGCTCATCCCCGCATTCCCAGCGGTCGGACATCTCAATTGATGCGCCCGCTTCATAACCATAGTTCTGAGGCTTACCGCTGCCACAGCTTTTCCTGATAGCTCCCAGATCGATATGCAGCTCCTCCGGAAAATGCAGTGACAGGCTCCCTTGGGCATGCATCACCCAGTCCCGGTTTCCCCCCTCTTGATCTTGGCCGGCAACCCGGCCAATGATGGTAAATCGTCCGGCTTCCTCCTCGCCCACCCGGATAACCAAGTGCACGGTTACTTCTTCATCTTCTTTAAGCAACAGCGGCGACATAAAAACCAGATCCTTGATTACCACCGGACTGTCTCCGTAACGGCTTTTCATGGCTGCCTTAATCATCTCGATATATGAAGTTCCGGGGAGAAGCGGGATTCCTGCCACCACATGGTCTTTGATCTCCCAAGTATCCCGGGTGCGGAACCGGCTTTCAAATATGACCCGGTCATAGGTATCGGCCGCCAACCTGTGCAAAAGGGGATGCAGCCGACTTGACGCCATGACATGGGGAGCCACGTCGACCGTCTTGCGGGTTACAGGCTTGACCCAGTGCGTGGTTTTCATAAAAGGATAGGTGGGCAGACTGATTTTTTTAGCGGCCCCCTGGCCGGCCAACCGGGAAAAATCCGGCTCGGCGCCTTGGACAAACAAGCGCGCCAAGGTGATGATTCCCTCTTCCCTTGCGATGCTTTCCGTTTTTATCTGACGGAGGACAGACGCCGCTCTTTCGGTCAGTTCCTGCTTACGTTCCGGATCTGTCTCAGCTTTACTGATCAGTAGTTCCGGCTTCCGCTCCTGATCCGGATCGGCTTTGCTGATCGGTAGTTCATCGGCCAGGCTTCCGCCGTTTACGGCCTCCGCCGCCAGACTGGCCAGATAAAGAAGCTCCAGCTTGTGGCGCAGCTCGGCTATGTCCCGAAAGCACAGCGCGGCCCGGAAGGTTCCCCGATACCTTCCCGTGCCGGCGGTCAGCATCAGAAGTTCCGGATCCAAATCCGGCTGACGATGAAGAATCTCCTGGTATTTCCAGAGATAGTTAAGCACGCCTTCCTTGCTGTCCGCAGAAACCGGCAGCAGCCGGCAGGTCGGCTCGGCGCCGGCCGCCCGGAGTGCTTCCGGAGCTTCTTCAAGGATGATGTGGCAGTTCGTCCCGCTTAAGCCGTAACCGCTGACGCCGCAGCGGCGGATCCCACATTCCGGTTGCCATTCCCGGAGCCTAGTGTTAACATATACCGGGCTGTTCTCAAAAGCGATCCGGGGATTGGGTGAAGTGAAATTAATCGACGGAGCCAGCTGCTTGTTTTTTAGGGAAAAAATCGCCTTAATCATGCTGGCACAACCGGCAGCATGCTCCAGATGCCCCATATTGCTTTTCACCGACCCCACCCCGCAAAACTGTTTTTTGTCCGTATATCCGGCAAAGGCTTTCGTGATGCCGGCAATTTCAATCGGGTCGCCCAGAGCTGTTCCGGTTCCATGGGCTTCGATATAGGAAATGGTTTCCGGATCGATATCGGCTTTTTTCCAGGCTAGGCGGATTACTTCTGCCTGAGCATCTGAATTGGGGGAGGTAAGATTGGCCGAGGTGCCGTCCTGATTGATGGCGGTTCCCTTGATCACGGCATGGATGATATCGCCGTCCTTTTGTGCCTTGGCCAATGGTTTGAGAATCAGCACCCCGACACCTTCACCCCAGCCGGCACCTTGGGACTGATAATCAAAACTCCGGGTTTTTCCATCTTCGGCATTGATGCCGACATCCTCTCCGTCCCGCAGACTGACCAGCGGCAGCAGGTCGAATTTACACGATCCGGCCAGAGCCACGTCGCAATCTCCTCCCAGCAAGGCCTCACAGGCGGTATGGATGGCTACCATGACCGAGGAGCAGGCGGTATCCACAATCATGCAGGGGCCGTGTAAGTCAAGCAGGTAAGCAAGCCGGCCCGCGATCAGCCCGTTCAGGTTGCCGGAGACCCCCATTGCCTTCATGTCAGGGTTCAGGGTATTAACAAATTCCTTATATATAATGCCAAAATCCGTGCTGTGGCCGATATAGATACCGGTCCGGCTGCCTGACAGCCGTCCGTTCCCATAACCCGCTTCTTCGATTGCCGTGTAAGCCACCTCAAGGATATTCCGCTGTTCGGGGCTCATCAAGCTGGCTTCCGTAGGAGATATTCCGAAGAACTGATGGTCAAAGCAGTCGCTGTCCGCCAGAAACCCCCCGGCATAATATCCCTTACCGCTGTCATACTCTTCCCGGCGGGCTACCATTTCTTCGGTCTGAAGCTGGCGGTGCCGGGGAAAATCACCGACGCAATTGGCGCCGGACACCAGGTTCTGCCAGAATTCTTCGGCATTGTCCGCCATGGGAAAGCGACAGGCTAGGCCGATAATGGCAATGTCGCTGGCGCGGGCTTCACTCTCACGCGATCCTTCTTCATGGACTCGGACTACCTTTTCGACTTCTTTTCGGACTTCTTTTTGGACTTCTGTTCGGACTTCTTTTCGGACTTGTTTTCGGACTTTTTCCTGGCCGGACTCATAGGCCAGGCTGCTCAGATCAATCTTCATCATAAATCCTTTCTTGCAGCATTATCGGCTCTGTCAGCATCGCATACTCTTCCTGGGACAGTCTTTTGGCTTTCCCGATCTCACAGACCAGTTGATAAGCTGCTTTAAGTTCGCTTATTGCCGGCTCGGAACTGTCTTCCGCATAACGGCTTAAGATGGCTTTTAATTCTCCGTATGGCTTGAGGAAGGCATCCGTCCCCTCATTTCTGGCCGAAACCACCAGACCAAGGCAGATCTGCAGGTATTCCCGGCCGTTTTCCCATTTGATGCCGGATGAAACACCGGACGCTGCGCCCGGCGCCGAAGCCGCTCCGAAAAAAGGCTCCTTGCTGTCATCCACGGCAATGGCGGAAAGGGCAGGATTATTGGCTGTTACAAGGTTTTTCATCGTCACACCCGGTCCGGCATCCAGTAAGCAGGAAACCCCGGACATCCGCAGAAAAGCAATGACCTTTGTCCACTCCACCGGACTTAGCAGCTGCAGGGCCAGAATATCTTTGATCCGGCCTTCATCCGCATAGACGGCACCGGTCACGCCGGACACCACCGGGATCTGTAAAGGAGCCATGCTAAGCAGACGGAGGGCTTCCCGGAACTGTCCGGCCGCCGGTTCCATCAGCCGGCTATGAAAAGGGGCGCTGACATTCAGCTCGACCGTGCGCACCCCTTCCGCGGCAAGATACGCGACGGCTTTTTTGATTCCTTCCTCATCCCCGGCGAGAACCGTCTGCCTGGGGGCGTTGTAATTAGAAATCTGAACCCAGTCACCGGCGGCGCTCACCTGAGCACACAGCCTGCGCAGGTCATCCGCCGTTTTTCCCGTTACCGCACACATCTTGCCCGTGGCGGCCTGCTGCATCAGCCTTCCCCTTAGCTGTACCAGACGGACAGCATCCGCAAAGGCAATGGCTCCGCCCGCACATAAGGCCGTGATCTCCCCTAGGCTATGGCCGGCCAGATAAGCAAATTCATAACCCAATTCCCGGCTCAATACCTGAAATGCCCCGAACGATACCGTCAATACCGCCGGCTGGGTATTTTCCGTCCGGCGCAGCTCTTCACGGCTTCCTTCAAAACATAGTTTTTTTAGATCTGCCCCGGCAGCCTCACTCGCTTGGTCAAAAATCTTCCTGACAATAGCAAATGAATCATATAATTTCTTACCCATCCCGGCATACTGCACTCCCTGTCCGGGAAATAACAAAGCATTTTTCATTTCCTTACTCCTACCGCGGCCATTATCCATATGCCGGCTCCGCCTGCCGANNCCCCCTGCCGATATATTGCCTGCAGCAGGCCTTTATAATATCCCAGCAGTTCGGTAACACATTCTTCCTGTAAGCTGCCTTCCCGAAATTGCATGATCAGGGAATCTCCGGTAAGGCTCAGCGCCAGCTCCTGACCGCCGATATCCTCCGCTTCTTGGTCATAATAAAAAGTAAGGAACCGCTCCTTGGGATCCCGGCTGCGGAAATCTTTTGGCGGCGACAGCCGGCCGGCGCGCCAAGACCTCGTCCGGCTCTGGGCGGCAGCC